>JBBWZQ010000374.1:0-32537 GCA_039649115.1 Micromonosporaceae bacterium | reverse complement strand
ACCGCGAGCTTCCGGTCGAACTGCTTGGTCAGCCCGCGCAAGGCGAGTGCGGGCGCATCCGTGGGATCCACGCCTGCGACGGTAACGAACCCGGGCGACACCCTCGTCAACCCGGGGGTGGAAGCCGACTTTCCACTCTAGGCGCTCTGGCTGGTGGTCGCCGCCGTTCAAACGTCGTACTCGCGACTTCCTCTCCGGCCTCCTGCGCCCGGGTCGATGGAAGGGTGCGAGCAGCAGGCCCACTGCCCGCACCCGGTCGCCCGTCACCGCGTGTAGCCACAACGGCACCGGTCGACACACGGAGAATGATGGCCGTGGCGCAACCGCTGGAGGGACAACGCAGGTACGACCCTGGGCGAGGGGTGGCATGGTGGAGGTGTGACGGAGGACCACGAGGTTGGCGCACGGCTGCGAAAGCTGCGCAAGCTGCGTGGGTTGACCCAGCAGCAACTCTCGGCGGGCACACGCTTCTCCGTCTCGCTGATCAAGAAGATCGAGCAGGGCAGCGTGCCGCCAAGTGCCGCGTTTGTCGCCACCGCAGCCCGGGTGCTCCGCGTGAAGCCTGACTACCTGTACGGCACGGAGGAGCGGGAACTGGCCGAGCAGCCCGCGACCGAGGCGGCCGGCGTCGCGGAACTTCGCGCGGCGCTTGACGAGTTCGACGACCCCCGTCCTGACGGCGTACCGATGAGCCTGACTCATGCCGTGCGACGCCTGCGGGACATCGCGAGGGACGTGTACCGCCTGCACTACGAAGACGCCGCCCACGCGTTGCCGGGTCTGCTGCCGCATCTGTACGTGCTGGCCGAACAGGGCGAGCAGGGGCGGGCCGCGCTCCATGACGGATACCGGCTCGCGGCGAGTGTGGCCGGGCAGTTCCGCCAGGCCGATCTCGCGGCGATCGCCTCGGAACGGCACGTGGCTCTCGCGCCGGCCACGGGTGACCCGCTCCGGGCGGCCATCTCGGCCTACCACCGCACCAGTCGCCATCTGCAGAACGGCGACTACCGGCTCGGCCTGCGAGTGCTGGAGCGGGCACACCAGTACGTCGGCGACGGAGCAGCCGATCAGGCGGTCGCCATCCAGCTCCATCTACGAGCGGCCGTACTCGCCGCCCGGGCAGGTGACGGTGAGCGTGGCGACGAGTACATACGCGAGGCGCGGGCCGTCTCCGAGAGGTTCGACCCACCGGCCAGGCCGTACTACAACGTGGACGCATCGCGGCTGAACATCAACATCCACTGGTGCGCGATCCCGGTCGAGAACTACGACGGTACGGAGTCGGTGCAGCGCGGCGAGCGCGTCCAGATAGTCGACCCTGCCCGTCCGGAGCGGGTCGGGCATCATCACGTCGACCAAGCGCGAGCCTGGCTTCTCCATGGCGACCGGAAGCAGGCGCTGGCGCACTTGAACCTGGCGCGCAGGATCGCGCCCGATCGGATCCGGGGCCATCCGCAGGTGCGCGCCACCGTCCTGGCACTTGCGGAATCGGACCGTCGGGCGACCGGCTCGTTGGCAGGTTTCGCGCGGTGGGCTGGCATTTCCGTGTAACGGCACGCGGGCAAGCACCGTGATCACACGGCACCGGGGCGGCCCGCTGGTTCGAAGACCCAGCGCGGTGCCACCGACTACAGGCGCAGGGCGTCGGGCGTGCATGCGCAGAATGATCATGCCGACGTTCGACGGTACCCGCCGGCGGGTGCTCATCGAGACGATCGCCATGACCGCGAAGGCCAGCGGTTCCGTTGGATCGGCTCCATGGCGTAGCCGTTGCAGGGGACCAGCCTGGGCGGCACGCCGGGCGTGCAGTCGTGCCTCGGCTTGCCGCAGACCCGGCACACTTGGCCGCTCGCGAGAGTCCACCCGACGAATCGCCGGTACAGCCTGGTCGGGTTCGCCGCGTCCAGTTCCTCGGCCGCCCATGCCAGGAGCCTGGACATGTGGATCACGAGTCCATCGGGCTCACTCCGGTACGCCTCGCTGAGGAGTTTGCGAGCACTCGCACAAGGCCAGCCCGCCCCGCAAGTGTCACAGCTCCACCCCGAACGCCGTGGGCGGTGGTCGTCACTCACTGGCCCGCTCCCCACAGGGCCAGGCCAGGGCGGCGATGCGGCAGCCGCTGATACCTCGCGAACACGGCCGAGGCGGCCAGCCTGGCGGCGCACGGCGCCGGCCGCCCGCATGTCGTGCAGCTCCCGAGTCGGGTGTGCAGATGCGCGTCGATCTCGGCCTGCGCGTGGCCGAGCTGCTCCAGAACAGCGTGCGCAAGGTACGTCGTACCCACGACTCCCTCTCCCACCTGTATGTGGACGGGTGTGGGCGGCCAACTCTGCCGCCCACTCCCCAAGCCCAGCCGTTGGGCCGCTGCGGGCACCAACGGCCACACTTGATGAGACGGACGGTAGGCGCGTTGTCACCGTGTGGCGGGTACGAACTGCGGGGGGTACGGCCTGTACCCCCTCGCCGTCAACCGATGCGAAGGGCGCTGGCCAACTGGTCGACCTCGGCCCTCAACATTGGCGGAGCCGAGGTGGACATCCCGTGAACCATGCTCCGGGCGTGCATGCTGTACAACGTCGCCTCGGGCGAGGTCCGGTGTGCCCGCTGCAACAGATGCACGGCGCCGGTGTGCTCGTTCTTGAGTAGGTGGCCCCTGGCGGCTTCGATCATGACGCGGGTTCGCCGGGGCACCGAAACTATCGCGTTGACATCTGTGGCCGCCGCACGGCGCAACGCCGAGGCGGCCCTGCCAAGTTCGACATCGAGCGTCAGTGCCATGTCGTCGCAACGGGCGCCGAACAGAGCATGAGCGGAGTCCGGCTGAGCACCGGCATCGGCGTCAACGGCCGCGTCCCACTCCCGCCACGCCTGTGCGGGATGACCGTCCCGCGCGTGATTCCACGCGGAGGCGAGGTGTACCACGCAGCGCTGACGCTCGACCGCGGGTGACCGGTCGCCGGCGACCGCGAGATAGCCAAACGCATCGTCAACCACCTGATGCGCGAGATCGAGTGCGCCTGAATCGCGGTAGAGGTACGCGGCAAACCAGGCCGCGCGAGCGAGGGTTGCGGCATCGCCTGACGCCTGGGCCGCGGACATCCCACGGTCAACGACCACCCAGAGCAACTCCGGCGCCGGCTGATAGCACAGGTACAGCTGGCTGAGGTGATACACCTCTGCCAGGAGTTGGTATGCCTCCTGCCGCTGTGTCGACCTCGCAGACCGTTGGCCATCGACGAGCAGGTCCGGAAGAACTGCCGCCAGATCGGATCGATCAGTGCTCGACATCGACCGCAGGAGCCAGGCGCTCGCTACCCGGCGGCGCAGGTCGGCAAGGTCAGACGGGGTGCCGTTCGACTCTGGTGACCAGGTGGCGAGCGCCCGTTGAACCCGCGCCAAGGCGTCATGTGCCGGTCGCGCGTACACGGCGGTCGGCACCTCCTCACCAAGGAGCTCCGTGAGGTCGGAAACCCGGAGCACCTCCGCCAGCCGGGTCACCATTCTCAGGCTGGTGCCACGGCGACCGCGCTCGATCTGTCGCAGCCATTCCTCGGACCGTCCGCAGAGACCCGCGACCACCTCGCGCGACATACCTCGCTTGACGCGGGCGGTCCGCACGCGTTCGCCCAGTCCCGCACCGGCCGGAACACGGATATCGTCGTGCGCCAAGCAGAACACCTGCCCCTGCTAGCGAATCAGGCGGAGGCCACCCTGCTGGAGACGCGGCTCGCCGTGCCTCCAGTCTAGAGGCGCAGCGCGTCCGGGGCGTGCAGGCGCAACATGATCATGCCGACGTTCGACGGTACCCGCCGGCGGGTGCTCATCGAGACGATCGCCATGACCGCGAAGGCCAGCGGTACCGTCCACGCGGCCGGCTGCTGGATCAGCACCCCCGGCCAGCCGGTCAGCGGTGGCCCGGCCAGGCTCACCACCACCGCGGCCAGCGCCGCCCCGCCGCCGGCCAGCACGCCGGCCGCCGCGCCGGCGTCGGTCAGCCCGCGCCACCAGATGCCCAGGACCAGTAGCGGGCAGAAGCTGGACGCGGCGACCGCGAAGGCCAGCCCGACCACCTGCGAGACGTCCAGCTGGCCGCTGCGGGAGGCGAGCACGACCGGCACCACGCCGCCCACCACGGCGGCGAACCGGAAGTCACGCACCGAGCCGGTCCCGATGACGTCCGTGGACAGCACCCCGGCCACGCTCGTCAACAGGCCCGACGACGTGGACAGGAAGGCGGCGAACGCGCCGGCCGCGACCAGGGCGCCGAGCAGCTGGCCGGTGGTGCCGCCGCCGAGCGCGGCGCCGGGCAGGAGCAGCACGACGGCATCGGTCTGCCCGCTCATCAACAGTTGCGGCGTGTACACCCGGCCCAGCACCCCGTACAGGGTGGGCAGCAGGTAGAACAGGCCGACCAGGCCGAGCACGACCAGGGTGGTACGCCGCGCGGACCGGCCGTCGGCGTTGGTGTAGAAGCGCACGAGCACGTGTGGCAGGCCCATGGTGCCCAGGAACGTGGCGAGGATCAGCGAGTACGTGCCGATCAGTCCCAGGTTGCCCTGGCGCGCCAGGCCCGGCAGCAGCCAGGTCCGGCCCTGCTGGAAGCTCACGCCGCTCACCCGCGGCACCGGCGTCCCCGCCTCGAACACGAGCCGCCCACCCGCCGGTACCTCCACTGTGGACTGATCGGGGAGGGTGACGCGTGCGGCGTGGTCGAACACGACGGTGGTCTGCCGCGCGAACGTGTCGCCGGCCGGCGGCGCCAGCGCCGGACGGCCGTCCGCCTGCCAGTGCATCAGCAGGAACACGATCGGCACCAGCAGCGCGGACAGCTTGAGCCAGTACTGGAAGGCCTGCACGAACGTGATGGAGCGCATCCCGCCCAGTGCCACGTTCGCGGTGACCACGGCGCCGACCAGGATCGCGCCGGTCAGGTACGGCGCGCCGGTGACCGTGCGCAGGGTGAGGCCGGCGCCCTGCATCTGCGGCACCAGGTACAGCCAGCTGATCACGATGACGAACGCGGTCGCCAGCTTGCGCAGCCGCATGGAGTGCAGCCGCAGCTCGCAGAAGTCGGGCAGGGTGAAGGCGCCGGAGCGGCGCAGCGGCGCGGCGACGAACAGCAGGAGGGCCAGGTAGCCGGCGGCGAACCCGACCGGGTACCAGAGCACGTCCACGCCGTGCTTGAGGATCAGGCCGGCCACGCCCAGGAACGACGCGGCCGACAGGTACTCGCCGCTGATCGCGGCGGCGTTCCAGGAGGGGCTGACCGCGCGCGAGGCGACCAGGAAGTCCGAGGTGGTACGGGCCAGCCGCAGCCCGTACACGCCGATGCCGACGGTCGCGAGGGTGACCGCGACGATCGCCGGTACGGCGTAGGCGTTCAGTGCCGTTCCACCAGGTCGGTGAAGTCCCGCTCGTTGCGTTCGGACAGGTGCACGTGCGCCCAGCCGACGCCGAACAGGAACGGGTAGGCCGCGACGCCCAGCAGCAGCCAGGGCAGCACCACGCCGAACGGCCGGGTGCCGGCGACGGCGGGGGCGACCGCGAACAGCAGCGGCAGCCCGCCCAGCCCGACCGCGACCACGGCGGCCAGCCGCAGGGCGAGCGCGAGCTGGGCGCGTACCAGGCCTCTGACGAGCGCCTCGCCGATCCCGGTCTGCTCCTCCAGCTCGACGCGGGTGTGCCGGACGTGCCGCTGGCGCGGTACGTCCGCGAGGACCACCCGGACCCGCTTGCCAGGCTCTGTCGTGGACGGCATGGACGGCAGTGTGTCTCCTCCCTACCCCCGGGGGCAAGCACTCGGGGACGGGACGGCGGCGATCAGTGCCGGCCCCCAGCCGTCGTCTGAATCAGCTCCCGGTCGCGGGCAGGCTCACCCGGATGCGGCAGCCGGGGTACCGGGGATCCCGGTGCGGCGGATCGGCGACCTCGATGCGGCCGCCGTGCAACTGCACCACCCACTGGGCGATGGCGAGGCCCAGGCCGGTACCGCCGCCGAGTCCGGTCGCCCGTTCGCCGCGGGTGAACCGCTCGAACACGCGGTCGCGCTGGTCGGGCGGGATCCCGGTACCCTCGTCGGTCACCTCGATCACGAGCTGGTCCGCCTCCCGCCGGGCGGCCGCGGTGACGGTACCCCCGGGTGGGCTGTGCCGGGCCGCGTTGTCCAGCAGGTTGGCCACGACCTGGTGCAGCCGCGCCTCGTCGCCGGTCGCCTTCGCCGAGGGCCGCGCCAGCGCGGTGAAGGCGACCCGGCGGCCGGACGCGGCGCAGGCCACCTCGGCCTCGCGTACCGCCGCCCGCAGCAGCTCGCCCACGTCGAACTCGGCCAGCTCCAGCGGCGCCACACCGGCGTCGATCCGGGACAGGTCGAGCAGCTCGGCGACCAGCCGGCCGAGGCGCTCGGTCTGCGCCAGCGCGGTGCGCAGCGCCGGCGGATCGGACACTCCGTCCACCACGTTCTCCAGCACGGCCTGCAGCGCGGAGATGGGCGTACGCAGCTCGTGCGACACGTTGGCGATCAGCTCGCGGCGCTGCCGGTCGGCCGCGGCCAGGTCGGCCGCCATCTGGTTGAACGCCGCGGCGAGCTGCCCGACCTCGTCGCGCGAGCTGGCCCGTACCCGGATCGTGTAGTCACCGCGGGCCATCGCCCGCGCCGCCGCGGTCATCTCGCGCAGCGGCCTGGTCATCCCGTGGGCCAGGAACTGGGAGGTGACCAGGGCGACGGCGATGGCGGTCAACGACGTCAGGGGCGGCACCCGGCCGAGCACGCCCCAGAAGACCGCCAGGCCGGCGGCGCCGCTGACCAGGATGACGATGCCGAGCTTGAGCTTGATGTACCCGACGAAATCCAGCGGCCTCGGCAGATCTCTCATTGCGACACCTCCAGGGCGTAGCCGACGCCGTGCACGGTGCGGATCACGTCGGCGCCCAGCTTGCGGCGCAGTGCCTTGACGTGGCTGTCGACCGTGCGCGTCCCCGATGCGTCGGACCATCCCCAGACCTCCGCCAGCAGCCGCTCCCGCGGCAGCACCGTGCGCGGCCGGCCGGCCAGGTGCACCAGCAGGTCGAATTCGGTCGGCGTGAGGTGCACCTCGGCGCCGGCCCGGCGGACCCGGCGCTCGGCCAGGTTGATCTCCAGGTCGGCGAGCAGGATCGGCGGCGGGCTGGCCCCCCGGGTCTGCTGGAAGCGCTCGACACGGCGCAGCAGCGCGTGCACGCGGGCCGCCAGTTCGCGCAGCGAGAACGGCTTGGTGAGGTAGTCGTCCGCGCCCACGGCGAGCCCGACGAGCAGGTCGGTCTCGTCGTCCCGGGCGGTCAGCATGATCACCGGTACCGGCCGCTCCGCCTGGATCCGCCGGCACACCTCCAGCCCGTCGAACCCGGGCAGCATGACGTCGAGGACCACGACGTCGGGCCGGACCCGCCCGGCGGCGGCCACGGCCCCGGGCCCGTCACCGGCGACCTCGACCTCGAAGCCCTCGGCGCGCAGCCGGGCCGCGACCGCATCGGCGATGGTCTGCTCGTCCTCGACCACGAGCACCCGACGTACGCTCATGGTCGGCAGCGTATTCACCAGGAGTGGACCTGCCGAGGTCGTTGTGTGAGGAAAGTGTGCAGAGACGGTCCGTGACAGGCTGACTACACGATTCTGTGGACAAGTCGATCGCCTGTGGATAACGGAGCAGAGCGTCCGCCAGCTACTCCAGGATGGGAGGCATGACAGTGACCGAACCAACCGCGCGCCCTTGGTTGGGCTCGCCCTGGACGGTGGAGGACCTCCTCGATGTGCCCGACGACGGCCTCCGGCATGAGCTCTTCGACGGAGTGCTGCAGGTGAGCCCGGCACCCGATCTGTTTCATGTCAGCACGGCCGCGAATCTCGACGAACTACTCAAGCGTGCGGCACCTCCCGATCTGTTCGTCGCATCAGCCGGAGCCGGCGTCTTCGTCAACGACAACACCTACTACATCCCTGACGTCCTGGTCTTCCGCCGCTCCGTCATCGGACGCGGGGTGCGAGGCGTCAAGCCTGCCGACGTAATGCTCGCGATCGAGGTGCTCTCCCCCAGCAACTCAAGACAGGACCTCGTGCTCAAGCGCTACGAGTACGCGAGGGCGGGCATCCCGCTGTACTGGATCGTCGATCCCGATAAGCGCACGTTGACTGTGCTCACCCGCGAGCAGGACGCCTATGTCGAGAGCGCTCTGGTGCGTGCCGGAGAGCGGTTCACCACCGAGGAGCCGTTCGCGGTCGAGTTCGACCCGGGCGAGATCTGCTAGCGGCTCCAGTCCTGTTTGGCCGCGCGCACCAGACGGTCCTTGAGATCGCGGGTGTGCCGGCGGGACACCGGCAACTCGCGCCCGTCGATGGTCACCACGTACGCGCCGCCGGACATGCGCAGCTCCGTGATGAGGCGCAACTGCACGAGATACGACCGGTGGATGCGCACGAACCCGGCGTCGGCCCAGCGATCGGCCAGCGTCGCCAGCGGTACCCGCACCAGGTGCGACGCCTCCGCGGTGTGCAGCCGCGCGTAGTCCCCCTGCGCCTCCACCCAGCGCACCGACGAGCGGGGCAGCAGCTTCGTGACACCGGCCAGTTCCACCGGGATCGTGGGCTCCTCGGCGCGCTCGCGCCGCGACGCGACCGCCGGGTGCGCCGGTACTAGTCGCGCGTTGACCACCCGGCGCAGCGACTCGGCCAGCCGTTCGGCCTGCACCGGCTTGCGCACGTAGTCCGCGACGCCGAGCTCGAACGCGTCGACCGCGCGGTCGTCGTACGCCGTCACGAAGACCACCGCCGGTGGCCGGGCGAAGCGGCCCAGCACCCGGGCGAGCTCCATGCCGTCCAGGCCGGGCATCCGGATGTCCAGGAACACCGCGTCGATCTCCGCGTCGCGCAGCACGCGCAGCGCCCCGGTCGTGTCCGGCGCGGTGTACACAATGGACACCCGGGGATCCACCCGCAGCAGGTACGCCAGCTCGTCGAGCGCGGGCGGCTCGTCGTCGACCGCCAGCACGCGCAGGCCCGGCTTGTCCATGGCCGTCATGTCGCCCATCCGGAGCGCACCGCGGGATGGAACTTCGGCACCCGCATGCTCACCTTGGTACCCGCGCCGGGCGCGGTCTCAACCACCAGCCCGAACTGGTCACCGAACACGGCGCGCAGCCTGTCGTCCACATTGGACAATCCTACGTGCTGGTCCGCGTCGGTGGAGTCCTCCGCGTCGGCGCCCAGCAGCACCGCGGGATCCATGCCCACCCCGTCGTCCTCGACCATGATCTGGCATTCGGCGCCGGCGTCCCGCGCGGTGATGCTCACCGTACCGGTGCCCGGCTTGCGCGACAGCCCGTGCCGCACCGCGTTCTCCACCAGTGGCTGCAGGCACAGGAACGGCAGCCCCACGGGCAGCACCTCCGGCGCCACCTGCAGCCGCACCTGCAGCCGCTCGCCGAAGCGGGCCCGCTCGATCGTCAGGTACCGGTCGATCGAGCGCAGCTCCTCGGCGAGCGTGGTGAACTCCCCGTGCGCCCGGAAGCTGTACCGGGTGAACTCGGCGAACTCCAGGATCAGCTCGCGTGCCCGCTCCGGATCGGTGCGCACGAAGGACGCGATCGCGGTCAGCGCGTTGTAGATGAAGTGCGGGCTGATCTGTGCCCGCAGGGCGCGTACCTCGGCCCGGGCCAGCCGGGCGCGGGAGGTGTCCAGCTCGGCGAGGGCGAGTTGCGCGGCCACCCAGTGCCCGGTCTCCCGGGCCGCCTGCACCAGGCCCGGAGCCGGCGGCCCCTGCGACACGGCGACCAGCGCGCCGCCGTGCAGCGGTACCACGACCGCGCCGCGGATCGCGCAGTCCACCCGGTCGCACGCCAGGTCGCCCGCGGACAGCACGGTCGACCGGCCGGTGTCCGCCGCCTTGGTCCCGGCGGCCAGCATCTGGTCGAGGTGGTGGCCGCCGTCGCCGTCGAACGCGAGCACGGCGGTCGTGTCGGTGACCGCCAGACCGGCGGCACCGATCAGCGCGCGCAGGTGGCGTACCGCCTTGCCGGCGCTGGTCGTGCTGAGCCCGGCGCGCAGCGGCTCGGCGGCCAGGCCGATCGTGTGCAGCACGTCGTAGGTGGCGCGCTGGGTCGCGGTGGCGATCCCCCGGCGGGCGCGCAGCCGCACCACGGCGAAGACCGCCGCGCCGAGCGCGACGAGCAGCGCGAGCACGGCCAGCGCCGCGAAGAGGTTGGCGCGCACGACACCAGTGTGCCAACGGCGCCTGATTACTAATAGGCACCCTTCGTACGGAGAACCACACCGACGGTGCGCCAGAGGATGTTCAGGTCGAAGGTGAGCGACCAGTTGTCGACGTAGTAGAGGTCGAGGCGGACGGCGTCGTCCCAGGACAGGTCGGAGCGGCCGGACACCTGCCACAGCCCGGTGATGCCGGGACGCACCAGCAGCCGCCGGCGCACATCGCCCAGGAAGTCCCCGTCCTCGGCGGGCAGCGGCCTCGGTCCGACCAGCGACATCTCGCCCAGCAGCACGTTGATCAGCTGGGGCAGTTCGTCCAGCGAGCTGGCGCGCAGGAAGCGCCCCACCGGGGTGACCCGCGGATCGTTCTTAATCTTGAACATGAGGCCGTCCGACTCGTTCTGGTCGACGAGCGCGGCGAGGCGGTCCTCGGCGTCGATGTACATGGTCCGGAACTTCCACACCCGGAAGGTCTCGCCCTCCCGGCCCACCCGGGCCTGCCGGAAGAAGACCGGGCCCTTGTCGCCCAGCCGGATCGCCAGGGCGACCGCGAGGCACAGCGGCGAGAAGATCAGCAGGCCGAGGGCGGCCATCACCCGGTCCATCAGGTTCTTGAAGAGCCACGCGACGCCGGACAGCGTCGGCTCCTCCACGTAGAGCAGGGGCAGGCCCTCGACCGGCCGGATGTGTACCCGGGGTCCCGCGATGTCGGTGAGCGCGGGCGCGACCACCAGGTCGACACCGGTGCCCTCCAACTGCCAGGCCAGCCGGCGCAGCTCGCCCGGCTCGGCGCTGGCCGAACCGCACACGGCGACCGTGTCGGCACCCACCTCGCGCACCAGCGGGACCACCTCCCGGCCGGCGTACACCGGTACCGGCACGGTCAGGCGGCGGGTCGCCGCGTACCCCTCGGTCACGTGGATGCCGACCGGGATCATCCCGGCCGACCGGTTCCGGGTGACCGCGGTGTACACCTCCATCGCCTCGGGCAGCGTGCCGACCAGCAGCACGAGGTGGCTCGCCCTGCCCTTCCCGCGCAGCACGTACAGCACCCGGCGCGCCATGTACCGCAGGATCGAGATGTAGGCGGCGGCGCCGATCAGGGCCACGGCCACGGACAGGCGGGACAGGTCGACCTTGAAGGCGAACGCGGTGAACGACACGATCGACGCGACGATCAGCGACGCGCGCACCACGCGCTTGAACTCGTCGGTGCCGATGCCGAGGTAGCGCCGGTCGTACGCGCCGTTGCCCCACAGCACGATCGACCAGAGCAGCGGCATCAGGGCATAGACGATGGCGTCGAACAGGCCGAGGTTGTGGCTGAAGCCGGACTGCGCCTTGTCCAGCAGGGCGACCGCGGTCTGGTCGGCGAGCAGTACGGCGAGGTAGTCCAGGACGAGCAGAACGAGGGTGTACGGGCGGTGCCAGGTGGACAGGCGCCGGGTACGCAGCCAGGCCGAGCGGGGAACCCCGTTGGCCTTCGGCAAGATCTCGAAGGACTCGCCGAACTCGGCATCGCTCATCGTTCTCCCGGCCGATTCGGGGGCCATGCGGTGGAGACTCCTGGTCACCTCAGACGTGCCCTCCTGCGGCGCGGTCACGGACTGTTCTCGGTTCGGGTCGTCGCCTCGGTGCGCTCGCTCCCGGAGCGGCGGCGACCCGTGTCTCGGTCCCATCGACCCCGCCAGGCTAGTGTCCCACAGGGGCGACAGCATAGCCCGCATTGGGACCGATCACGACACCGGTGGATCATTCGCCGGGAGGCCCGGATGCGGCACTGGTACAACTACGAAGAGTGACGTCAGCGGACCAGTCGCGAGAGCCGGCGGTCGGCCAGCGGCTTGCCCCCCGTCTGGCAGGTCGGGCAGTACTGCAGGCTGGAATCGGCGAAGGACACCTCGCGTATGGTGTCGCCGCAGACCGGGCAGGGCAGGCCGGTACGGTTGTGCACGGCCAGCCCGGAGCGCTTCTCTCCCTTGAGGGTGGCGGCCTTCTGCCCGACCGAGCGACCGACGGCGTCGGTCAGCACCCGGCGGGTGGCCTCGTAGAGCCGGTCCATCGCCTCCTCGGGGAGGCGGTCGGTGATCGCGAACGGAGAGAGCTTTGCCGCGTGCAGGATCTCGTCGGAGTACGCGTTGCCCACGCCGGCCAGCACGTCCTGCTCGGTCAGCACCCCCTTGACCTGCCCGCGCCGGCTGCGCAGCCGCTGCGCGAACTCCTCCCGGGATGCCGCCAGCACGTCCGGGCCCAGCTTCGCCACCCCCGGCACCTCGGCCGGGTCGCGCACCAGGTAGGCGGCCAGTTTCTTCTGCGTACCCGCCTCGGTCAGGTCGAAGCCGGAGCCGTCATCCAGCCGTACCCGTACCGCGATCGGGCCCTTGCCCGGCTTGAGCGGAGCGGGCGAGTTGAAGCTGTCGCGGTAGTGCAGCCAGCCGGCCCGGGCGAGGTGGATGACCAGGTGCAACTCGTCGCCGAGCCGGATGTCGAGGAACTTGCCGTACCGGCCGGCCCCGGTGAGCGGCAGGCCGGCGACCGCGGATACCGGCGGGTCATAGGTCTTCAGGGCGCTGATGGCGCTCACCTCGACGCGCGCGACGGTGTGGCCTTCAGCGCGCTCGCGCAGGTACGCGGCGAGCGCCTCGACCTCGGGCAGCTCAGGCATGCCGTCCAGTCTGCCCCACCCTCCGCCGGTGGCGAGCGCGGCTCGGGGATAGGGTCGGGGGTCATGCATGGGTCGTCCACGGTCGAGTCTCCTTCACCCCAGTCTGTCCCGCCGGTGCGGGCGGGGGGTGGATGGCTGCGGCTGCTGCTCGACCCGGGGACCGCGGCCGGCCAGGGCCGGCCCCTGCTCGACCCGCGCGGGTGGACCGTGCGGCACCGGTACTTCCTCTATGCGGGGCTGCTGGTCGCGATCCTGGCCGGCCTGGTGGAGTCGGTGCAGGCCGGCCCGCTGACCGGCGGTGCCGAGGGCATCCGCGCGTTCCTCGCCGCCGCGTTCGCGGTCGCACTCGCCGGCCTGGCGCTGTCGCTGCGCGGGCTGACCCTGCCCGGCCTGCTGCTGGGCGGCGTGTTCGTGGTCGCCGGCATGCTCAGCTGGGCCTACACCGGCACTCCCCTGGTCGTGTGGGCCGTGCTCGGGCTGGAAGGTGTGCTGTTCGCCGTCTGGACGTTCCCCTGGCTGCGGGACCTGGCCCGGCTGCCCCGGCTGGGCGCGGCCTGGCTGGGCCTCGCGTACTGGTTCCTGGGCGTGCTCGGCGCGCTGCTGGTGTGGCACCCCACGGTGACCGCGCAGCGCATCGCGTACGGCGGCGTCTTCACCCTGGCCGCCCTCGCCGTCGTGGTCGCCACCCGCAAGTCGGGACGGGACATGACCGTCGGCATCGTGGCCGCGTTCCTGCTCGCGTTCGCCGTGCTGTTCCTGGTCGGGTCGGGCAACCTGCTGGACAACCTGCACGCGGTACCGCACAACGCGTGGGGCCGGCACATGCAGTACCGCTTCTGGGGCGGGCCCGGGCTGCTGTACCACCCGAACTCGATCGCGGTGGTGGCCGTCATGATCACTCTGCGGATCGCCCCGGACCGGCACTTCGAGCGCTGGCAGCGGTACGCCGTGCTGGTCATGGTCACCATCGTGCTGCTGCTGGTCAACTCCCGCACCGGCCTGCTCTACCTGGGTTTCGCCGCCGCACTGCACGCCCTGCTGGTCCTGCGCCAGCGACGCGGCGGCGCACCCGACGACGGCATGCAGGTCTACTCCTCCACCCGCGCCGCGTGGCTCGCCGCGCTCGTCCCGCTCGCGATGGTCCTCGTCATCGGTATCGGCTCCGGCGGCGCCGCGTTCCTGACCGCCAACCGGTACTCCTCGGCCGGCGACGACATGACCAGCGGCCGGACGGCCACCTGGGCGGCCGTCTTCACCGAGTTCAAGGCGGACACGATCGCGGAGAAGCTGTTCGGGGACGCGAAGAACGCCCGCGCCACGGTGACCCGCGCGACGACCGGCACGAGCGCCGCGGACCGGCCGAAGCTGACCACGGACAACTCGGCGGTCGGGGCACTGCGCCGGGGCGGGATCCTGGGCGAGGTCGCGTTCCTGCTCGGCCTGGCCCTGCTGCTCTGGCACGCGATCCGCGGCGTGCCGGTTGCGCGCGGGGTGAGGCGGGCGCCACCGGCCTGGTTCACGCTGTCCGCGGTCGGCGCGCTGGCCAGCATCCCGTTCGCCGACTGGCTGCTCGGCGGCACCGGCGGCACGCTGTGGGTCTACCTGCTCGCCGGGGAGGCCGCCCTGTTCTTCACCCCCGCCGGGGACGCGGTCAGAGATCAGCCTGCGTCGTGACGAGGGCCGGCGAGCCGTCGGCGTCCGGCGGTGGGTCCGCGGTCAGGCGGCGTGCGGCCACCACGTACATCGCCACCATCGCGGCGAGGCCGGTCGCGGAGCCGACGACCAGGCCCCAGACCGCGTGGGTCAGGTGCCTGTCGGCCGCGCCGACCAGCAGCCCGGTGAGGCTGGCCGACGAGAAGATGAGGTACTGGAGGAGCAGCAGCCGGGCCCGCTGCATCCCGCGTACCGCCGCGCTGAACGGGATCTGCAGCAGGTAGATGCCGGACTGGAGGGCGATCGGCAACGCCAGCGGAGCGATCCTCGCGTACCTGGGCAGGTGTGGCAGCACCAGGTGGGCCAGCGGTACCACCACCGCGATCATCAGTACTCCGAGCCCGGCGAAGCCGGCCGCGATCCGTGCCGTCTGGCGGTGCAGCCCGGCCCGGTCGCCGCGACCGGCCAGCCGGGACGAGCGTGGCACCAGCAGGCCCATCATCGCCGTGACGAAATTCTGCACCGGCTGCAGGAACGCGGTCTGCCCGGAGCGCAGGTAGATCAGGTCCGGCTTGCTCAGCCGCCCGCTGACCAGGAACCCGATCGCCTGCACGTGGATCTGCCCGACGAGTGCCGTCGCGGTGAACCAGCCGGACAGGTGCCTGGTCTCGGCGAGCCAGCGCCGGGGGTCGCCCCGCCACGGCTTGGCTCCACTGCGCAGGAGGAACGTCGTCGCACCCGCGCACGCGCCAATGCCCCAACTGGCCAGCAGCAGCCCGGGCGAGGTGTGCCCGGTGGCGACCATCGCGACGATCACGAGAGCCTGGGTACCCACCCAGACGAGGTCGATCACCAGCGCCTTCGCCGGCTCCCGCTCCGACAGGTACGCGTACCGGCCGGCGTCGTGCAGCAGGATCACCGGGAGGAACGGCGCCAGCCACACCAGGTCGGGCAGGTCGATGTTCTTGCCCGGATGCCGCCAGAACTCCCAGACCGCCAGCAGCACCAGCGCGGCGAGGCAGCCGACGGAGAAGGCCGCGGCCAGCCCGTGCCGCACCAGCCTGGCCCGCTGCTCGCCGCCCAGCCGGGAGGCCTGCGCGAGCAGGACGCTGCCGACGAACTCCCGGCTCAGGCCGAGCACGAAGTAGCCGAGGCCGACCGAGAGCACCAGCGTGCCCGCGCGCTGCGGGTTGGGCAGCAGGCCCAGCGGCAGCAGGGTCATGGCCGCGTTGGCGCTGGCCATCACGACCTGGTCGACCAGGCCGGCGGTGACCCAGCGGGCGCCGCTCATCGCCATGTGCCGGCCGCCTGTCCGAAGGTGCTGTCAGGTCCCCGCTGGACGCAGGCTGGCCCGTACCGCGGCACCGATGCTCGCCAGCAGGAACAGCCCGTTGACCGCGGTGAACGCGATCACGACCGCCAGCGTCCAGCTCGGCAGGAACGCTAGCACGAGCGCGATCACCGTGATGACGGCCCCGTAGTCGCGCACCAGTTTGACCGTGCGCACCAGGAGGGAGCCCGAGGTGATCAGGCTCTGCGCCGCGTCGCCCTTCTGCAGCTCGGAGGTGACCAGGTTGGTCATCCAGGTGCCGGCGAACGCGGCCAGCAGCCACGTCGGCGTCGCCGGGTGGTACGCGTGCGCGACCGTACCGACGGCGGCCACCAGGCAGATCTGCAGCGCGACGTCGCACAGCACGTCGACCCGGCGCCCGGCGCTACTCGCCTTGCCGGTCACCCGCGCCAGCTGCCCGTCGGCGCAGTCGAACGTGTAGGCCGCCTGCCAGCCCACCAGCGCCGCGAGCCCGACCACGGCGGCCGGTACCGCGCCGCTGTGCATCCGGCCGGCGAGCACGCCCACCGTGATCGAGGTAGCCAGCCCGAGGAACAGG
The DNA here is from genome assembly GCA_039649115.1 of Micromonosporaceae bacterium. Classification (GTDB taxonomy): domain Bacteria; phylum Actinomycetota; class Actinomycetes; order Mycobacteriales; family Micromonosporaceae; genus DATEJJ01. The sequence continues at coordinate 16,093 of JBBWZQ010000374.1, read as the reverse complement.
TTGACCAGGCTGAGCGCGGTCGGCGGCAGGCCCAGCCGGTACGCGAGGACGTTCAGGTGGCCGGCGAGCCACTGGTTCACGGTTTCGGTGAACAGCCCGCCACCCCGGTTGCGGGCGCGGAAGTCGGCGGCGGTGGGGCCCGTGGGCGCCTGGTCGGCTGCCAATGCGGTCATCTGGCGAGGCTCCGAATCTGGTTGGCCCGCTCCAGGTCGGGCTCGAAGTCCACCTCCACGCAGCCGTACCGGCTGATGTCCACCGCCTGCACCCGCAGGCCGGCCTCGGCGATCGCGGTCTCCAGGCCCCGCTCGAAGTAGTCCTGGTCCTCGCAGCGGCGCAGGTGCGCCATCAACGTGTCGCGGTCCGCCGTGGCCACGTAGTTGATGCCGACCGCTTCGCCCAGGCCGCCGACCACCTGCTTGGACAGCTCCTTCACGTAGCCGTCGCCGTCGAGGGTGTACTTGATCTCCTCCTCGGCCACGCTGGCGGTGTTCACCGCGACGAAGCTGCGATCCTGGTCGATGTGCGGGCGCAGCTCGTCGAGCAGGCCGGGCACGAAGACCACGTCGCCGTTGAGCCAGAGCACCCCGCCGGGCGGCGCCAGCCGCAGCGCCTTGAGCAGGCTGCGGTTGGTGTTGGTCTGGTCGAACAGCTCGTTGTAGACGAACGAGGCGTCGTCCGCGGCCGCCTCCATGATCAGATCCATCTTGAACCCGACGACGAGCGTGATCCGGACGTGCGGCCCGAACGTCCCGCGCAGGTGGTCGAGCTGCTGGCGGAGGATGCTGCGCCCGTCCGCGAGCGGAGTCAGCGGTTTGGGGTACGGGCGGCCCAGGCGGGTACCCATACCTGCAGCCAAAATGACCACGTTCACGGTGTTTTTCCCCTCCCTGGGTGAACGGCAGAGCCGCCGACCGGCAACCTCCAGGTTAACGACAGTCGTCGCACCACTAGCTCGACCTACCTTAAGCCGTGCTCGCCTCCGGCCGCGTTCCCGGGCGGGAAGCCAGCCCCAAGAGCGCAAGTCTTGAGACTTGGCCACCCGGCGGGGACGATGTCCGTAACGTCCCAGGCAAGGGGTGATGCGCCATGCAGGTCCGCGACGCGATGAGCAAGGCCGTCCTGATGGTCGGACCCGAGCACACGATCCGCCAGGTCGCCGCCCAGATGTCCAGCCGCCGGATCGGTTCCGCCGTGGTCCACGATCCCGACTCCGAGGGGATCGGGATCCTGACCGAGCGCGACATCCTGTACGCCATCGGCCGGGGCCTGGATCCCGACGTGGCGCGCGCCGGCGACCACCTGACCTGGGACGTGGTGTACGCCGGCCCGGACTGGACGCTGGAGGACGCGGCCGCCGCGATGGTACGGGGCGGCTTCCGCCACCTGGTCGTGCTCGACGACGGCGAGGTGCTCGGCGTGATCTCGGTACGGGACGTGCTCCGGGTCTGGTCCGAGGCCAGGGTGACGGCCACCGCGAGGACATAACTGGCTCGCGGGGCACCCCCGGTGGCGCCGTAGGCTTCATGGGTCCAGCGCGGCCGACGGCCGCTCGTCCCGTGAGGATCAGATGACCACCGAACAAACCATCTCCTTCGCCCGCGGTGCACCGTCGGTCGACATCGTCGACATCGCGGGGCTCAAGGCCGCGGCGATCCGCGCGCTCGACACCGACCCCGCCGGCACCACCGCGTACGGCAACTCGCTGGGATACCCGGCGCTGCGCCGGTGGATCGCCGGCAAGCACGGGGTCCAGGTCGACCAGGTCCTGGTGACGAACGGGTCGCTGCAGGCCGACGCGTTCCTCTTCGCCGAGCTGGTCAAGGCGGGCGAGCCGGTGGTCGTGGAGAAGCCGACCTACGACCGCACCCTGCTCAACCTGAACGACCTCGGCGGGCGGGTGCACCAGGTGACCCTGGAGCCGGACGGCCTGGACGTCGACGAGCTGCGCTCGCTGCTCAAGTCGGGGCTGCGCCCCACCCTCGCGCACATCATCCCGAACTACCAGAACCCCGCGGGCGTCACGCTCTCGCTGGACAAGCGCCGGGCCCTAGTCGACCTGGCCGGCGAGTACGGTTTCACGATCTTCGAGGACGACCCGTACGCCGACATCCGGTTCCGGGGCGAGCGGCTGCCCACGATGCTGTCGCTGGACACGACGGGAAGCGTCGTACACGCCAGCTCGTTCACCAAGACCGTCTGCCCCGGCGTCCGGGTCGGGTACCTGGTCGGCCCGACCCCGCTGATCTCGTCCATCGCCCGCAAGGCGACCAACCTGTACATATCCGCGGGGCAGTTCGCCCAGTCGACCGTGTACCAGTTCTGCGCCTCCGGGGACATCGACCGCTCCGTCCGGACGGTCAGCACCGCGCTCGCGCGGCGCGCCGGCCTGCTGGGCGCCGCGCTGCGCGAGCAGATTCCGGGGGTACGGTTCATCGAGCCCGACGGCGGCTACTTCCTGTGGGTGGAGCTGCCCGACGACGTGGACGTCGATCTGCTCCTGCCGGAGGCCGCCGCGCGTGGCGTCGCGGTCGTGAAGGGCAGCGACTTCCTCCTCGAGGGCGGCCGGCACGCGCTGCGCCTGGCCTACTCGGGAGTCCCGTCCGACCAGGTGGCGGAGGGTGTACGCCGGCTGGCCGAGGCCGTGCGGACGGTACAGAAACGCGGGTAGGTCCTGGCGTGTCAACTTTCCGACATCAAACCGTGATGTCCGGATGGTTCCCTCTCACACCGCACATGAATCAAAATCCACCCGGCGTATCTATTCGCCCGAAGGCATAACCCCCCGCCCCCCGAGGCACCGGGTGGGCCGGCCGCTCCCCCACCCCCACCTGCGGCCAGCCCACCCGGTGCCGACTTTCCCCGCGCGGCACAGGACACTAGAGCCATGGCGGACCAGCGAGAACAGCGCGATCGGGGCATCTCCAGGGCGATCAGCGCGGTCGGCCGGATGCTCGGCGGCGGCCACAACGGCGGGTCCTCCGCCACCAGCGCACCGGCGGTCCGCAGCTCCATTGTGGACTGCGGGGTGTACGTCGACGGCAAGCGCGAGCCCGGCGAGTGGCACTACGCCGAGGCGCTGCTCACCGCCAGGCGCACGCCGCAGGCGTTCGTGTGGGTCGGCCTGCACGAGCCGACCGAGGCCGAGCTGACCGAGATAGCCGCCACGTTCAACCTGCACGAGCTGCCCGTCGAGGACGCGACCATCACCGGGTACCAGCGGCCGAAGATCGAGCGGTACGGGGACATGGTGTTCGCCGGGCTGCGCACCACGCGGTACCTGGAGCACACCGAGCTGACCGAGTTCTCCGAGATCGTGGAGACCGGCTCGGTGATGCTGTTCATCGGTGAGGACTTCGTCATCACGGTGCGGCAGGGCGGCGGCGGCGAGCTCGCCTCGGTGCGCGCGGACCTGGAGGCCAAGCCGGACCTGCTGCGCCACGGCCCATGGTCGGTCGCGCACGCCATCTACGACCGGATCGTCGACTCCTATGTGGACTGTGCCGACCGCGTCGAGATGGACATCGACGTGATGGAGGAGAGCGTCTTCGGGCGGCAGGGCGGCCGCGGCCGGATCCAGAACGTCTACCAGCTCAAGCGGGAGATGCTGGAGTTCCGGCGCGCGGTGCTGCCGCTGCAACGGCCGCTGGAGGCGATCGTGGGCGGCCGGCTGCCGGAGGTACCCAAGGAGATCCGGCGGTACTTCCGGGACGTGCACGACCACCTGACCCGCACGGTCGAGCAGGTGCAGTCCTTCGACGAACTGCTCAACTCCATCATGCAGGCGCGGCTGGCCCAGGTGACCGTCGAGCAGAACGACGACATGCGCAAGATAGCCGCCTGGGCCGGTATCGCCGCCGTGTGGACCGCGGTGGCCGGCATCTACGGGATGAACTTCCACTTCATGCCGGAGCTGCACTGGAAGTACGGCTACCCCACCGTGTTCGCCCTGTGCGTGGTCTCCTCGATCGTGCTGTACCGCTTCTTCCGGAAGTCCGGCTGGCTGTGACCGCTGCCGTCAGCCTCTGGTGTTCTTCGAGATGGGCGAGGTGTTGTCGGCGAAGTGCTCGCCCGTGATGTCCAGCGGGTCGGCGAGCTTCTCCGCCGTGGTACCGGCGCCGGCGCCGGCGGTGTCCTTGGTGGAGCTCGCCCAGTCGTGCGCGGTCTGCTTGCCCGTACCCGCCCAGTCGGTGTCCCGGGCGGTCGGGCCGCCCGGGGCCGGAGCCGTCCCGGTCGCCGCCTGCGCGCGGCCCTGCGACTCGTACTCCTCCCACCGCGACCGGTTGCGCCGGCGCGCGACGAGCGCACCGGTCACGCCGGCGACGGTGCCCGCCGCGAGCATCCCCGCCAGCCACCTGGTCCGCTTCCGAGACATCTTCGACTCCTTTGTCTTGGGTGCCTTCACTCCGGCGCGCGCCGCAGCCGCCAAGGGTACGAGAGCCGCCGCGCGCACTCCACGCAGCCTCGGCCCGACGGTACGGGCGACGCTGCCCGCTCCGTGCGTCGCCGCGAGCCGCAGATGACCCATCCCCTGACCGAACTCCGCGCGCATCTGCTGGCCAGCTGTCCGGCTCCGGTTGCTCGCGCGCTGACGTCGTCCAAACACGTGCCCCACCTCCTGCGGCACCCGTACCCCCCGGCAGGTGCTTCAACCGACATATTGCCCCTTCCGACGCCGCCGTACCACCGGAACGGACAGATGGCAGGATTGCCTACAGATCTTCAGCAGAAGTGAGGAGCGTGCTGTGACCTACGCGGTGCTGCATACGAATGCGGGCCCCATCCGGCTGTTGCTGTTCGACGAGCAGGCGCCGGAGACCGTGCGCAATTTCGTGGAGCTGGCCGAGGGCACCAGGCCCTACACGGACCCGCGTACCGGGCAGCCGGGCAGCGGGCCGTACTACGACGGGACGGTCTTCCACCGGGTGATCGACGGGTTCATGATCCAGGGTGGCGACCCCACGGGTACCGGCCGCGGCGGGCCCGGCTACCAGTTCGGCGACGAGTTCCACCCGGAACTGGCGTTCACCCGGCCCTACCTGCTGGCGATGGCGAACGCGGGCCCCGGCACGAACGGCTCCCAGTTCTTCGTCACGGTCGGCCCGACGCCCCACCTCAACCGGAAGCACACCATCTTCGGCAAGGTGGCCGACGACGAGTCCAGGAAGGTCGTGGACGCCATCGCGACCACCCGCACGAGGGCCGGCGACCGGCCGGTCGAGGAGATGGTGATCGAGCGCGTGGAGATCCAGCGCTGAGCGATAACCTAGGCGGCATGACGAGCGTCCCCCCGGTCGGAGTACCCACGTGCTATCGGCACTCCGGCCGGGAGACGTACGTCCGCTGCACCCGCTGCAACCGGCCCATCTGCCCCGACTGCATGCGCGAGGCGTCGGTCGGCTTCCAGTGCCCGCAGTGCGTGGCGGAGGGCCGGCGCACCCAGCGACCGGCGCGCACCGCGTTCGGGGGCAGCGCGGCCGGGCAGAGCGGGTACGCCACGATCACCCTGCTCGTCCTCAACATCGTCATGTTCCTGGTCTCGCTGGCCTCGGCGAAGAGCGCCGGCAGCGCGCTGGGTGGGTCGGGCTTCGGCGGCCTGCTCGGTGGCCGGACCCCGCTCATGGACCGGCTGGCGGTCTTCGGCCTGGGCACCTACAGCCAGACCGACCACACGCTGCACGGGGTCGCCACCGGCGAGTACTACCGGCTGTTCACGGCGATGTTCATGCACTACGGCCTGCTGCACCTGGCGATGAACATGTGGGCCCTGTGGATCCTGGGGCGGACCCTGGAGGCCGCCCTCGGGCCGCTGCGGTTCGTCGCGCTCTACCTCGTGGCCGGGCTCGGCGGGAACGTCGCCGCCTACGTCTTCCAGCCCGACGCGCTCAGCGCGGGCGCCTCCACCGCGCTGTTCGGCATGTTCGCCGCGCTGTTCCTGGTGCTGCGCCGGCTGGGCCGCAACGCCTCGTCGGTGATCCCGGTGATCGTCATCAACCTGGTCTTCACGTTCAGCGTGCCGGGCATCTCGATCGCCGGGCACGTGGGCGGCCTGGTGACCGGCGCCGTGGCGGGGGCGGGGATCGCCTACGCACCGCGCAACCACCGCACCGCCGTGCAGGTCGCGGTCACCGTGGGCACGGTCGTGCTGCTCGCCGCGCTGTCCATCTGGAAGACGTCCGCCCTCAACGGGTGACGACGGAACGCGGAGTGTGCCAACCTCCGCCACCCCCGGCTCCGGCCGTGCGCACCCGGTCGCGACTCACCCGGTCGCGCCGCGCACGGTCCGCAGCGTCTGCTCCACCTCGTGCGGCGCCACGCCGAGGTCGTACGAGCTGAACAGGTGCAGGGTGTCGCCGGCGTCGATCTCGAGCAGTTCGGCGACGGTGCCGAGGCGGCGGCGGCGGTCCACCCGTACCCGATCGATCTGGTCCCAGCGCAACCGCACGCGGCGGGCGAAGCCGGCGACCACGGTGACCCCCTCGGCGTCGGCGGCCAACCGGACCGGCGCCAGCACGTCGCGCGCGGTGTAGACCAGCAGCGCCGCGGCGGCCAGCGCGCACAGCGCCAGGCCGAGCGGGTCGCCGCGCAGCAGCACCGCGGCGGCCGCGAAGATCAGGGTCCCGGCGATCCGCATGCCGGTCAGCCGCGTGTCCACCCGCCACCGCGCCGCGGCCACCGGACCCACGCCCGCCGGGACACCATGGGAAGGCAATGGCCGCGGGGTGGCGGGCTCATCCGGCATCGCCGGGTCTCGAAGCTCCACCACCCCAGGATCCCACGCGTTCGCGTGCGACTAATCGCGCAGTATCCGCCCCTGCGCGTCCGTGCCGCCGTTGACCAGGATGATGATGCCGTCCACCAGGCCCCAGATCGCGCCGATGCCCAGGGTGCACACACTCACGATGAGCTGCGCGACGCCCAGGCCGATGTGGCCGGTGTAGAAGCGGCCCACCCCGAGCCCGCCGAGGAAGATGCCGAGCAGGCCGGCGACCATCTTGCTCTTGTCGGACAGCGGCCGGCCCTGCGCGTCGTACATCGCCTGCGGCTGCTGGTACTGCGCCGGGTACGCGACCTGGCCCTGCTGCGGGTACTGGCCCTGGGGGTACTGGGGCTGCTGCCCGTACTGCTGGGGCTGCTGGTACCCGTAGGACGCGCCGCCGCTGGTCGGGTATCCGGGAGTCTCCGCCTGGTACCCGGGCGCCGGCTGCTGCTGTCCCCACGCGTCCGGCGCGGGGGAACTGGGCGGGGTGGCGCTCCCGGACTGGTAGTACCCCGGCGTCGTGCCGTAGTCGGGCGCCGGCGGAGTGGTGTACGTGGGCGGTGTCGGAGTGGCACCAGGCCCGGGTGAATACATCGGCTGGGTCGGGTCGGCGTAGGGAGTCCCGCCACCGGGCTGCCCGGAAGTGGGCGCCTGCGGAGGTGACGCGGGCGAAGCCGGCTGCGCCGTGGGATCGAAGCGCTGGGTCGGGTCAGCCGGACCGTACTGTGGAGTTTCGGACATCCTCAGAGGGTACGGCAGGTGAGGGTACGATCGGCAGCACCTGAACTACCGAGGAGTACCGATGCGCGACGCCGTCATCGTCGGGGCGGTGCGCACCCCGGTCGGCCGCCGCAAGGGTGGCCTGTCCACGGTGCACCCCGTCGACCTCTCCGCGCACGTGCTGCGCGCCCTCGCCACCCGTACCGGCTTCGATCCGTCCGATGTGGACGATGTCGTCTGGGGCTGCGTGTCACAGGTCGGCGAGCAGGCCTGGAATGTGGGACGCAGCGCCGCGCTCGCGGCCGGCTGGCCCGAGTCGGTGCCCGGCACGACGCTGGACCGGCAGTGCGGCTCCAGCCAGCAGGCGGTGCACTTCGCCGCCGCGACGGTACTGGCCGGCCATGCCGATCTCGTGGTGGCCGGCGGCGTGGAGTCGATGAGCCGGGTGGGCATGGGCGCCTCGGTGAGCGGCGGTGCCGGCCTGCCGTACGGCGAGCTGGTCCGCGCCCGGTACGCCGGCGCGCCCGGCTTCGACGCGGACGCGGTGGTGCCGTTCAACCAGGGCGTGGGCGCGGAGACGATCGCCGAGCGGTGGGGGTTCCCGCGCACCCGCCTCGACGAGTACTCGCTGGACAGCCACTGGCGCGCGGCCGCCGCGCAGGACGCCGGCGAGTTCGACACCGAGATCGTGCCGGTGGAGACGGTCAAGCAGGACGAGGGCATCCGCCGCGACACCTCGCTGGCCCGCCTCGCGCAGCTGCCCACCCCGTTCCGGCCGGACGGCGTGGTCACCGCCGGTTCCGCCTCGCAGATCTCCGACGGCTCGGCCGCCGTGGCGATCACGACCAGCGAGTGGGCCACGGCGCACGGCCTCACCCCGCTCGCCCGGATCCACACCGCCGTGGTCGCCGGGGACGATCCGGTGATCATGCTGACCGCACCCATCCCGGCCACCGCCAAGGCGCTGCGCCGGGCCGGCCTGTCCATCGGCGACATCGGCGTGTACGAGGTGAACGAGGCCTTCGCGCCGGTACCGCTGGCCTGGCTCGCGGAGACCGGCGCCGACCCGGCGCGGCTGAACCCGAGGGGCGGCGCGATCGCGCTGGGGCACCCGCTCGGCGGGTCCGGTGCGCGGATCATGACGACGCTGCTCGCCCAGATGCGCGACCGGAGCATCCGGTACGGGCTCCAGACGATGTGCGAGGGCGGCGGGATGGCCAATGCGACCATCCTCGAACTGGTCTGACAGTTCCATCCAAAGGTTTGCCGCCGATCGCGAGCCATTTCATGGCCACCAGTCGTTGAGTCTGATATGGATCTGTTCGCTCGGACGTTCCTACCCGCTGCTACGGACGCCGGCCTCGCGATGCCGACGGTCACCCGGCACCTGCCTGTCGTCCGGCGCTGTCTCGGCCCGGGCAACGCCGTCCTGCTCGTCGCCCGCTGCGTCCGCCCGGACCACCCGCTGGCCGGTGAGCACCTCCTCGTCCTCACCCGGCACCGGATGGTGATCACCCGGGAGAGCCGGCTGCTGCACAAGGCCAGGCTGCACCTGGACGCCCCGATCCAGGAGCTGTCCCGGGTGACCTGGTCGCCGGACCCGCGGCTGGTCGCGGTCGAGCTGGCCGCCACGGCCATCGACGGCATCCGCGAGCGGTTCTGGATCAAGGTACGCCACCCCAAGGCCGTCTGGCTGCTGGACGCGACCTTCGGGTACGTGTTCCAGGCGGCGGCCCGGGCACTGCACACGCCAGCCGCCGCCTGACCTGGTACCCGTACAAACCCCGAACGTGTGCCGCACGCCGCCGTGAACCCGGGTGGGCCATCATGGGCGGGTGGCCGAGCTGTCGACAAAAGGCCTGGTGCTCGTCATCGAGGACGAGCGCCCCATCGCCGACCTGGTCCGGATGTACCTGGACCGCGACGGGTACGGGGTGCACGTCGAGCACGACGGCGCGGCCGGCCTCGCCGCCGCCCGCAAGCTGCGGCCGGTCGCGTGCGTGCTGGACATCCGGCTGCCCGGGATGGACGGCACCGAGGTCTGCCGGCGGCTGCGCGAGTCGGGCGACTGGACCCCGGTCATCTTCCTCACCGCGCGCGACGACGAGGTGGACCGGATCCTCGGCCTGGAGCTGGGCGCGGACGACTACATCACCAAGCCTTTCAGCCCCCGGGAGCTGGTCGCGCGGGTCAAGGCGGTGCTGCGCCGCACGGCCGGGCCGCCGGACGGCGACCGGGTGCGGCAGGTCGGCCCGGTCACCCTGGACCCCGGTCGCCGGGGCGTGACGGTCGGCGGCGACCCGGTCGCGCTGACCTCCACCGAGTTCGACCTGCTGGCCTTCCTGATGAACCGGCCGGGCCGGGTCTTCGGCCGGGAGGAACTGCTCGCCTCGGTCTGGGGGTACGCGGCGCACGCCGGTACCCGAACCGTCGACGTGCACGTCGCACAGATCCGGGCCAAACTCGGCGACGCGGCCGGAGTGATCCGGACGGTACGCGGCGTCGGTTACACCGCCGATGCCTGAGGAGGGGCCCACCCTGGCCCTGCCCGTCCTGCGCACCGGACCGGCCGGACGGCCCAGCCCGCTGCGTACCCTCACCGCCCGCGCCGTCCTGGTCACCTGCCTGGCCGCGCTGATCTCGGTACTGGTGACCGCGCTGGTGGCGTTCCCGCTCGCGGTACGGACGGTGAACGGCAACGCCCGCACCGACCTGGCCGAGCGCGCCGACCTGGCCGCCGGGATCGTGTCCACCCGCCCGCGCGCGGTCGGCGAGGAGCTCATCGCGCAGGCGCTGCGCGAACAGGGCGTCGATCTCTTCTTCATCCGCAACGGCCGGGCCGACCGGCCCGGACTGCCGCCCCGGGTGCTCAATCAGATCGCCGGCGGCAGCCAGGTGACCGGCACGGCCCGCGTCGGCGGGGCCACGGTCATGGTGGAGGGTCGCATCCTGCCCTCCGGCGCCGGCAACGGCATCGTGCTCACCCGGCCCGTCACCGGGGTCGGCGCGGCCGTGCTCAGCCGGCTGTGGCTCGCGCTGCTGGCCGGGCTGCTCGCCGGCGCGGTGGCCGGCACGCTGCTGGCCCGCCGGCTGGCCCGGCCGATCCGCAACGCCGCCGCGGCCGCGGCCCGGCTGTCGGCCGGGGACCGGTCCGTCCGGGTGGCGCCCGAACCCCCGGTCGAGGCGGAGAACCTGGCGCACGCGCTGAACGGGCTGGCCGCGGCGCTGGCCACGAGCGAGGAGCGGCAGCGGGACTTCCTGCTGTCCGTCTCGCACGAGCTGCGCACCCCGCTGACCACGCTGAAGGGGTACGCGGAGGCGCTGGCGGACGGGGTGATCGGGCCGGAGGGGGCACAGCGCGCCGGCGCCACCATGCTCGCCGAGGCCGGGCACCTGGACCGGCTGGTCGCCGACCTGCTCGCGCTGGCCCGGCTGGAGGCGGCGGACTTCCCCCTGTCGGTACTGGCGGTCGACCTGGGCGGCCTGATGCGGGACGCGGCCGAGGCGTGGGGGGCGCGCTGTGCCGGGGCCGGGCTGGTGCTGCGCACCGAGTTGTCGGTGCCGGTCGTGGTGCTGACCGACCCGGGCCGCATCCGGCAGGTGGTGGACGGGCTGCTGGAGAACGCGCTGCGGGTGGTACCGGCGGGGGCACCCCTGGTCCTCCTGGTGAGCCCCGCCGGGCCGGGGTACGCCGTTGTCGAGGTGCGCGACGGCGGGCCCGGGCTGCGGGACGAGGACCTGCCGGTCGCGTTCGAGCGGGGTGCCCTGTACGAGCGGTACCGGGGGGAGCGCGCGGTCGGCTCCGGGCTGGGCCTGGCCCTGGCCGCCGGGCTGGTCCGCCGGCTGGGCGGGACGATCGAGGCGGGCCACTCCCCGGAGGGCGGGGCCCGGTTCACGGTACGGCTGCCGATCAACCCTTACCAAGCTCGTACACGCGGCTGACCCGCGCCTCGCCTCGGCGGCGCACGCTGGTCGCATGTTCACCAGAATCGCCGCTCTCGCCCTCGGTGCCGCCGTGCTGACCGGCGCCGCCGGCTGCGGCTCCACCGGCACGGACACGATGACCCCCGAGGCGACCGCGCTCACCGCCCTCGGCTACCAGACCGAGGACCTGGTGCCGGCCGCGAACCCGAGCGCGTCCCCCGACGCGACGGGCAGGGCCCACCCGCGCGCCCGCCGGCTGGCGCTGCGCCGCGCGCTGCGGGGCAACGTGGAACACGGCGAGGTCGTGGTGAAGACGAAGGACGGGGAGAAGACCGTCGACATCCAGCGCGGTACGGTCACCGCGATCAACGCCACGACGGTCACCGTCAGGTCGGCGGACGGGTTCACCCTCACCTGGACGTTCGGCCACCCGATCCACGTGATCGAGCACCGGACGAGCGTGCAGCCGAGCAACGTGACGGTGGGCGAGGAGATCGGCGTCGCCGGCACCAAGAACGGCAGCACGCCCACCGCCCAGCTCATCCTGATACCGAAGGCCAAGTGACGGGGCGGAGTTCGACCACGCGGCAGCGCGCACTGCCGCCACCCTCGCGCAGTTCGGACAGCTCCACCGGCGGTACCCGGGTGGGCACCTGAGACAACGGCGGGACATGATCAGTAGGTCGGGTACGCTGGACGGGCGCCAACAGCGCAATTCTTGCGCGGGAGAGGCTGTTCGTTGCAGCTTGACGACGTCGACCGGCGGATCATTGCGTCGCTCGCCGAGGACGCGCGGACCGCGTACGCGGAGATCGGCTCCGTCGTGTCCCTCTCCGCGCCCGCGGTCAAGCGGCGCATCGACCGGCTTCGCGCGGCCGGAGTGATCAGGGGGTTCACCGTCGTCCTCGACCCGGCCTCGGTGGGCTGGACGACCGAGGCGTTCGTGGAGCTGTTCTGCACCGGACGCACGACGCCGTCGCAGATCGCGGCGGCGGTGCGCCGGCACCCGGAGGTGCTCGGCGCGTACACGGTGTCGGGCGAGGCGGACGCGCTGGTGCACCTGCGGGCGGCCGACATCGGCCACCTGGAACAGGTGCTGGAGCGGCTGCGCCGGGAGTCGTTCATCACCTCGACGCGCAGCCTGATCGTCCTGTCCCGGTTGGTGGACACCCCGTCGGGAACCGTGCCGCCCGCGGACACGTCGAAGGGGCATGACGGGTAGCAGGGCTTGCACCGCGGGCCTGTCACTGGCCGCGGTGGTCGCTGTTGTTTGCGGGTGTACGTCGACCCGGCCGGCTCGACCGGCACCCCCACCGCAGGGCAGGGCCGCGCTCGTGGCCTTCGACTCGTGCGCCGACCTGGTCGCCGGCCTGCGTGCCGCGCTGCAGCACTCGGTGCACGCGGCCCTCCCTGGCTACCGCGGGGCCGACGGCACCGCGCCGCGGGCCGCGGCCGGTGCCGGGCAGGCAGTCCCGGGCACCGACTACTCGACGACCAACACCGCCGAGTCCAGTGTGGACGAACCGGACCTGGTGAAGACCGACGGCCGCCGGATCGTGATCGTCGCCAACGGCGTGCTGCGCGTCCTCGACGCGGCCAGCCGGCAGGTCACCGGTACCCTCGCGCTGCCCGGAGCCGGCGGGGTCCGCTTCGGCGGGACCGGCAACCTGCTGCTGTCCGGTGACCACGCGCTGATCACGCTCGCCCCCACGGCCATCCCGGTGGACAACGTGATGGACGGGGGCATCGCCCCTCCCGACGTGCTGACCCAGCGGCTGCTGCTGGTCGACCTGGCCGCGCCGCGACCCGTGGTGGCCGGCACCTACGAGATCGACGGCCGGGTGCTGGACGCGCGCCAGGTGGGCCCGATCGTCCGGGTCGTGGTGACCTCCGCGCCACGGGTACGCACGCCGCAGGAGGTCGGCCGGGCCGGCCTCGACGAGCTGCTGCCCCGGTACTCGGTGTCTACAAAGGACGGAACGGCACACGGCCGGGTGGACTGCACCGCGGTGACCCGGCCGGCCGTCTACTCCGGCGAGTCGATGCTGACGATCCTCACCATGGACCTCAGCCGGCCGGCGCTCGGCCCGGGCGACCCGGTCACCATCGCGGCCGACGCGTCCACGGTCTACTCCAACGGCCCGAGCCTGTACCTGGCCGACACCTTCAGCACCCCGTCCGCGACGCGACTGTACGCCTTCGACACCTCGGGGAGTGGCCGCCCCAGGTACCTGGCGGCCGGTTCGGTGCCGGGGTACCTGCTCAACCAGTACGCGCTGTCCGAGTGGCGGGGCGACCTGCGGGTGGCCACGACCTCCGGCGACTCGTCCAGCGTGTCCGTGCTGCGCCGGCAGGGAAGCGTGCTGCGCCAGGTCGGCAGCGTCGGCGGGCTGGGCAAGGGCCAGCGCGTGTACGGGGTGCGCTTCGCCGGCCCGGTCGGCTACGTGGTGACCTTCCGCCAGACGGACCCACTGTACACAGTGGACCTTCGCGATCCCGCGAAGCCGGCCGTCAGCGGCGAACTGGAGCTCACCGGCTACTCCGCCTACCTGCACCCGGTGGGCGAGGGCCGGCTCATCGGCGTCGGGCAGGAGGCCGACGCGCGGGGCGGCGCACTGGGTACCCAGGTCTCGCTCTTCGACGTGAGCAACCCCGCCACACCGCGGCGGCTGGCCCGGTACGTGCTGCCGCACACTTCGTCGGCGGCCCAGTACGACCCGCACGCCTTCCTGTACTGGGCGCCCACCGGCCTGCTCGCGCTGCCGGTGGCGGGGGCTCCGGGCGGCGTACTCGCGCTGCGGGTGAAGGCGGGCACCATCACCCGGCTGCCCTGGCCGGCGTCGGAGGTGGCGGCAGCCTCCCGCACGCTGGTCGTCGACCGTACCGTGTGGACAGTCGCCCCCAACGGCCTCGCCGCCACCGACCTCGACACCCTCGCACCGCTCGCCTGGTTCCCCTACTGAGCCCGCGTCTATTGAGCCCGCGTCGCGCCAGCAGAGCCGCGCCAGCACAGCCGCGGGCCCGGCGCCGTCTTCATCGAGACGACGCCGGGCCCGGGAATCGCACGCCGGCGGTGTCATGACACCGTGGTCCGGCCGTGCCTCGTGTCGGCTCAGCCGGTCGCGCAGCTGACGCCGTTGAGGCTGAACGCGGTCGGCGCCGGGTTGCTCGACGACCAGGTGCCCTGGAAGCCGAACGAGGCGCTGCCGCCCGGCGCCACGCTGCCGTTGAAGGCCACGTTCGTGGCCGTGACGGCCGCCCCGCTCTGGGTGACCGTGGCGTTCCAGGCGTTGGACACCCGCTGGTCACCGGGGAAGGGGAAGGTCAGCGTCCAGCCGTTGATCGTGCTGCCGCCGGTGTTGGCGACCGTGACGTTCGCGGTGAAGCCGCCCTGCCACTGCTGCGGCGTGTAGGTCACCCGGCAGGCGGAGCTGCCACCGGTGGCGGACGGGGACGGCGCCGGCGACGGGGACCGGGTCACGGACGGGGACGGGCTGGGACCGCCGCCGCCGCCACCGATGCTGTAGGAGAAGTTGGTGACGGCCAGGCCGGTGCCGTTGACCCACGGCTCGAAGCCCGCCTGCACGCTGGTCATGTACCAGGAGTTCTGGCCGAACCCGCGGCTGACGACGTCGTTCCAGAACGTGCTGACGTTGAAGCTCGCCGAGGTCGCGGCGGACTGCCGGACGTAGGAGATGACGTTCCAGCCGCTGTTGCCGGACCAGACGTCCCATGCCGCGCCGGCCAGGTTGACCGTGGCCACGCGGGAACCCACGGGCTGGATCGATCCGGTGTGGTTGAGCCAGATCATCAGCTCGGCACCGGTGTTCTGCCCGGTGGTCCGGGGCGTCGGGTCGAACCAGACGTCGTAGGCGGCGTCGTACACGCTGCCGTTGTTCGGGTACGACATGCTCACGCTGGTCTGGACCGTGGCGAACTGGCTGCTGCTGGTCTGCAGCGGCAGGCCGCTGCCGGTACTGCAGTTGCCGTAGTGGCAGCCGGCGTAGACGGACGGGTAGCTGCCCGGTGCGCCGTTCTGCGCCTTGTTGTGGCTGGCGGAGGTGACCGAGAAGCCGGTCGCGGTGACGTTGACGCACTGCGTGGTGGTGTCACCCCAGTTGTTGTTCTGGACGATGTACTTCCCGCCCGCGATCGTCGTGGACCCGAACTGGTCACAGATCTGGGTGTCGGCATGGGCCGGTACGGTGATCGCGAGCGCGGCAAGCCCGGTGCCGGCGACAAGGGCAGCCGCGGTGGCGAGGGCATGCAGGCGTCTCATGGGTTCTCCGTTCGATGGACGGGGCGTGGGAGCGCTTCCACGATAGGGTGTCCACACGGAGAGGCCCAGATGACAGCAAATTACAGATACATACCGGTACGCTCGCCCTCGCCCGTGACCACCGGCTTGTCCCCCTCGCCGAAGAACCGCTTGCCGCCGAACTCGCCGTGCAGCCGGTCGTCCAGTTCGTCCGCGAGACCCGTCATGACCTGTACCGCAAGCATCAGATGGGTGGACTGGAAGTCTCGGCCGAATACCGGTACGGAGGCCCAGACCGTGTCGTTGGTGCAGTACAGCCGGCCGATCGGCATCCGGTTCGTCAGCTCAGAAAGTTTCACATAGAGCTGCTCGGTCGGCTCGATATCGGTCAGTACCGGCGAAAAGACGTCCACGAGCGGCGGATTGTCGCGTAC
>JBBWZQ010000266.1:0-12865 GCA_039649115.1 Micromonosporaceae bacterium | reverse complement strand
CGAACTCGCCCGGGTCTGGGCCGAGGTGCTGAGCATCTCGCGGGTCGGCGTCGAGGACAACTTCTTCAGCCTGGGCGGCGACTCGATCCTGTCCATCCAGGTGGTCTCCCGGGCGCGCCAGGCCGGGCTCCGGCTGCGTTCCAAGGACATCTTCCGGTACCAGAGCATCGCGCAACTGGCCGCCGGCGTGGACCTGGCACCGGACACCGCGCCGGTGGCGCCCGCGCCGGTCGCCGGACCCGCGCCGCTGACCCCGATCCAGCGCTGGTTCCTCGACTCCGGCGGCGGCGA
This sequence comes from Micromonosporaceae bacterium, assembly GCA_039649115.1. Taxonomy (GTDB): domain Bacteria; phylum Actinomycetota; class Actinomycetes; order Mycobacteriales; family Micromonosporaceae; genus DATEJJ01. The sequence continues at coordinate 12,574 of JBBWZQ010000266.1, read as the reverse complement.
GCCGTACCCGTTCTTCATGTCCGTGTTCCTGGAACTCGCCGGCGACACCGACCCGGGTGCCCTGTCGGCCGCGCTGGACGCGGTCCTCGCGTGCCACGACGCCCTGCGCATCCGGTTGCGCCGGCTCGACGGCGAGTGGACCCAGGACGCCGCGCCAGCGCCGCGGACCGGGCTGCTCGGGTACCGCGATCTGTCCGATGTGGAGGAGGCCGCGCGGCCGGACGCGATGGCGGCGGCGGCGACCGAGGCGCAGCGGAGCATCGATCTCGACACCGGACGGGTGCTGGCGGCGGTGCTGTTCACCGCCGGGCCGGGTGCCCTTCCCAGGCTGCTGCTGACCGCGCACCACCTGGTGGTGGACGGCGTGTCCTGGCGGGTGCTGCTCGACGACCTGCAGACCGCGTACCACCAGATCCGGGCGGGCCAGCCGGTCCGGCTGGGCGAGCCGACCACCGCGTACCGGGACTGGGCGCACCGGCTGACCCGGCACGTGCGCGACGGCGGGCTGGACGGCGCCCTGCCGTACTGGAGCCAGGTGTGCGACGGGGCGGACGCCGGGCTGCCGGTGGACCGCACCGGGGCCAACACGGCCGGCTCGGCCCGTACCGTCACCGTGCGCCTCGACCCGGCGCACACGGACGCGCTCCTGCACCGGGTACCCGGGGTCTACCGGACACAGATCAACGATGTGCTGTGCAGCGCCCTGGGCCGGGTGCTGTGCGACTGGACCGGGCGCGGGCGGGTCCTGCTGGGCATGGAGGGGCACGGCCGCGAGGAGATCGTGGACGGGCTGGACCTGTCCCGCACCGTCGGCTGGTTCACCTCGGAGTTCCCGGTCGCGCTGGCGGTACCGTCCACACCGGACTGGGGTGGCGTCCTGCGGTCGGTCAAGGAGCAGATGCGGGCGGTCCCGCACCACGGGCTCAGCTACGGTGCCCTGCGCTACCTGTCGGCCCCCGACTCGCCGGCCGGCGTCCTGCGCGCGGATCCGCAGCCGCAGATCAGCGTCAACTACCACGGGCAGTGGGACGCCACCGCCGCCGGGGCCGGGCTCTACCGCGCCTCGCTGGCACCCGTGGCACCGGACAGCGCGCCGGATGCGCACCGCACCTACCTGCTCGACGTGACCGGCGTGGTCAGCGGTGGCGAGCTGGAACTGGGCTGGACGTACTCGACTCAGATCCACGACGAGGCGACGGTGCTGCGGCTCGCCGAGCGGACCGTCGCGGCGCTGCGGGAGATCGTGGCGCACTGCGCGCGGCCGGACGCGGGCGGCGCGACCCCGTCGGACTTCCCGCTCGCCCGGCTCGACCAGCGCCGGGTGGATCTGGTCGCGGGCACCGGCGACATCGAGGACATCTACCCGCTGACCCCCCTCCAGGCGGGCATGCTGTTCCACAGCCTGGTCGACGCCGACGCCGGCCCCACCGCGAGCCCGGGCGCCTACTTCGACCAGGTGAGCGTGCGGCTGTCCGGCGTCAGCCAGCCGGCGGCGCTGGCGCAGGCGTGGCAGCGGGTGGTCGACCGGACCGCCGTGCTGCGCTCGGCCCTCATGTGGGAGGACATGGACGAGCCGGTGCAGGTGGTGCACCGCCGGGTCGAGGTGCCGGTGGCGCACCACGACTGGCGCGGGCTTTCCAGCCAGGACATCGAGCGCGAACTGGGCATGGCATGCGCCACCGAGCGGGCCGCGGGTCTGGACCTGACCCGGCCGCCGCTGCTGCGCCTGGCGATCGGCCGGTGCGCCGATGACGAGGTCGCCATGGTGTGGACGTCGCACCACGTCCTGCTGGACGGCTGGAGCACGGGCCAGGTCTTCGCGGAGGTGTGCGAGCAGTATGCCGCGATCACCCAGGGCCGGCCGCCCGAACTCGCGGCGCGCCGCCCGTTCCGGGACTACCTGCGGTGGCTCCGCGAGCAGGACCAGCCGGCGGCACGGGAGTACTGGCGCGGCCTGCTCGCCGGCCTCGCCGCGCCGACGCCGCTGCCGCTGGACCGCACGCCCGGCCAGGCGCACGGCGCGGAGTCGGCGCAGAGCGTGCGGGTGGAGCTGACCGGCGACGAGTCGGCCCGGCTGCGCCGCACCGCGCGGGACAACGGGCTCACCGTCAACACGGTGGTGCAGGGCGTCTGGGCGCTGCTGCTGTCCCGGTACAGCGGCGAGCGTGACGTGGTGTTCGGCACCACGGTCTCCGGCCGGCCCGCGGAACTGCCCGGCGTCGAGTCGATGGTCGGCATGTTCATCAACACCGTGCCCACCCGGGTGACTTTCCACAGTGGACAACAGGTGCTGCCGTGGCTGCGGGACCTGCAGATCCAGCAGAGCGAGTCGCGCCGGTACGACTTCGTCGCGCTGAACGAGCTGCACGCGTGCACGGATGTGCCCAGCGGCAGCGGGTTGTTCGACAGCGCGGTGGTCTTCGAGAACTACCCGCTCGACGCGCCGGGCGGGTCCGGCGAGATGCCACGGGTCCGCGACGTGCGGTCGGTGGACACCACCAACTTCCCGCTGACCCTCAGCGCGTACATGGACGAGCGGCTGGGCTTCGAGCTGTCGTACGACGCGCGGTTGTTCGACGACGCCACCGTGGCGCTGATCGCGAGCCGGCTGCGCCGGGTGCTGGACGAGATCGCGCGCAACCCGGACCGCACCGTGGCCGCGGTGCCGTGGCTGTCCACCGAGGAGCGTCACCAGGTGGTGGCGGCGTGGAGCGGCACCGGTGCGCAAGCGCCGGCGGTGTCCGTACCCCAGATGATCGAGGAGCGGGCGGCCACGGCGCCGGCGGCCACCGCGCTGGTGTGCGGCGGCGTCACGCTCGACTGGGCCGCGCTGAACGCGGCCGCCAACCGGCTGGCGCACCACCTGATCCGGCTCGGCGTCGGCCCGGAGCGCCTGGTGGGGCTGGCGCTGCCGCGCACGGCCCAGGCCCTGGTCGCGATGGTCGCGGTCTGGAAGGCCGGTGCCGGCTACCTGCCCATCGACCCGGAGCTGCCGGCCGAGCGGATCGCCCTGATGCTCGCGGACGCGGCCCCGGCCGTCCTGCTGACCACTGTGGACGGCCCGGACACCGGTGGTGCGGCCGCCCGCGTGCTGCTGGACGACCCGCAGACCCGGGAGGCGCTGGCGGCGATGCCAGCCCGCGATCCCTCCGACGCGGACCGGACCTGCCCGGTGCGGGCGGACAACTGCGCCTACGTCATCTACACCTCCGGCTCCACCGGCCGGCCAAAGGGCGTCGTGGTCTCCCACCGCAGCCTGGCCAGCCTGCTCGCCAACCATGAGCGGGACTGGCCCACCCGGCTGGCCGGTGCCGGCGTGGCACGGGCGGCGCTGACGGCCACGTTCTCCTTCGACACGTCACTGGACACCTTCCTCCTGATGGTCGCCGGGTGGGTGCTGCACCTGATCGAGGATGACGTACGCCTCGATCCGGCCGCGCTGCGCGCGTACGTCGTCCGGCACCGCATCGACATGCTCGACCTGACGCCCACGCTCCTGCGGCAGCTCATCCGCGAGGGCCTGCTGTCCGGTCCCGGGCACACGCCGGCCACGCTGATGGTCGGCGGCGAGGCGCTCGACGAAGGACTGTGGCGGGAGCTGCGGGCCGCACCCGCGCGCGCCATCAACTACTACGGGCCCACCGAGTGCACAGTGGACGCCCTGCGCTGCCCGGTCGACGACCGGCCCGGCCCGGCGGTGGGCCGCCCGCTGCGCAACGTCCGCGCCTACGTGCTCGACAGTGACCTGTGCCCGGTGCCGTCCGGCGTGACCGGCGAGCTCCACCTCGCGGGCACCCAGGTGGCGCGGGGTTACCTGAACCGGCCCGGGCTGACCGCGCAGCGGTTCGTGGCCAGCCCGTTCGGCGAGCCGGGGGACCGGATGTACCGCACCGGCGATCTGGTCCGGTGGGATGCCAACGGCTGCCTCGAATATCTGGGCCGGCGGGACGAGCAGGTGAAGATCCGCGGCTTCCGGGTCGAGCCGGGCGAGATCGCCGCGGTGCTCGCCGGGCACCCCCGGGTGGCGACGGCCGCGGTCGTTGCCTGGACCGGCGGACCGGCGGAGCGGGAGTCCGGCCCGGCGCGGCTGGTCGCCTACGTCGCGCCGCCCGCCGGCCAGCGGGTGCCACCGGCCGGGGAACTGCGCGACTGGCTGCGCGGGCTGCTGCCGGACTATCTGGTGCCGGCCGCCGTCGTCGCGCTGGACGCCCTGCCGGTCACGCCGAGCGGCAAGCTGGACCGCCGGGCACTGCCCGCGCCCGACTTCGCCACGGCGAGCGCCGGCTACGCGCCACCGCGCACCGAGGTGGAGCGGGTCATCGCGGATGCCTGGGCCGAGGTGCTGAGCGTGCCGCGGGTCGGCGTGGCGGACAACTTCTTCGAGTTGGGCGGCGACTCGATCCGCAGCATCCGCGTCGTCTCCCGGCTGAGCGCGGCGTTCGGGGTACAGCTCTCCCCCCGGGCGCTGTTCAACGCGCCGACGATCCCGGCGCTGGCCGGCCTGATCGCGGCCGCGCGGGACACCGACGGCGCGGCGCAGCGGGCGATTCCGGTGGTACGCCGGGACCAGCGGCTGCCGCTGTCCTCCGCGCAGCAGCGGCTCTGGTTCCTCAACGAGTTCGAGCCGGACAACGCCGCGTACCTCACGCCCACCGTGGTGCGGCTGCGCGGCGACCTGGACATCGACGCGCTCGCCAGCGCGTTCACCGCACTGGTCGCCCGGCACGAGTCGCTGCGCACCACGTTCGAGGAGTCCGGCGGCCGGGGCCTGCAGGTGATCCACCCACCGTCCGAAGTGGAGATACCCGTGCTGGACCTGGCCCGGCTGCCGGAAGCGGAGCGGGCGGCGGAGCTGCGCCGGTTGCTGGAGCGGGAGAGCCGGCGCCCGTTCGACCTGCGCCGGGGGCCGCTGCTGCGGGTACGGCTGATCCGGCTGGCCGACCGGGAGCACGTGCTGACCGTGCTGCTGCACCACATCGTCACGGACGGCTGGTCCACCGGCGTCATGGCGAGCGAGATCAGCGCCCTGTACGGGGCGGCGCGGCTGGACGAACCCGTGGACCTGCCGCCGCTGCCGGTGCAGTACGCGGACTTCGCCGCCTGGCAACGCGAGCGGCGCTCCAGCGAGCAGGTCGCCGGCCAGCTCGCCTACTGGCGCGAGCAACTGGCCGGGGTACCCGCGCTGGAGCTGCCGACCGACCGGTCCCGGCCGGCGGTGCGGCGCAGCAACGGTGCGGTGGTCGAGTTCCTGGTGCCCGTCGCGCTGGCCGACCGGCTGCGGGAGGTGGGCCGCGGCCGCGGCAGCACCCTGTTCATGGTCCTCGTCGCGGCCTGCCAGCTGCTGCTGAGTCGCTGGTCAGGGCAGCGGGACGTGACCGTGGGCACGGTGACCTCGGGCCGCGAACGCGCGGAGTTGGAGCACCTGATCGGCTTCTTCGTCAACACCCTGGTGCTGCGCGCCACGGTACCCGGCGACGGCACCTTCAACGAGTTCCTGGACACCGTGCGCGACACCGTGCTGGCCGCCTTCAACAACCAGGACGTGCCGTTCGAGCGCCTGGTGGACGAGCTGGCACCGGTCCGGGACACCAGCCGCACCCCGCTGTTCCAGGCGATGGTGGTGCTGCAGAACACCACCGCCGGATCGACTGGCATGCCTGGCCTGGAGGTGGAGTCGATCGACCCGCGGAACGACACGGCAGGCTTCGACCTGCTGCTGGAGTTCCAGGAGTTCGACGGCGGCCTGTTCGCCGGGCTGAACTACAACACCGACCTGTTCGACGAGGACACCGTGCGGCGCCTCGCGACACACCTGGAGGCGCTGCTCGCCGCGGTGGCCGCCGGCCCGCAGCGCGCGCTGCGCCAGATCGTCGCGCTGCCGCCCGCCGAGCGCGACCGGGTGCTGTACGAGTGGAACCGGACCGGCCACGAGGTACCGACGGCTGCCGGAGGCTCGGTGCCGGCCGCCTTCGCGGCGCAGGCGTCCCGGAGCCCGGCGGCGATCGCCGTGCGGGATGGCGAGACCGCGATCAGCTACGCCGAACTCGACGAGCGGGCCAACCGCCTGGCCCACCACCTGATCGGGCTCGGCGTGCGGCCGGAGGACCGGGTCGGCATGCTGATGGAGCGGTCGGCGGACCTGGTCGTCGCGGTGCTGGCGATCCTCAAGGCCGGCGGCGCCTACCTGCCGCTGGACATGCGCGCGCCGGTCGACCGGTTGCGCCAGGTGCTCGTCGAGGCGGACGCGCCGGTGGTGCTGACCGACGCGCGGTGGCTGCCGACCGTCCAGGAGATCCACAGTGGACACGTCAGCACCGTCGCGGACGGCACCGGCGGCCCCGGTACCGGTCCGGAGGTGCCGGTGTGGCCCGACCAGCTCGCGTACGTGATGTACACGTCCGGCTCGACCGGGGTGCCCAAGGGCGTCGCGGTGCGGCACCGGGACGTGGTGGCGCTCACCAATGACCGGCGCTTCGCGGGTGGCGGGCACGCCCGGGTACTGCTGCACTCGCCGCACGCGTTCGACGCCTCCACCTACGAGCTGTGGGTACCGCTCCTGAACGGTGGCGAGGTGGTGGTCGCCCCGACCGGCGACCTCGACCCGGCCACCCTGCGGCAGGTGCTGCGCCGCACCGGGGTCACCGGGCTGTGGCTCACCGCCGGGCTGTTCCGCCTGCTGGTGCAGGAGGACCCGGAGTGCCTCGCCGGTGTCCGCGAGGTGTGGACCGGTGGCGACGTGGTGCCCGCCGCCGCGGTGTGCCGGGCGCTGGCCACCTGCCCGGGCCTCACCGTGGTGGACGGGTACGGCCCGACCGAGACGACGACGTTCGCCGCCACGTACCCGATGCCGCCCGGTGCCGAAGTGCCGGACACCGTGCCGATCGGCCGGCCGCTGGACGGCATGGCACTGTACATCCTGGACAGTGACCTGCAGCCGGTACCGGTGGGCGTACCGGGCGAGCTGTACATCGCCGGCCACGGGCTGGCCCGCGGCTACCTCAACCGGCCCGGGCTGACCGCGGACCGGTTCGTCGCCAACCCGTTCGGTGGGCCGCAGGAACCTGGGGCGTCCTCGACTCCGCCGAACCCCGGCTCCGGCCGCGCTCGCCCGGGCGCGCGCATGTACCGCACCGGCGACTCGGTGCGCTGGCGCGCCGACGGCTGCGTGGAGTTCCTCGGCCGGCTCGACGAGCAGGTCAAGCTGCGCGGCTTCCGGATCGAACTCGGCGAGATCGAGGCGGCCGTGCGGCGGCACCCGGAGATCCGCGAGTGCGTGGTGAGCGTCCAGCCGGCACCCGCGGGACCCAGGCACCTGGTGGCCTACGTGGTGCCGGCGCCCGGCACGGGCGACCTGGACACCACGGCGATCAGCGAGTACCTGTCCGGCATCCTGCCGGACTACATGGTGCCCACCGCCTACGTGTCCCTGGCCGCGCTGCCGTTGAGCACCAACGGAAAGGTGGACCGGCAGGCGCTGCCGCAGCCGCAGGCACGCGTCGAGGCGCCCGGGCAGCAGGCCCCCAGCGGCCCGGTGCAGGAGGCGCTCGCCGCGGTCTGGGCGGACGTGCTGGGCGTGCCGCGGGTGGGCGCCCGGGACAACTTCTTCGAGCTGGGCGGTGACTCCATCCTCAGCATCCAGGTCGTCTCCCGGGCCCGGCAGGCGGGCCTGCGGTTCACCACCAGGGATCTGTTCGCGCACCAGACGATCGCGGAACTGGCGCCGGTCGTCACGGAGGTGCAGGACACCGGCGCGGGCGAGGAGACCGTGGTCGGCGAGGCCCCGCTCACCCCGATCCAGCACTGGTTCTTCGCCACCCAGCGGGCCAACCACCACCACTTCAACCAGTCGCTGCTGCTCGAACTGACCGACGCGGTGGACGAGGGCGCGCTGCGCGCGGCCGTGGACGCCCTGGTGACCCACCACGACGCGCTGCGCATGAGGTTCGGGCGGACCGGCGACCGGTGGTGGCAGGACAACCCCGCAGGCGACGGGGGTACGGTGCTGGCGCGCCACGATCTGTCCGATGTGGACGACGCTGGGAAGTTCGCCGCGATGGAGAAGATCGCCGACGACGTGCACGGCAGCTTCGACCTCGCGTGCGGCCCCCTGCTGCGGGCGGTGCTCTTCGACACCGGCGCGGGCCGGCGCGACTACCTGCTGCTGGTCGCACACCACCTGGTGGTCGACGGGGTGTCCTGGCGCATCCTGCTCGACGACCTGGAGACCGGGTACCGGCAGGCGGGTGGGGGCCAGCGGGTACACCTGGGCGGCAAGACGACGTCCTACCGGGACTGGGCGCGCCGGCTGGCCGAGCACGTCGGCGCGGGGAAGCTGGACCACGAACGGGAGCACTGGGCCGGCGCGCTGGCCGGCTGCGCGCCGCTGATCGGCGAGGCACCCGGGCCGGCACCGGAGGCGGAGCCGGGCTCGACCGGGGTGGTGACGGTACGGCTGGCGCCGGAGGACTCCGACGCACTGCTGCGCGCCGCACCCACCGCCTACCGGACCCGGATCAACGATGTGCTGCTGGCCGCGCTCGCCTGGGCGCTGACCCGGGGGACCGGGCGGGACCGGGTCGCCATCCAGCTGGAGGGCCACGGGCGCGAGGACGTGCTGGACGGGGTGGACCTCTCCCGCACCGTCGGCTGGTTCACCACCATCTTCCCGGTCGCGCTGGAGGTACCCGGCGGCCCGGAGCCGGACTGGCGGGCACTGGCCAAGTCGGTACGGCGGCAACTGCGCGCGGTACCCGGCAACGGCCTCGGCTTCGGCGCGCTGCGCTACCTGGGCGCGCCGGCCGGCGAGGTACCGGTGGGCGGCGGGGAAGCCGACCCCCAGATCGTCTTCAACTACCTTGGCCAGTGGGACGCGCAAGCCAGCGACGAGGGCGGCGCCCTGGTCCGGGCGGTGCACACCGCGCTCGGGCAGGAGTACAAGCCGGCCGACCGCGATTCGTGCCCGCTGGAGGTCGTCGGTGCCGTCGAGGGCGGGGAACTGGGGTTCACCTGGTTCTACCAGCTGGACCGGATCGACGAGTCCACTGTGGAGCGCCTGGCGGGCGGGTTCGCCGAGGCGCTGCGCCGCATCGCCCACGACTGCCGGAAGGGGCCGCGATGACCACGCCACTGCGCCGCAACCGCAACTACCGTGTCCTGTGGATGAGCCAGGCATTGTCGGAGTTCGGTTTCAGCGCCTCGACCATCGCGTTTCCGTTGCTGGTGCTCGCCATCACCGGGTCGGCCGCCGCATCGGGGCTGGTGCTCGGCACGGTCGCCATCGCGCAACTGCTCGCCGGGCTGCCGGCCGGCGCGCTGGTCGACCGGTACAACCGCAAGAGGATCATGCTCTGCTGCGAGGCGGCGCAGGCCCTCGCGGCGGGCAGCCTGGTGGCGGCCCTCTGGCTGGGGGTGGCCAGGGTGCCGCACATGGTCGCGGTCGCCGCGGTGATCGGCGTGTGCGCCGCGCTGTTCGAGCCGGCCGAGGACGCCTCCCTGCCCAACCTGGTGCCAGCGGAGCAGGTGGCCACCGCGGTCGCGATGAACGCGGCACGCACCTCCCTGGGGCAGTTGAGCGGCACCGCCGCGGGCGGCTTCCTGTTCGCGCTCGGCCGGCTCGTGCCGTTCGCCGCGGACGCGCTCACCCACACCGCCGCCTTCGCCTCGCTGACCCTGCTGCGGCTGCCCGCCCGCGAACGCACCGCCGTGCCGGACCCGCATCTGGGGCGGGAGGTGGTCGCCGGCCTGCGCTGGGTCTGGGGGCACCGGCACATCAGGATCACCGCCCTGTGCGCGATCGTGCTGAACCTGTTCTTCAGCGCCTTCTACATCATCGTCATCGTGCTCGCGCACTCCCGCGGGGTGCCGTCCGGGCAGATCGGCGTGATGGCCGCGATGCTCGGGGTGGGCGGCATCCTCGGTGCGCTGAGCGCGCCCTACCTGAGCGGGAAGCTGAGCCCGTACCTGTCGATCGCCGCGGTGTTCTGGGTGCTGACGGTGCTGACCCCGGTCGCGGTGCTGGTGCCCAACGGGTACCTCATGGGCGTCCTGTTCGCCGCGATGGCGTTCCTGCCGCCGACCGCGAACACCACCATCGTGAGCCAGCAGTTGCTGTTGACGCCGGACGAACTGCGCGGCCGGCTGGGCAGCGTCATCGGCCTCGCCAGCGGGCTGGCGGCGGCGGCCGGGCCGGTGGTCGGTGGCGTGCTGACCCAGCTCGTCTCCGGCGACGTCGCGGTGCTGATCTGCGCGGCCGGCATCCTGGCCGTCACCCTCACGGTGACGGTGAACCGGACCCTGCGCACCTTTCCCAGCCCCATCGACACCGGTGCTCCCACCGACACCAGTACTCCCACCGACACCAGTGCTCCCATAGACACCAGTACTCCCATCGAGAAAGGAAATGGCGACATGGACGACGACGCCACCTACAAGGTGCTGCGCAACGACGAGGACCAGTACTCGCTCTGGCCGCTGGACCACGAGGTACCGGCGGGCTGGCTCGCCGTGGGCAAGGAGGGCAGCCGTGAGGAGTGCTCGTCCTACGTCGACGAGGTGTGGACGGACATGCGGCCGCGCAGCCTCCGCGAGCAGATGGACGGCTCGGCACAGTCCTGACCGGGTGGACCCCCGTCCGCGTTCGCGGGCGGGGGTCCGGCGCCCGGCGGAGTCAGTGCATCACCAGGTCGCCTGGATCGTCCCGGGCGGCCCCGTGCACCGTGCCGAACTGGGCGACCCGGTCGCCGAGTTGGCTGTCCGCGAGCAAGGTGCGGATGCGGCCCGGCGCGGCGGCCAGCCGGGGCTCGACACCGGCATTCCGGGCCGCGTCACTGATCGCCGACAGGACCGCCAGACCGGAGAGGTCGCAGGCCTGCAGCGCGGCCAGGTCGATGACCAACACCCCGAACCGGTCGTGCAGCAGGCGGTCGAGGATCGGCTCCACCCGGCCCAGGATGGCCTTCAGCGCGGCCAGCGTGTCGCCTGTCAGGTCGCCGGTCATGCGGAGGACCACTGCATCGTCGAGACGGTAACTCGAAACCACCAGTGCGGGCTGCATGGTGCCCCCAAATGAATATCAGCGATCTTCAGCTTATCACATATATTTACATTTGTCGTTAAGTGCGTGCTAAGCCAGGTATATTTACAAATACCCGATCGCAGTGAATGGCCAATGCAAAGCCGTACCATCGACGCTGTGCGGGTCGGCCGGCAGGACGTGCGGGATGCGGGTTCCCGTCAGTGGGCCGACGGCGTGCCCGGGCTCGCGGTGCGCGGCGGGGTGCGAGCCTATCTGGGCTTTCGCGAGCAGTTGTGCACGGCGGTTCAACGGTGGGAGACTCCCGCGGCGGAGCTCGTCCTGATCCTCGGCTTCGGGGACAAGTTCCCGGCGCAGGCCACCGCGGGCGCGGGCGGGCTGACTCCGTTCACCTCGTTCGTGGCCGGATTCCACGACCGGCCGACGCGCACCGTGCACCAGGGCCTGCAGTACGGCGTGCAGGTCCGGCTCGACCCGCTGGCGGCGTTCTCCCTGCTCGGCGTGCCGGTGCACGAGCTCGGCAACCGGATCGTGGAACTGCGCGACCTGCTGGGCCGGCGGGCCGACCGCTGGACCGGTGAGCTGGCCGGGGCCGGGGACTGGCCGGACCGGTTCGAGGTGCTGGACCGGCTGCTCGCGCGGCGGATGGCCGGCGGGCCGGCACCCTCGCCGGAGGTCGTGTGGGCCTGGCGGGCGATGTGCCGGGCCGGCGGGCTGGTCCGGGTCGGTGATCTGGTCGCCGGCACCGGGTGCAGCCACCGCCGCCTGGTGGCGCTGTTCCGCCAGCAGGTCGGCACGACACCGAAGATGGCGGCACGGGTGCTGCGCTACGAGCGGGCGGCGCGCCTGCTGGCGGCCGGGCACGTGTCCCTGGCACGGGTGGCGGCGGTGTGCGGGTACGCCGACCAGCCGCACCTGACCCGGGAGTTCCGCCGGTTCTCCGGCATCACGCCGGCCGCCGCGCGGCCCCCGTCCTGATCCTGCGGTCAGTTTTCTTCAAGACTCGCGCGGGCCGCCGCCGTAGCGTTGCGGCGTCAGGTGTGGTCGAGGTGAGGAGCAGGCGGTGTACGACCCGCGGCGTGGATACCCGGTGGTGGTGCCGTGCGTGCTGTACGACGACCCGGCCGATGTGGTCGGTTGGTTGACGCACGTGCTCGGGGTGCGGGAGGTGGTGCGGGCGGCCCTGCCGGGCGGGTGGGTGGGGCACGTCGAAGTGGAGCGCGACGGTTTCATCATTCTGCTGGGCCGCCGGGGCGGCCAGTTCGGCGGCACGGCGAGCCTGACCCAGGTGTTCGTGCCCGACGTCGCCGCCGCGTGCCAGCGGGCGACCGAGGCCGGTGGGTCGGTCCTCGACGAGCCGGGCGACCGGCCGTGGGGGGTACGCCAGGCGGTGGTCGCCGACCCGCAGGGCCAGCGGTGGGCGCTCACCCAGCACGTGCGCGATACCGACCCGGCCGACTGGTTCGGCCGCGTCCAGCACCCGGTGCCGGGCTGAGCCGGCGCGGCACCGGACGTCAGCGGGGTGGCCAGGGCCCGATCGGC
>JBBWZQ010000261.1:0-2528 GCA_039649115.1 Micromonosporaceae bacterium | reverse complement strand
TGCCACGCGTACCTGCTCGGTGCCGGCAAGTACGGGCTGACCCAACTGCGCAACCTCGACCGGCTGCCCGCCACCGGTGCCGTCCTGCTCGCCGCGCCGCTGCCGATCGTCGGCGGCTCGGGCAGCCCGACCCGGGTACTGGCCCTGGTCGAACGGTGACCGGCACGGTCGCCGGGGCGGTCGGGCACACGCTGGCCCGCCTCGGTGTGGACCACGTGTTCGGGGTGGTCGGCAGCGGCAACTTCCATGTCACCAACGCGCTCGTCGCGGGCGGCGCCCGGTTCGTCGCGGCCCGGCACGAGGGCGGCGCGGCCACGATGGCCGACGCCTTCGGCCGGGTCAGCGGGCGGGTGGCGGCGGTCAGCGTGCACCAGGGGTGCGGGCTCACCAACGCGCTGACCGGAATCACCGAGGCGGCCAAGAGCCGCACCCCCATGCTCGTGCTGGCCGCGGAGGTCACCGCGCCGCGCTCCAACTTCTTCGTGGACCAGCCGGCGCTGGCCGCCGCCGTGGGCGCGGTCAGCGAGCGCATCACCTCGGCCGAGCACGCCGTGGCGGACACCGTGCGGGCGTACCGGCGGGCGGTGGCGGAGCGGCGCACGGTCCTGCTGAACCTGCCGCTACAGGTGCAGGCGGAGCCCGTATCCGCGGGCGAGATCGGTCCGCAGGCCCCCGTGCCGCCGGCGGCGGAGCCGGACGCGACGCTGGTGGACCGCCTCGCCGACCTGCTCGCCGGCGCGCGGCGCCCGGTGTTCGTCGCGGGCCGGGGCGCCGTGCTCGCCGGCGCCCGCGCCGACCTGGAGCGGCTGGCGGACCGGACCGGTGCGCTGCTGGCCACGTCGGCGGTCGCGAAGGGCTTCTGGCACGGCAGCCCGTGGTCGCTGGACGTCTCCGGCGGGTTCTGCACGCCGCTGGCCGCGGAGCTGGTTGGCGGCGCCGACCTCATCGTCGGCTGGGGTGCCAGCCTGAACATGTGGACGATGCGCCACGGCCGGCTGGTCGGCCCGGGTGCCGTGGTGGCGCAGGTGGACGTGGACCCGGACGCGATCGGCGCGCACCTGCCGGTGGACGCCGGCGTGGTGGCCGACGCGCGGTTGGTGGCGGCGGCCGCCGAGCGGGAACTGGCGCGGCGCGGGTACGCCGGCGCCGGGTACCGGTCCGGCGGGCTGCGCGGGCGCATCGCGGCGCGGGGCCGGTGGCGGGACGTGTCCTATGTGGATGAAAGCGGGTCGGGGCGGATCGACCCGCGGACGCTCACCATCGGGCTGGACGACGCGCTCCCCGAACAGCGCGTGGTGGCGGTGGACTCCGGCAACTTCATGGGGTACCCGAGCATGTTCCTGTCGGTGCCGGACGAGCGCGGCTTCTGCTTCACGCAGGCGTACCAGTCCATCGGTCTGGGGCTCGCCACGGCCGCCGGCGCCGCGCTGGCCCGTCCGGACCGGCTGCCGGTCGCCGCGTGCGGTGACGGCGGTTTCCTGATGAGCGTCGCGGACCTGGACACCGTGGTGCGGCTGGGCCTGCCCATGCTCATCGTGGTCTACAACGACGCGGCGTACGGCGCCGAGGTGCACCACTTCGAGCCGGACCACCATCCACTGTCGACGGTCACGTTCCCGGAGACGGACATCGCGGCGATCGGGCGCGGCTTCGGCTGCCACGCGGCCACCGTGCGCGCGCCGGGGGACCTGGCCGCGGTGCGCACCTGGCTCGGTGGACCCCGCGAGCGGCCGCTGCTGCTGGACGCGAAGGTCACCGCGGAACACGGCTCCTGGTGGCTCGAGGAGGCGTTCCGCGGTCACTGAGCCGCCTTCAGCCGTGCTCGCCTCTGCCGAAACCGGCTCCGGCCGCGTTCCCGGCTACCGGGACGGCTGCTCCACCAGCGGCAGCCGGACCTGGAAGCGGGTGTCGCCCGGCGACGAGACCAGGCTCAGGTCGCCGCCGTGCCGGTTGACCACGATGCGGTGCGAGATGTCCAGGCCGAGGCCGGTACCCTCGCCCACCGCCTTGGTGGTGAAGAACGGCTCGAACACCCGCTGGCGCAGCTCCGCCGGCACGCCGGGGCCGGTGTCGCAGACCGACACCGTGACCCGGTCGCCGTCCCGGGCGGTACGCACGGTCAGCGTGCCCTGGCCCGCCATGGCCTGCACCGCGTTGTCGATGAGGTTCGTCCAGACCTGGTTCAGCTCGGCCGGGTAGGCCGGGATCTGCGGCAGCGTCCGGTCGTACTCCTTGACCACCCGCACGCCCTTCCCGATCTTGCTGGACAGCATGATCAGTGTGCTGTCCAGCCCGTCGTGCACGTCGATCCACTGGTGCGGGGCGCGGTCCAGCTGCGAGTACTGCTTCGCGGCCGCGACCAGCGCGGAGATCCGGGCGCTGGCGTCCTCGATGTCGGTCATCAGCTGCTCGGTCTCCAGCGCGTACGCGATCCAGCGCAGCGACGTGTCCAGCAGCGGCGGGTCCACCTTGGCGGCGACGTCTTCGAGGCACTCGACGTCCAGGCCGGCCGTGACGAAGATCTGCGA
>JBBWZQ010000139.1:0-4776 GCA_039649115.1 Micromonosporaceae bacterium | reverse complement strand
CGTCGAAGCAGCGCAGCGCGCTCAACCGCCAGCCGAGCGACCGGAACGTGCCCACGTCCCGGGCGAAGGCCGCCGGATCGCACGCCACGTAGGCCACCGCCCGCGGCCCGGCGCCGGCGATGGCGCGAACCACCCGGGCTCCCGCGCCCGCGCGCGGCGGGTCCAGCACCACCACGTCCGGCCCGGCACCGAACCGAAACCGCTCCACTGTGGACCGTACGATGTGGACATTCGGCAGGTCGCCGAGGTTGGTACGGGCGGCGCCGGCGGCCGCGGCGTCCGACTCGACCAGGGTGACCGAGTCGACCCGGGGCGACAGCGCCGCGGTGAACAGACCGGCACCCCCGTACAGGTCCCAGGCCCGGTCGGTCGGGCGCGGGTCGAGCAGGTCGAGCACCACCCGCGCGAAGGTGTCCGGCGCGGCGGGGTGCACCTGCCAGAAGACCCCGGCCGGCAGCGTCCACACGCGACCGAGGGCATGCTCGCGTACGGTCGCGCCGGGCTCGAGGATCGTCACGTCGCCACCGGACGAGGCGACCACGGCCACCTCGTCGTCGTGCGGCCACTCCTTCGCGGTGACGGGCAGCGCCTGCAACGCCGGGTGGGCGATCAGGCAGCGGTCCACCGGTACCACCTCGTGCGAGCGGAAGGCGAGCAGCCCGGCCCGTCCGGCGGCGTCCACCGTGTACCGGACCCGGGACCGCCACCCCACCGGGTCGCCGGGCAGCGCTTCCACCCGTACCCCCAGATCGTGGATGTGGGCGAGCCTGGCCAGTTGCTCGCGCACCACGGCGGCCTTGATGTCGCGCTGGTGCGGCGGCGCCACATGCTGGAAGTCGCAGCCGCCGCAGGTGCCCGCGAAGCGGCACGGCGGCGCGACCCGCGCCGCGGCCGGCGCCAGCACCTCGACGGCGTCGGCGCGCAGGTAGCCGGGGTGTTCCTCGGTGACCTCGGCGACCACCCGCTCCCCGGACAGCGCGTGCCGCACGAACACGACCCGCCCGTCGCCGGCCCGCGCCACCCAGTGCCCCCCGTGCGCGACCGCACCGACGTCAAGCTCCAGCCGCTCCCCGACAAGGCTCATTGACGGGCCAGCTCGTCGGGCGAGGGTGTGTCGGCGCGGGGGCCGCGGGTGGTGACGCGGGTGTAGCCGGCGTCCAGGCGGGCCAGGTCCTTGTTGGCGGTGGAGGCGAGCTGCCAGGGCACGCTGGTCACCATCACGCCCGGTTCGAACAGCAGCCGGGTCTTCAGCCGCAGCGCGCTCTGGTTGTGCAGCAGGTGCTCCCACCACTTGCCGACCACGTACTCCGGGATGAACACGGTCACCACGTCGCGCGGGGAGTCGCGGCGCACGGACTGGACGAAGTCGATGATGGGCCGGGTGATTTCCCGGTACGGGGAGTCCACGACGGTCAACGGCACCGGTATGTCCCGCGCCTCCCACTCGGCCTGCAGCGCGCGGGTGTCGGCGTCGTCCACGTTCACGGTGACCGCGGTCAGCGTGTCGGGGCGGGTCCCCTGCGCGTAGGCCAGCGCCCGCAGGGTCGGCAGGTGCACCTTGCTGACGAGCACGATCGCGTGGTTGCGGGCGGGCAGCACGTGCCGCTCGTCGGTCGGGGTCAGCTCGCGGGACACGCCGTCGTAGTGCCGGCGGATGCCGAGCATGGTCACGTAGATGACCGCCATGGCGGCGATCGAGATCCACGCACCGGCGGCGAACTTGGTCACCACGACGATCACCAGGACGAAGCCGGTCATCGCGAGGCCGACCCCGTTGATCATGCGGGAGCGCATCATCCGATGCCGGGCGGCCGGGTCGCGTTCGGTGCGCAGCAGCCGGTTCCAATGCCGCAGCATGCCGCTCTGCGACAGGGTGAAGGAGACGAACACCCCGACGATGTACAGCTGGATGAGGCGGGTGGGCGTGGCGCCGAACGCCACGATCAGCACGATGGCGAACGCGGCCAGGAACAGGATGCCGTTGCTGAAGGCGAGCCGGTCGCCGCGGGTGTGCAGCTGGCGGGGCAGGTAGCGGTCCTGCGCCAGGATCGAGCCGAGCACCGGGAAGCCGTTGAAGGCGGTGTTCGCGGCCAGCACGAGGATCAGGGCCGTGGTGGCGATGACCAGATAGAAGGCGGGGTTGAAGCCGCCGAACACGGCGTGCGCGAGTTGGGCGGTGACGGTCTTCTGGATGTACCCGGGGGGAGCGTTGAGAATCTCCGCCGGCGAGCTCACGAACTGCAGGTGCGTCATGCGCGACAGGGTGACGATGCCGAACAGCATCGTGATCGAGAGCAGGCCGAGCATCAGCAGCGTGGTGGCGGCGTTGCGGCTCTTCGGCGGCCGGAACGCCGGTACCCCGTTGGAGATGGCCTCGACGCCGGTCAGCGCGGCACAGCCGGAGGAGAACGTGCGGGCCATGAGAAAGGCGAAACCGAAGCCCACGAACGTCTCGGTCGTCTTGATGTGCAGGCCCGCACTCTCCGCCCGGATCGTGTCGCCCATGACGAAGACCCGGAAGAGGCCCCATCCGATCATGAGGAGGATCGAGACCATGAACGCGTACGTCGGGATCGCGAACGCGGTACCGGCCTCCCGGATGCCGCGCAGGTTGATCGCGGTGAGCACGGCGACCACGATCACCGCGACCGCCACCTTGTGCTGGGCGGCGAACGGCCAGGCGGAGCCGAGGTTCTCCACGCCCGAGGAGACCGACACGGCGACGGTGAGCACGTAGTCGACCATGAGCGCGCTCGCCACGACCACGCCGAACTTGGGCCCGAGGTTGACCGTGGCGACCTCGTAGTCGCCGCCGCCGGACGGGTACGCGTGCACGTTCTGCCGGTAGCTGGCGACCACGACGAGCATGACCGCCACGACCGCCAGCGCGATCCAGGGCGAGTACGCGAAGTAGGTGGCGCCGCCCAGCGACAGCGTCAGCAGGATCTCGTCAGGCGCGTACGCCACCGAGGACAGGGCGTCGGAAGCGAAGACCGGCAGCGCGATGCGCTTGGGCAGGAGCGTGTGGTGCATCCTGTCGGAGCGGAACGGTCGCCCGATGAGCAGGCGCTTCACGAGTGAGGTGGGGTGGGCCACAGGGGTTAAGGGTACGGCCGTTCGGCCACCGTCGCCGTGAGGGTGCCCGCGTCGTCGCGTCCCCGGCGAACATGGCAGGCTCTTGGGTGCAGATCGTGGCGGCGGCGTCCGGGAGGGACCGAGGCAGTGCATGTAGTGATCATGGGCTGTGGCCGGGTCGGGTCCACGCTCGCGCACAGCCTGGAGAAGCGCGGGCACACCGTGGCGGTCGTCGACAACGACTCCGAGGCCTTCCGCCGGCTCGGCGCGGACTTCACCGGGCTGACCGTGACCGGCATCGGCTTCGACCGGGAGGTGCTGGTCGCCGCCGGCATCGAGCGGGCCGACGCGTTCGCCGCCGTCTCCTCCGGGGACAACTCCAACATCATCTCCGCCCGGCTGGCCCGCGAGACGTTCGGCGTGCAGCGCGTGGTGGCCCGGATCTACGACCCCAAGCGGGCCGAGGTGTACGAGCGCCTCGGCATCCCGACGGTGGCGACCGTACGGTGGACCGCCGACCGGATGCTGCGCCACCTGGTACCCGAGGGCATCGTGGAGATCTGGCGCGACCCGACCAGCACGGTGTCGATCGTCGAGGCCCCGCTGCACCCCGGCTGGGTCAGCCGGCCGGTACGCGCGCTGGAGGAGGCCTGCGGCGCCCGGGTCGCCTACCTCATGCGGTTCGGCCTCGGCACGCTACCTACCGCCTCCGCCGTGCTGCAGGACGGCGACCAGGTCTTCGTACTCGTCACGGACGACATGATCGGCTCGGTCACCAAGATCACCAGCGCCCCGCCCGAGGGAGGGCACTAGAGATGCGGGTCGCCATCGCGGGCGCCGGCAACGTCGGCCGGTCCATCGCCCAGGAGCTGATCGAGAACGGCCACGACGTGATGCTCATCGAGCGCGCCACCGAGCGGCTGCGCCCGGAGCGGGTACCGGAGGCGGAGTGGGTACTCGCCGACGCGTGCGAGCTGGCCAGCCTGCAGGAGGCCGAGCTGGCCAGCTGCGACGTGGTGGTCGCGGCGACCGGCGACGACAAGGTCAACCTGGTGGTCTCGCTGCTCGCCAAGACCGAGTTCGCGGTGGCCCGGGTGGTCGCCCGGGTCAACCGGGCGGAGAACGAGTGGCTGTTCACCGACCAGTGGGGCGTGGACGTGGCGGTCAGCACGCCGCGGCTGATGGCGGCCCTGGTCGAGGAGGCGGTCAGCGTCGGCGACCTGGTACGGCTGATGACGTTCCGGCGCAGCGAGGCCAACCTGGTGGAGATCACGCTGCCGGAGCACGCACCCTACGTCGGCCGGCCGGTGCGTGACGTGCCGCTGCCGCACGACGCCGCGCTGGTGGCCGTGCTGCGCGGCAAGCGGGTGCTGGTGCCGAGCCCGGACGACCCGCTGGAGGCCGCCGACGAGCTGGTCTTCGGGTGCACCGCGGAGGTCGAGGAAAGCGTCCGCGCCGTGATCCTGGGTGAACGCTGACCGCAGCCGCTCCGACAGGCTGCGCGGCTGGGGGTGAACGCTGACCGAACCTAGGTGGCCGAGCCGGCCTCGGGTTCGGGCATCCGGCGGCGGACCGCCCAGATCGTGATCGCGAGCAGCAGGGCGTAGGGCGGGTAGCCGAGCGCGAGCTTCGCGATGCCCAGCGCGGTGCCGGGGTCCTTGTCCGGGGTGGCGTGGAAGATCAGCGCCTGGATCAGCGTCT
>JBBWZQ010000079.1:0-92277 GCA_039649115.1 Micromonosporaceae bacterium | reverse complement strand
CACCCAGGCGGTACAGCGGTTGGTACATCGGGACGTTGTCGAGGTGCCCGATCTCCTCGACCCGCAGCGGCTGGCCGCGCTGCCGACCACATTGGACTTCGACAACGAGGCGGATCTACCGCTGCCGACGGTCACCCGGGTCTTCCGCCGCCTCCTCGGCCACGTCACCACCTACGGGCTGCGAAGCGAACACATCCGCGTATAGACGCGAACGGACTCTCCTATGCAGATGCTCCTGGCCTGGGATGATGTTCGTGCTGTCCAGAAGCCGGCCGAGGACTTCGCCACCCTGCGTCCGGGCTCGCCGACCTCGTCAAGGAAAGGCCGGGCCCGAGCCGCACGGCTCGCGACTGAAGGGTCCGGCTGGCTACCGGGACTCCGGTGCTGACCGTGCGGCCCCGGGGTCGGCCGCCGGCACGTGCTGGCGCATCGGCACATGGCGTAGCATCACGGCGATCAGTGCGGCCGCGACCAGCGCCGGGACCGTCCAGAGGTACGCGTCGGTGAGTGCGGTCGCGAACGCCACGATGTACCTGCTACGGACCTCGGGGGGTAGGGCGGCCAGCGCCTCGGTCGGCACCGCGCCCGCCGAACCCTTCGGGATGTCGATGGACGCGTTCGCGGGAAGGAACCGGGTCAGCTCCGTCGTCAGTCGACTAGTGAATACCGCGCCGAGGACCGCCACCCCGACCGCACCGCCGATCGTACGGATGAAGGCCACCGATGACGTCGTGACGCCGAGCAGCTGCGGCGGCGCGGTGTTCTGTGCGATGAGCACGAGTACCTGCAGGCACAGGCCGATGCCGACGCCGACGATCACCATGTACAGCGCGGTCGGGGTCCGAGCGGTCGCCGGCCCGATCGTGGACAGCAGGTACATCCCGATTGCCGCGATCGCTGGACCGCTGACCGCGAACACCTTGTACCTGCCGGTCTTGGTGATGACCACGCCGGACATGACGACGGCCACCAGGAGGCCGAACATCATCGGCAGCAGCAGCAGCCCGGAGTTGGTCGGGCTCGCACCGTAGACGACCTGGAGGAACAGGGGCAGGAACGCGATCGCGCCGAACAGCCCGAAGCCGACGAAGAAGCTCGTCGCGCTGGCGATGCTGAACGTCGAGTCGCGGAACAGGCCCAGCGGTAGCACCGGGTCGCCGGCCCGCCGCTCGGCCGCGAGGAACAGGAGTGTCGCGACGACCGCGGCCGCACCCAGGCCCAGGATCACGGGAGACCGCCACGCGTACTGTGAACCGCCCCACGAAGTCACCATCACGATGCACAGGATCGCGGCGGCCAGCATTACCGACCCGAGCAGGTCGAACCGGCGCCGGTGCGGCGGCACCGGCACGCGGAACGCGAAGGCGATAATGGCCAGCGTCACGGCGCCCACTGGCAGGTTGATATAGAAGATCCAGCGCCAGGACAGGTGCTCGGTGAAGAAGCCGCCAACGAGTGGGCCGAGGATGGTCGCCCCGCCGAACGACGCCGCGAAGTACCCCTGATAGCGCCCCAGCTCGCGCGGGCTCACGATGTCGGCGCTCATCGCGACCGTGACGCTCAGCAGGCCGCCCGCGCCGATGCCCTGAACCGCCCGGAAGGCAATGAGCTGGTTCATCGACTGCGCCAACCCGGACAGCATCGAGCCCACGATGAAGGTGGTTACGGACACAAGGAAGATCGACCGGCGTCCGTAGGAGTCGCCGAGCTTGCCAAACAGCGGCGTGGAGACGCACACGGCCGCCAGGTAGGCCGTGACGATCCAGGCGATGTGCCCGATCCCGCCGAACTCGGTGACGATCGTGGGCAATGCGGTCGCCACCACCGACTGATCGAGCGCGGCAAGGAACAGCGCCAAGGCCAGACCGCTGAAGATCAGTCGGATACGTGCCGGTGCCAGTGTGGGCTCAGCCATGCTGTAACGCTACCTATAGCAATACTACCGTCGCAACGGTGCTGTATTGACACGTCTCGTCGGACATCTCGTCGGCACGACCACCGCGCCGGCCGGTCCGCATCCGGCGATGCAGCACGTCGTATGCTCGACCGCCGGCGCTTGGCCGGTGCTCATTACGTGCTGCGGCCGTCGGGCACAACGCCCTCAGCGAACGTGAGGAAGGTGCCGCTCGGGCGGACGCCCACGAAGCGAATCCCCGCCTCCTCGAAAAGTTCGGCGACATCGCGGCTGCTGTGCTTGCGACCGCCCCCATTGAGCAGCAGCAGCAGGTCCAGCGCCGTGGTGACCACCGGCTCGGGCGTGTAGTCGGTCAGCGTCTCGATGATCACGACCCGGGCGCCGGCCGGCGCGCTCGCCACGATGTTGCGCAGCGTCGCGACCGTGTACTCGTCCTTCCACTCCAGGATGTTCTTCGCGGTGTACAGGTCGGCCTCTATGGGCACCGCCTTGCGGCAGTCGCCACCGACGATCTCGCACCGCGACGCCAGCCGCCCTTCGCGCAGCTCCCGGTCGGCGCCGGCCACGACAGCCGGCAGGTCCATCAGCGCGCCGCGCACCTGCGGGTAACGCTCCAGGATCGTGCGCAGCAGGTGCCCGTGGCCGCCGCCGATGTCGGCGGCCTTGCGTACCCCGGTGAGATCCAGCCCCTCGGCCAGCGCCACCGACGTGTGGTTGCTCGCCTGGGTCATGGCCTGGCTGAGGATGAGGCCGGTCTCCGGCTCGTTCTCATGGATGTACTGGAACGTCTCCTTGCCGTACACCTCGGGGAATATGGCCTTCCCGGAGCGGACGGCATCGTCCACTCTCGGCCACAGCGGCGCGAGGCAGGCCGCCCCGATCCACTGCACCAGACACGTCACGCTGTTCGGGTCGTCGGCGCGCAACAAGCGCGAGAGCTCGTTGTGGCGGTAGCACCCGTCGTCGTCACGGTCGAACACGCCGCGGTACACCAGCGCGTTGAGCAGCCGGGTCAGCGTCTGCGGGTCGGCCTTCACTCCGCTGGCGAGATCCTCGGCCCGCGCCGGCTCGTCGCCCAGCGCATCAGCCACACCGAGGCGCACTGCCGCCATGACCGCCCCAGTGGAGGCAACTCCCCAGGCCACCTCCTTGATCTTTGATACCGCCTGCAGCTTGGGGGAAACCGCGATTTCTGCCATGACGACTGCTCCGTTCGATCGTTGGTGGACTAGTCAGGTCTGGTGCCTGCGGGCCGTCATGAGCAGCCGCCTCGCTCATTGATCAGGGTGGCCGCCGCCCGGTTGCCCGCGGTCGGCCCGCCGCTGTTGGAGGCCTCATCGGCCGTCTTGGCCATGTAGTGCATGATCGTCTCGTGGTTGGTCGACGTGACCGTGGTTTCCGCGCCGGTCAGGTAGTACCGGTCGAGCGTGACCGGGGTGGGTCGGGGCATCGACGGGGGATCGAATGCGGCCCGGGCCGGATCCGACGCGGCCTGTGCCCGCAGCGCCGCCAACACGGCCAGCACATCGCAGCCGAACGCCACGTCGCGGCGGACGAAGTAGGCCGCGCCGCCCAACTCAACGACGGGAAGCTCCTCCGCAGGCGCCGGCCGCGTCCGGATGGTGGTACACCGACGATGTCCACACGCGGGTACCCGCCGAAGACGCGCTCACCCTGGTTGGCGACGTGGGTACCGCCGAATATCACCCAGCCGTCGGGGCGCAGCTGCTCGAATGTCTCGGCCAGCGCCCCGAACTGGCGGTAGTTCCAGCCAAAGACCGAACAGGCCAGGACATCCGGCGGTCCGGCGGCGAAGAGCCGGGTCGCCATGGTGAGCAGCGAGGTGCGACCCTTGAAGCTGAAGATCTCGATGTTGGCACGCTGTCGGATCCGCTCGTCGACGAGTGCCGCTGCCTTGAGATAACCGGACGCGAGCGGCATCGAATCCAGCGGCATGTCCCACACGCCCTGCTGTACCAGATAGACAGACGTTGCCGGTGGCTGTGTCATTCGCCTCTCCCTCGGCCAGGTACGCATCAGCCGACGTCGACGTGCCTACCGGACATCCTTGGGTGGCGTGCTCAGCTCCTGATGAAGGGCCGATCAGCTCCACCCAAGATCGAGGCTGAGCATTTCCTAAGTACGCGCTGAGTGGCCGGTCGCCATCATGTGTGGTGCGTTCCTGGCCGAGGAGGAACAGTTGAGTGTCTTCGACTCGCTCGCGGGTGACCTGTTAGCATGCCGGATCGTCGACCTGTCGAGCGACGTTCACGTTCACGAGAAGGGCCCGTTCGAGACGCATATCGACGTGGTAGAAGCCACCGAGGGCGCCCAGCGGTTCTGCGACGAGGTCGCCAGACGCATCGTCCCGCAGACCGCGGGCGTCCTGCGACTCGAGCATTTTCCTGGCCGTGCCTTCCTGCGCCACGAGATGGTGACCGCGTCGGTGCACGCCGGCTCCCACATCGACGCGCCGGGGCACTACGGGCCGGCCGACGACGGCAGCCGCGGCCACATCAACGACGCGCCGCTGGAGACGTTCGTCGGCAAGGGCATCATGCTCGACGTCACGGGCATCTCCGGCTGGCAGGTCGAGACGCACCACGTCAAGGCCGCGGCCGAAGCGGCCGGCGTCCACAGCTACGAGCAGTCCATCGTGCTCATCCACACCGAACACGACAAGGCGATCTCCGCCGGGATAGTGGAGTTCCTTGTCAACGAGGGTGTGCGGACCATCGGCACCGACGCCGACGGCTTCGACGGCTCGTTCCCCGCGAACCTGCACCGGTTTCTTGAGTCGGGTGACCCCGCAACGCTCTGGCCTGCGCACATGATCGGCCGGCGCCTGCCGTACTACCAGATCGAGCGGCTGCGCAACCTGGAGCTGGTGCCCGCCACGGGTAGTATCGTTGTCGCGCTTCCTATCCTCATCGAACGAGCCACGGCCGCGTGGACCCGCGCGGTCGCGTTCGTCCCTGACCGCGCCGACGTATCAAGCGGCGATGAGGCATGAGTATGCAAGGACAGCTGGACGGACGAGTAGCTACCGTGACCGACGCCGGCATTGGCTGAGGCGAGGACCATGCTGACTCCCGGGCCGCTGACCGATGCTTGCGCAGTCGTCAGTTTGCCCGGTCGGCGACGTTCAGCACCCGGTGAAGACCCGAGGATTTCGGGCCTCAGCCGACCCGCACATTGGCCATCATCGCCATGTCCTCATGTTCGAGATTGTGGCAATGGAAGAGGTACCGCCCCGGGTAGTCGCTGAAGCGGGCGATGACGGAGATCCGCTCGGCCGGTCGAAGGTTGACCGTGTCCTTCCAACCGCCGTCGTAGGCGCCTGGGCCGGTGCTGTTGCGCGCCAGAACCTGGAAGTGCACCAGGTGGAGGTGGATCGGGTGGTGGAAGTCGGTCGCGAAGCGCCAGATCTCCACGTCGCCCAACGCGGTCGTGATGTCGGCCCGTGCGGTGCTGAAGTGGTGCCCATTGATCGTCCAGGTGTGATCCTGGGCGTTGCCGAAGACCAGGTTCCGGGTGCGGCGGGCGGACCGCGGGTCAAGCCGCTCGACGGTCGAGAGGCGGTCGGGGAGCCCGCTCTCGTCGACGGCTTTCCGCGCGACGTGGAAGCGCACGACGTCGCGGGTGGATCCGGCCCCGAGCAGGTTGCGCACGGTCACTGCCTGCCCGACCGGATAGCCTCCGAAGTCGATGACCACGTCGAACCGTTCGCCCGGCGCGATGTCGAGGACGGTGTGGCGGACGGGTCGCTCCAGCAGACCGCCGTCAGAGCCGATCTGGACGATGCCACCCGGTGCGGGCGGATCGAGCGACAGTCGGTACCGCCGCGCGTTTGAGGCGTTGAGCAGCCGGAACCGGTACCGCACCGCGTCGACCTCGAGCGCGGGCCAGGCCGCGCCATTGACGAGGATGACGTCGCCCAGCACGCCCTGCCGGTAGCGCTCGGTGGTTCCCGGCCGGTGGTGCAGTGCGCGATCCAGCGATGGGTATAGCAGCGAGCCGTCGCTGGCGAACGAGCGATCCACGATCATCAGCGGGATGTCGCGGTCACCGTCGGGCAGCGGCAACGCCAATTCTTCCGCATCGCGTACGAGATGGAAGCCGGCCAGTCCGCGCCATATGCTCGGGCCTGTGAAGTCCATGCGGTGGTCGTGGTACCACAGCGTCGCGGCACGCTGCTGGAGCGGGTACCGGTATTCGCGTGCCCCGATCGTGGTGTGCGCCTCCGGGTCCGGGTGGCTGGCGGGGTACGGCGCGGCCGCGCCGGTCGGAAGCACGAGGTCGGTCGGGTACCCGTCGCTGTCGGCCGGTGTATGCCCGCCGTGCAGGTGCACGGCGGTCGGCACCGGAAGCTCGTTGCGGTGGTTCACGACCGTGGTGCGGCCGCTGCGGGACACGATCGTCGGTCCGGGGAACCGGCCGTCGTATCCCCAGATGGTGGTGGGGACACCTGGCAGGAACTCCACGGTGGCGACTCGCTGGGTGATCTCGTAGCGGTCGACGTCGCCGTTTCGTTCCGGCCGCAGGACGGGCGGGACCGGCAGGGGCACCCGGAAGTGCGCGGGCAGCGGGAGGCCGCTGGGTTGCAGGCGACCGGTCTCGTCGGTGGATGCGAGCCAGGGAACCGTTCCGCCGACCACAGCCGCCGCGCCGGCCGCCGCACCAAGCCCGAGCACCCTGCGGCGGGAATGCCGCGAGGACCCCATCAGCGGCCGTGCCCGTGGGCGGCAGGCCGGCGCTGCCCGTACGACGGCCGCCACGCCCACACCGCGAACAGGACCGAGCAGACGATGATGAGCACGGCCAGCGGGATATGGATCCCGATGACCCGCTTGATGCCGGCGGCAATCTGGATCGGCTCGAGAGCAAGCAGCATGGCGCTGGCGAGAGCGGGCCGCCCCGATCCTCCGCCTGGGCGCCAGTAGAGCACAGCGCCGACCACCTGGGCGATCGCGAGGCCGCCGACCACCTGCGAGTTGATGAAGTGCGCACGCAGCATGTCGTAGTCGCCGGACAAGAAGCGCCCGGCGAGGATCGCCTGCGTGAACGCCGCGGCCGCATGGAGTGTGATGACGAGCCGGAAGGCCCACCTCGCCGGGGCGCCGACCGGGCGTTTGGATCCGGCCGGCGCGGTGGGCCGCGCAGTACCGGTGGTGGCAACGTTTTGCGTCATCCCCAACCACTCATACGTAGCGTCGCTATTAGGTAGCATTGCTACGCTACGCCGCGCAACGGTTGCTGTCTAGACTCGGCGGTTCACCTGACATTGTGCGGGTGCAGGGCGGACAGTGTGACCGCCTCGTCCGCTGTTCGCCGGGCCGCGAATACGTGGTACTGCCAGCCGTCGCCGCGCAGGCTGCGCGCCAATGGGCGCAGCTGGATCCCGACGCCGAGCTGCGCTCGGAGCCCGAGCCGCCTTGACAGCCAAGCCGAAATCGAGCGTGGTCGACCCCGACCCGCCGCCGAGCCGTCCCGTGAACCGGCGACAGGCCGGCGGACCGAGCCAGCTGTTTGACTTTCCCAGGTGACCGTCACGACAAGGCCGGACGAGTCCGCCCTCAGCACGAAGGAGCAGGCGCAGTGGATGCTGCACCGCCTGGTCTCTGGACGGGGCGTGTGCAACATCGGGCGCGCGGTCACGGTGGCGGGGGAGTTGCAGTGGTGGCCGCTGCAGCAAGCGCTCAACCACCTGCTACGCCGGCATCCGGCCCTGCGTGGCGTGGTCCGGATGGACGGCACGGTGCCACGCAAGCGTCTCCGGCCGGCCGATGAACCGTTCCCGCTGCACATCGAGACAGCCACCGAGGCGGAGCTGCCCGCCGTCCTGAGCCGGGTGGTGGGGCAGCCGTTCGACCTCGACGACGGGTTGCTGGTCCGGGCCCACCTCATCAGGATGCCCGACGCGACCGGGCTCTGCCTGGTGCTGCACCACCTGGTGGCCGACCTGTACACCGCCGCGATGCTGATGCGCGAGGCGGCCCGGCTGTACGACGGCATCGCGCGCGACGGTGAGCCGCCGCCGGACCTGTCCGGTGTCGTGGCGCCCTACCTGGAGCCGGCCCCCAGCGAGGAGTCGATCGCGTACTGGCTGCGCCACCTCGACGGCTTCGATCCGACCAGGGGGGCGCTCAGCGGGGCCCGACCGATCGAGGGACGGCCCACATTCGCCGGTGGCTCGGTCTATCACCTGCTCTCGGACGCGGCGATGGCCGCACTCGGGCAGCTGCAGCAACGGACCCGGATCACCCGGAACATCGTGCTGCTGGCCGCGTACGCCCTGTTGCTCTACCGGCACGGCGCCGGGACGGACCTGGTGATCGGGGTACCGGTGGTGGGGCGGCCCGACACGGTTGCGGCGGCCGGCTTCCACAACAGCACGTTGCCCGTCCGCGTGCGGCTGGACCCGGACGCTGGCCTGCTCGACCTGATCCGGGCGGTCGCCGGTGCGCTCCTGGAGGGCATGACCCACGCGGACGCGTCCTTCGAGGCGGTACAGGCCGCGCTTGCGGGTCGCTCCGGCGACTGGCGCGTTCCGGTCTTCCGGCACGCGTACAACTACCGGGACGACGGGCTGGTGCCCGGCGTGCTGGCCGCCGGGTCCGAGCCGGAAACCCTCGCGGGCCGGCCGATGCGGTGGGTCGAGGTCCGTAACCTGGTCAGCCGGCTGGACTTGGAGCTGGTCGCGATGCCGTGGACCGGCGGCGTCACCATCGAGGCGGTGTTCAGCACCGAGGTGCACGACCACGCGTTCGTCGAGACCCTGCTTGCCCGGTACGACGCGATCCTGTGCGAACTCGCCGACCGGCCGGACGGGCCGGTCGGCGATGTCACGGGCTGGACCCCGGCCGACCGGCGGGCCGTCGCGATGCTCGAGTCGACCGACCGCACCGCGATTGCGCCGGCCGTGCTGACCCAGGTCCGGGACCAGGGCCTCGCGGACCCCGACGCGGTGGCGCTGCGGGTGGACGGGCACGGCACGAGCTACGGCCGGCTGCTGGCGGCGGCCGACGCGATCCGCCGGCGCCTGGTCGAGGCGGGGGTACGACCGGGGGAGCCGGTCGCGCTGGCGGCCGCCCGGGGCGTCGAGCTGGCCGCGGCGACGCTGGGCGTCTGGGCGGCGGGTGCCACGTACCTGCCGCTCGATCCGGCTCACCCGGCCGCCCGGCTGGTCGCCCAGCTGGATGACGCGGGCGTCCGCGTGATCCTGGCCGATGGCCCGCCCGCGGCCGCCTGCCTGTCCGGGCGGGACTGGCTGGCGCTGCCCGATCTGTGTCGCGACCCGGATGCCCCGCGACTGGCGGACTGGCCGGCGCCGCAGCCGGCGGACTGCGCATACGTCATCTACACCTCCGGCTCCACCGGTACCCCCAAAGGAGTTGAGATCTCGCACGGCAGCCTCGCCAATGTGGTGGCCGACTTCGCCCGCCGGCTGGCGGTGCGGCCGGGCGGGTCCGCGCTGTGGCTGACCACGTTCTCCTTCGATATCTCGGCGCTGGAGCTTTTCCTGCCGTTGACCACCGGCGGCGCCGTGGTAGTGGCTCCGGACAGCGACCGGGTCGATCCGGACCGCCTGCTGCGGCTGATCGCCCGCGAGGACGTCGCCGTCGTGCAGGCGACGCCGACAACCTGGCGACACCTCGCCCCGGCCGTCGAGAGCCAGTTGGCAGGCCGGCAACTGCTGTGCGGTGGGGAGCCACTGGACGCGGCTCTGGCCGGTCGTCTGCTGGCTGCCGGCGGCCGGCCGTCCAATGTGTACGGTCCGACCGAGACCACCATCTGGTCCACTGCCACCGAGCTGACCGCTCCCGTGACCGATCCGGTTCCGCTGGGACGGCCCGTGGCCGGCACCCGGCTCAGCGTGCGGGACGCGCACGGGCGCCCGGTCCCGCCCGGCGTCTCCGGTGAACTGTGCATCGGCGGAGCCGGTGTGGCGCTGGGCTACCGTGGCCGGCCGCGACTGACCCGCGAGCGCTTCCGCGACGGCTGGTACCACACCGGCGACGAGGTGTGCCTGACCGGCCGAGGGCTGATCTTCCTCGGCCGGCTGGACCGCCAGGTAAAGGTGCGCGGGCACCGGTTGGAGCTGACCGAAATAGAGTCCACTTTGTACGGTCACCCCGGCGTCCGGGAGGCCGCGGTGCTGACCGAGCCGGACCGGGCCGGGCACCTGCGTCTGGTCGCGGTCGTCAGCCCGACCGCGGCACCGGTCGAACCCGGGCAGCTTCGGGCCTACCTGTCCGGGCGACTGCCACCGGCGGCAGTACCCAGCCGGTTCGTCACGGTGGCCACCTTCCCGCGCACCGGCAACGGCAAGGTGGACCACCGGGCACTGGGCGCGCTCATCCGCGACCGGCCGGACGGGACGGGCGGGGTGGCCGGCGCGGTGGCGGTCAACGGGCTGCCCGACGAGCCGGTACTTCGCCGGCTGGTCATCCTCTGGCGCGACATCCTCGGCGACCGGACCCTCGGGCCGGACGACGACTTCTTCGTCAACGGCGGCCACTCGTTGCTCGCCGTCGAGCTGGTCGACCGAGCCGGTGCCGAATTCGGCAGAGCACTCGGGTTCGAGGCGGTGTTCGGCGCGCCGACCCCACGCCGGTTCGCCGATCTGCTGGAGCGATCGCCCTAACTCGACTCAGTCACCCGCGGCCGGCGCGTCCTGCCGCCGCAGCAGCGCGGCCAGCTCATCCAGGCTGTCGACCGGCTCGTCGCCACTCAGATCGATGCTCAGCCCGTACTCGTCCTCGACCGCGTCGATCAGGCGGAGCAAGCCCAGCGAGCCCACCCCCAGGTCGGTGAGGCAGGCGCCGGGCGCCAGCACGTCCGCCGGGGTGACCGCGCCGTCGCTGACCTCCACGATCAGGTCGGCCAACCGGTGGTACAGCTCGCGCTCCACGTCGGACTCCTGCCGGATGTAGTTGATCAGGCGGCTTCCCCCTAACCTAAGCAGCCGGCCCCGGTGCCGACGTGTCGCAGATTCCGGCGACGGCGCCGGTCACCTGTCGGGACCAGTTGGGCCAGCCGCTCGACGAAATGGTCGACCGGTGGCATCGACGCCATCTCGTCCCGGAAGGCCCGGACCATGCGGCGGATGGAATCGCTGTCCAGCACGTGTGCGATCGCGCGCGCCAGCTCGGCGCTGGACGATGTGCCGGCCACCCGTACGCCCAGCCCCAGCTGCGCGCAGCGCTCGGCGATGACAGACGTGTCATTCACCGTTGGTACGAAGACCATCGGCACACCGGCGGCCAGCGCCTCCTTGACGCTGGTGATGCCGCCATGGGTGACCATCAGGCTCGCGGTTCGCAGGATGGCGCGTTGCGGCAGGAACGGCTCGATGACGACGTCGGGCAGGTAGCGACGGGCCAGCCCGCGCAGCACGTCGGTGGCCGACCTGCCCCCGGCCACGATGACGTTGGTGCGGACCGGCTGGCTGGCGATGGCACGCAGGATGCGCAGCAGCCGCGCGGTACCCGCCTCGACGGTGGTGCCGAAGGCGATGTAGATCGTCGGTCGTGGCGGCAGAGCCCCGAGCCAGGCGGGTACCACCTCCGCCGGCCGGACCACGGTGCTGTGGGCGAACGGAACGATGGTGCGGGGCCGCGGACCCCAGGCCGCGTAGACCACCGGCGGCAGGTCATCGCCGATGGCGAGGTCGTCGGTCCGGGTGTACGGACCGCGCATTCGCTGTCGTACCGCCGCCATCATCTCGGCGAGCAGCGCGCGTTGCGCCGGCAGCACGCTGAGCGGGCTGGTCGTCACCGCGGCGTGCGGCACGCCGACGCGATCCGCGGCGAGCGCGGCGATGAGTTCGGTGGAGTCCCGGACCACCAGGTGCACCCGCGTGTGCGTGATGAGCGCGGTCAACCGGTGCACCGCGGAAAGCGGTCGCTGGCCGAGCATGTAGCACACGGACGGCTCCGGAAAGCTGAGCGATTCGCTGGACCGCAGGTTGGCGACGCCGCGCGGCGGGGCCTCGGGGTCGGGATGCGGCCGGTAGCCGACCGCGTCGAAGCCGTACCGCGCGATGGTGGGAACGAACCGGTCCGATGATGCGAACGTGACCTCGTGGCCCAGCGCGCGGGCCGCGGTCGCCACGGGAACCAGGTGGTGGAAGTGCGACAGGGTCGGCATCGTGACGAGGAGCATCCGCATGTCGCCCCCTCCGGATCGGTACCGTCCAAGTGTCAGGGGCGCCGGCGTAACCGGCTGTCCCAGAAATTGGGGCAGGAGCGCACCCGTCCCGGATTCCGGGGACATACCACGAGCCGTCCATGCCTCTAGCGTTGTCCACGCCGTAGTTCGCTCGGGGTGAGGAGCTGATGCCGCATGAGCGACATCACCACCCGGACAGTGCGTCGCGTGGATGTCAGCTTCACCGGCTCCCGGGCGGGTTCGGCGGAGCTGACCTGGGGGCAGTTCGAGATCTGGGCCATGCTCCAGCGCAGGCGTCGGCCCGGTGGCTCCAACCTGTTCCGCCTGCTACGCCTGCCGGCCGGGTACGACGTGGCGGCCGTGGCGGACGCGGTACGACGGCTGGTGGAGCGGTACGAGGCACTGCGCACCACGGTGCGCTGCGCCAGCGACGGTGTGCCCAGGCAGCACGTCGCGGCCAGCGGCGTGCTGCCCCTGCTCATCTTCGACAGCGAACCGACCGGCGTGGACGCCTTCGCCGAGCAGGTGCTCTCCCACTGCATGCCGCGCGACCTCGACGGCGATGAGGGGCCGTTCCTGCCCGCCGTGGTGACCGTGCAGGGCAGCGCCACGTACCTGATTCTGGTCATCTCCCACCTCGCGGTGGACCGCGAGGCCGCCGACCATCTCGGGGAGGTGGTCCTGCGGCTGCTCACCGGTGCCGACGACGACGGGCAGACCGTCTGGCAGCCGCTGGACCAGGCCGCCGCCGAAGCGTCGCCGCGGGCGGCGCTGATCAGGCACCGGGCGGAGAAGTACTGGTACGACGCTCTGGCGCGGGCACCCCTGACGCTGCTGCCGGTCGACCCGGACGCCAACCGCAACGTGTGGTCCGTGGTGGAACTGCGCTCCCGGGCGCTGGCCACGGCCGCGGGCCTCCTCGCGGCGCGGCACAGCACGTCCCCGCCCGCGGTGGTGCTGGCCGCCCTCTCGGCCGTCCTGGCCGCGCGCGCCGGTGACAGCCGGGTGGTGATGTACCTCGTGAGCAACAACCGGTTCGACCCGCGGATGCGCGACATGGTGTGCAGTTGCGCGCAGCCGGGCCTGTTCGTGGTGGACGTCGGCGACGCGGACTTCGGGGCGGCCGTGGAGCGCACCCGGGAGGCGATGATGCTCGCCTACCGGTACGCGTACGTGCCGCCGTGGGGACTCTATGGGGTGTTCGACCGGTTGGCCGAGGAACGCGGCGCCAGGGTTGAGGTGGGCGGCATGTTCCAGTGCACGACACCACGCGGTGCGCCCGCACCACCGCCCGCCCGGCCGCCCGTCGAGGAACTCGTTGCCCAGGTACGGCAGCGCACCGTCCGCGGCAGTGCCCAGTGGCCGCAGGAGCTTCCGGTCACGATGGACCTGGCCGAGTCGCCGGAGGGGATGGCGCTCACCCTGACGGCCGATCCGGCAATGCTCGACCGGCGCGCCGCGGGGGCGGTGCTGATCGCCACAGAGACGCTGCTCGTCCGGGCGGTACAGGAGCACGTTCGGATGCGCGAGATCCCGGAGTTGGTGGCGCGCGCTCTGGATGAACCGCGGCGACCATCGGGCGGTCCCGGAAACGCGTGACGCGACCGGCGATCGGCGCGCGAGTTGACTCGACGCATGCAGACGAGCGAGGAGCCGGTCGGAGTCGCCGTCGTGGGCTGCGGCGTCGTCAGCGCGCAGTACCTTCGCAACCTCGGTGCCTTCCCGGACGTGCGGGTGGTGGCGTGCGCCGACGCCGACCTGGCGCGTGCCCGGGCCGCGGCGGAGCGGTTCGCGGTCCCGCGCTGCGGCGACCTCGATGCCGTGCTGACCGATCCGCAGGTCGAGCTGGTCGTCAACCTCACGCCGCCGGCCGCACACGCCGGCGTGGCGCTGGCCGCCATCGAGGCCGGCCGCCACGTCTACGGGGAGAAGCCGCTCGCGCTGGACCGGGCGGCGTGCCGGCGGGTGCTCGCCGCCGCGGCGGCGCGGGGCCTGCGGGTGGGCAACGCGCCGGACACCGTGCTGTGCCATCCGCTGCGCACCGTGCTCGGGCTGCTTGCCGAGGGTGCGATCGGTACGCCCTTCGCCGCGACCACCCGCGCCTGCGGCCCGGGCCCCGACACCTGGCACCCGGATCCGGCGTTCTTCTTCCGGCCCGGTGGCGGTCCGCTGTTCGATCTGGGTCCTTACCATCTCAGCGCGCTCGTGGCGGCCCTCGGGCCGGTGGCCCGGGTGGCCGCGACGGCACAGCAGGCCCGGTCCGCGCGGGTGATCGGCAACGGTCCGCGCGCCGGCGCGACCTTCGCGGTCGAGGTACCGACGCACGTGACGGCGCTGTTCGAGTTCGCCGGCGGAGCGAGCGGCAGCGCGCAGTTCAGCTTCGACACTCCCGTCGACCAGCACGGACCGCTGGTGATCTGCGGCACGGAGGGGATGATCGAGGCGCCGGACCCGAACAGCTACGACGGGATCGTCCGGTACCGGCGCACCGGGGACGGCGACTGGACGGTTGCCCCGCCGGCCGAGCCGCGGCCGGTCGGGCGCGGTGTGGGGGTGCTCGAATTGGCCCGCGCGATCCGCAGCGGCGCGCCGCACCGGGCCTCGGGCGAGTTCGCGCTGCACGTCGTGGATGTCATGCAGGCGGTCACGGAGTCGGCACGGAGCCGCCGTTTCTCGGACGTGACGAGCCGGTTCTCCGCACCGCGACCGCTGCCCGCCGACTGGGACCCGTATGCCGCCACGCTCACCGCGGCGGTGACGCGGTAGCCGCGGGCGCGGCGGTCAGCGCCGCCACATCGGCACGCAGGCAGGCGAGGCCGTACCGCGGGACCGGGGCCGCGGTCACGGCGGCGTGCATCGCGCGCCAGGCGGCCCGCTGGGCGCACTCGTATACGGCCGGGCGTACCGTCTCGCCGCCGGCGGCCGCCCGGAACACCCGCGGCGGGATCGCCAGCGCGGTGCCGCCGAATGCCAGGCTCCACTGCCGATCGGCACCCAGCAGGCACAGCTCGCCACGTTCGGTACCGGCCGCCGACACCGTCGCGGACAGGTGGACCGGCACCTGGCCCGCGGTGCCCACCAGCTCGTAGCCGCCGTCGCCCGCGGCGAGCACGCGGACGTCCACGACGGGTGCGGCCACGACCCGCACGAGAGCGAGGTGCTCCACGGCGAGCCGGCCGGACGGGCCGGCCCGGGGCGGCACGGTGAAGGCGCCGGTTATGAAGGTGATTGCGGCGAGATCGGCGGCGATCGGCGCGGTGGCGTCGAGTACCGCGGGGTGCGCTGCCCACGCACTGTCGATCACGGTCGCCACACCGGCCGGCGGGCGGATGCGGTGCAGCGCCGCGCAGGTCTCCGGGGGAGCGCAGGCGGAGCCGGTCTTTGGCGGAGCCGAGCACCCCCAACGCGTCTCCGGGTGCCAGGCGTCGATCGCGGTGAGCATGACGCCCTTCGCGCCGCCGTCGAATGCGGACTGGGCGCGCTCCGCCCATGTGGTGCCGGCGCCGGAGACGAGCACCACGTCGGCGCGGGTGCGCCCGTCCGCCGGTACCGGTCGGAACGACCTCGGCAGGCCGGCCAGGACCCGGGCGTGCAGCGCGGAGGCCGCGGGGTCGTCGGGATCGAGCCGGACGGCAAGTGGGGCGCCGGTACTCACCATTGCCCCCACCGGGCCACGGGCGCCGCGGCGCTGGCGAGGTCGAGGGCGACGGCGAGGTCGGCGGCGGCGTCCGCGCCGGCGGCCCGGGGCAGCGCCGTACCGGCCAGCACGTCGGCGATGTGCGACCAGATCGCGGTGTGCGCGTTGTGCGGGAACGGGCCCCAGCGCCGCACGCCCGCGGCGTCGCGCAGCTCGGCCACCGCGGAACCTGCCCGCACGTACGAGGGCGGGAACTCCACCCGCAGCTCCTGGTGCGTGCCGATCACGGTGAAGGTCCAGCGGGGCTGCCACGAGTCGTGGATGTAGCCGATCAGCTGTACCGACGCGTCGCCGGCGGCGAAGCTGACGCAGTAACCGTACGGGCGCAGCAGCCGGGCCACGGTCACCCGGTCCACGCCGCCGGCGAACCGGCGCAGCAGCGGCGCCACGTGTACGGCCAGGCCCAGGATCCAGCCGCGGAGGATCTCGGCCGCGGGCGGCTCCTCCGGTTTGACTGCCAGGTCGTCCGGCGCGTCACCGGCGCAGGACCGGGTGCAGACCTCGGTGGCGAGCTGCTCGAAGTGGACGTTGTGCGGAAGCTGGATCACCGACCGGACCAGCCGTACCGATTCGGCAGGCTCCGCCCAGCACGCCTGTGCCGCCAGGTACGCCGGGTCGTGCGCGTGCATCGTGCCGGCGAAGACCGGCGTGCCGCTGCTGGCCGACGCCGCGACGATGCGGGCGGCCTCGGCCGCCGTCGCCGCGAACGGCTTCTCGCACAGCACGGCCCTTTTCCCGGCGGCACACGCGGCCGCGGCCTGTGCGGCGTGGAACTCCAGCGGGCTGCAGATCGCCACCACCTCGACCGCCGGGTCGGCGAGCAGGTCTGCCTCGGTCACGCTGTGCCGGGCGCCCACGCTGGCCGCCACGCTCGCCGCGACCGCGGCGTCCGGACCCGCCACGTGCACCACCCGGAACCGCTCGCCGAGTTCGGCAAGCGCCGGAATGTGGATCGCCTGTGCGGCCCGGCCGGGTCCGAGGACGCCGACACCGAGCGGTCGCGCCGACGGTACCTCCATCTCGTCGATCCGCCTCCCTGAGTCCCGTGTCGATCCCGTCCGGTCCGACGATACGGGCGGCCGCTACCGCTGCCGTGTCGCCGAATCGTGGGTCACGCGCGCCGCGCCGGTACCGTCGCGGCCACTGCCGGATCGGCAGCGTCCCGACCCGGCGAGCGCCACCGGTACCGCGGCCCACGCCTCGTCGCTGTCCCCGTCCGGCCGCAGCGGACCCGCACCCACGAGGTACCGGTGAGGTGTCATCGTGAACTGCCCGCTCGGCAGCGCCGCCACGCACGCGGTGTGCGCGGACTCAGGGGTAAGGCCGGGCGTGGCGGGCAGCCATGCCTCGATCCGGGAACCGTCCGGGCCGCCGGCCAACCGGACCCGGCCGGATCGGCACCCGGTCGCCGATGTCACCAGGTCC
Source organism: Micromonosporaceae bacterium (assembly GCA_039649115.1). Lineage (GTDB taxonomy): Bacteria > Actinomycetota > Actinomycetes > Mycobacteriales > Micromonosporaceae > DATEJJ01. The sequence goes on along the minus strand of JBBWZQ010000079.1, from coordinate 75,067 downwards.
CGTACCGCGGCCAGGTCGACCCAGCAACCGTCTACATAGCACAGACCGTCGGCCACCGGCAGCGGTGCCGCACCGGCGCCCGCCGCGAGTTCCCCGGCCTCGACGTCACCGTCGGCGCACGCGGCGGACACGACGATCCGTTCGAGGCACACCAGCAGTTCCCGCAACTCGCCGACACCGAACAGCGCTGAGTCGCCGGCCAGCGTCAGGACGGCGCGGTCGGCCAGCCACCAGACGGACAGCAACAGGCCGGCGGGTGCCCCGTGCACGTGAGCGAGGACCTCGGTCGTGGAGGAGGCGACCAACCGGCGGATGAGAGCCGCGGTGGCGTCCTGGTACACCGCGATGCCGAGCCGGGACTCCTCGGGCCCGCGCCGGTAGGGGGAACCGATGCCGACGCCGAAGTTCACCGCGCACGAAAGGTCGGCGAACGTACCCCGTTCGCGCTGGATGTCGACGCGCGTCTGCTCGGCGAGCGTCGGGTCGTAGTGCCCGAAGCGGTACGCGGCCAGGGATTGCGCTCGCGCCCGCCGTACCACGTCGCGCAGGCTCCCGTCGGCGCGGAGGGCGATCGGGGAGAACTGGTAGAAGTTGCCGACAGCCGCGGCGAGTTCCGGCCTGAGCCGGTTGGCCGACGCCAGGTTGAACGCGCATGTCCGGTGCCCGGACACCGCGCCGACCAGCAGCCCGAAGGCCGCCAGCAGGACGTCCGTCTCCCCGGCGCGGTACCGCCGGCCGAGCACGAAGACGCCGGCCGCCAGAGCAGCCGATTCGATCGCCACCTCCAGCGCCGCCCGGCGCCGCCCGCGCGCCGCCCGGATCGGGAACACCGCGTTCGGCGCGTGCCGCAGCGTGGCCGCCCAGTGGTCGGCCGCCCGCCGGGCCTGCCGGCGCCCGGCGTCGCTGGCCTCGTGGCGCAGCATGTCCTCCGGCTGCCACGCCGGCAGTAGCGGCGCCGTGCGCTCGGCCGCCAGCCGGCTGATCTCCTCGAACACGAGGCCCGCGGCGACCGCGTCCGCGGCGAGGTGCCGCACGGTGACAGCGAGCATGCACGGTACGCCGCGCTGGGTGATCACCGCGGCGCGCAGCGGGAGGTCGCCCGCCGCGTACGGGCGCAGCCGCAGTTCGATGTCCACGGCGTCCTTGACCACCACCGGATCGTTGTCCCCGGCCTCGTAGACCGGGATGTCGAGCCGTCCCTGCGCGTGGATCCGCTGGCGCCACGCGCCGTCCGCCGCCCGGAAGAAGGTGGCGCGCAGGCTGTCGTGGCGGGCGGCGACCGCGCACACTGCCCGGACCACGCCGGCCACGGTGCACCCGTCGGGCAGCCGGCCCGCACGTGGCACGCTGAGCACGGCTGGACCGGGGCCGGCCGTGCGGATCCACCGGGCAAGCGACTGCTGGGCCCAGGTCAGGCCGTACTCGCCGCTGCGGCAGTCGGTGAACTCCACGCGGTGGCACGCGACCGGTTCCACCATCAGCCTCGTGCTATACCGGATCGCGGCGGGGCCGACTGATGACCAGGTGGCCCAGCCACCGGGCGAGCAGCGGTTCGGCCACCGCGATGCCGAGCCCGACGGCCGCGGCGATGCCCCCGACGAGTGCGGTCGCGCGGATCCCGGATGCGGTGAGGACCACTCCGCCGAGAAAGGACCCGGCCGCTATGCCCACGTTGAACGCCGCGGAGTTTCCCGCTGAGGCCAGCTCGGTGCTGCCGGGAGCCACTTCGAGTACCCGGTTGGACAGGCCCGGCGTCAGCGAGCCCATCGCGAAGCCCGACAAGGTGAGTAGGGCGACCACGGTCAGCGACCGGGTGCCGAACAGGTACATGCCGAGCAGGGCGATGGTCAGCAGCGTCATCGGCAGTACGATGGCCGTCCGCTGATGGCGGTCGGTGAGCACGCCACCCACCGATATGCCGCAGAAGTCGGCGATGCCGCGGCTGAGCAGGGCGAGACTCACGGCCGCGACCGGCAGCCGCCCGACGTCGGTCAGGAAGGTCGAGGTGTACGTGAACGCCGTGAACAGGCCGGTGACCGACAGCGTCGTCACCAGTACGACGACCCAGTAGCGGACCCGGCTCGGGTTCGTACCGGTTGCGGCGTGGCTGTTCTGGGCGGTCCCGTCCGGCATCAGCGCGACGATCGCGACCAAGGCGACGAGTGCCAGGCCGGCGAGTGCGTAGAACGCCGCCCGCCAGCCGGCCTGCTGACCGAGCCAGGTGCCGGCCGGTACGCCCACCATGGGTGCCAGCGCGGCGCCGGAGAACACGATGGACATGACGCGGCCGCGCACCGCGATCGGGAACATCCCCGCGGCCGCGGGCGCCACCACGGCCCAGAACAACGCCTGGGTCAGGGCGATGACGATCCGCGCTGCCAGCAGCAGGGCGTAGCCCGGTGCGGCGGCCGCCACGAGGGTGGCCACCACGAGCACCGCGAGCAGGCCGCTCACCAGACGCCGCCGCGACATCCCCTGGGCCAGGTAGGCCAGCGGGAGCGAGACCACGGCGACCGTGACGGCGTACCAGGTGACCAGCAGCCCGGTCGCGGAAAGCGATACATGCAGGCTGGCCGAGATGAGCGGGAGCAGGCCGACCGGCAGGGTCTCCATGGCGACGAAACAGAACGCCGTCACCGCCAGCGACAGCAGCGCCGCGACCGCGCGCGGCGGAGCGGTGCGGTGCACCGGAACGGTCGGGCTGGACACGGTATTCACTCAGCGCCCCACGTACCGTTCGCCGCGACGGTGTCGAAGGCCGCCATGACGAGCTTGTGCTCCACGGCGCTGAGCGGCCGGCCGTCCGGCCCGGCGACGGCCGAACCGAGCGCGTCGAGCAGTACCATCGGGATCTCCCCGTCGGCGACCCGGTGATATCCCCGCTTGTTGTCCCGCAGCAACAGCGCGGCCAGGGCGGGGCGGTCCACGGGCGCCAGCACCTCGCGCGGGGGTGGCAGCTCGAGCAGCGAGACGAGCCGGTAGTGGTGGGTCACGGCAGCCTTGTCCAGGTATCCCGTCATGTGGCTGACTTCGGCCGCGACGAGCATGCCCCACGCCACCGCCTCGCCGTGGGGCATCGATCCGCGTGACATGAACTCCAGCGCGTGGGCGACCGTGTGCCCGTACTCGAAGACCAGCGCGGGTCCCCGTTCCCGCGGATCACGCCGGAGCAGCGGCTGCTTGGCGCCGATCCCGATTTCGCACAGGACGTGCAGCGCGTCCAGCGGATGCGCGCGCCGGTCACGGATCGCCCGGACGAAGCGCGGCTCCTGCTCCGGAACGACGGCCAGGACGTTCTTGGCCATCTCGGCGACGCCGGTGAGCAGTTGGTCGTCCGGAATGGTGGTCAGCCACCGGAGGTCACACCCGATGAGCGTCGCGGGGAAGTAGGTGCCGCAGAGGTTCTTGCCCGCGCTCAGGTTGACCGCCTGCTTCAGGGACAGCACCGAGTCGAAGGCGGCCACCGGCGTCGTCGGCAGGTGCACCAGCCGTACCCCGCGGTGCAACAGTGCGGCGGCGAGGCCGGCCACGTTGCCGACGAACCCGCCACCCATGGCGAGCACCAGCGACGAGCGGTCCGCAGCGTGGCGTACCGCGTGTTCGAGGATCTCCTCGACGACGTGCAGCCGCTTGCCCGCATCGGTCGGGTCGACGACGATCGGGTACACGGGCACGTGACGCGCCAGGCGCGCCCGTACCGGTCCGGCGTGCGGCTCGGCGTTGCGGTCGAGTACCAGCAGGACCGACGTGGCGTCACCGCATCGCGCCAGGACGGCGTCGACCAGCGCGTCGGCGCAGTCGCAGCCGTAGAGGTACGGCACGGTGTGTCCGTCCAGCTCAAGACTTCCGGTCAGCACCGGGCTTTCCTTCCGCGCGGAATCCGGTGAACAGCTGGGTCGGGCGGCGCAGCCGGATGGCGGCGACGACGGCGCCGGCATCGAAACACCACTCGAGTACGGTGCGGAGCGCCACGTCACCCACCTTCGGGGGTGGCCGCTCCACGCGGTACCGGCGCAGCGCACCGACGGCAACGGCGGCTCCCGCGACAACAGGGGTCAGCAGGAGGCTGCGACCACGGGTGCGCCGGACCAGCGCGGCCGATACCGAAGCGGTCAAGCCGAGCGCGGTGACCAGGTTGGCGTGCGGTACCCGCCGGTCCGGATGCACCGTACTGAGCCACTGCTCGGAGCGGCCGTAGCCGTACAGCCGGCGGCAGACCGTGCGAACGGAGTCGGTACACATGCTGTCGTGTGTCACGACCGCGTCGGGCACCGCGCGGATCACGTACCCGCGCTTGCTCAACCGGATCCCGAGTTCGAGGTCTTCGCCGCCGACCACGTCCAGGCAACGCGACGGGAACCCGCCCACCTCCTTGACAGCCGCCCGGCGCAGCATCAGGTTGCTGGTTGTCGCCCACACCAGTTCCCCGCCTTCCGCCGGGCGCTCGAAGTCCCAGTTGAGCAGGTGCGAGTTCCGCATGATCCGGAACATCGTGGTAGGGCTGGGGTCGGTGAACGTCGGACCCGCCACGCCGGCCACGCGTGCCGGCGCGCTGCGTACCGCCTCGACGTGCCGGCGAAGCGCGTCCGGCCCGACCAGGCAGTCGGAGTCGGTGAACATGAGCAGGTCGTGCTTTGCCAGCCCGATACCGATGTTTCGTTTGGCGCCGACGTAGGGCTCCACGGTAGCCACGTAGCGGATGCCGTGGCGGTCGCAGGTGATGCGGTGTTGGCGCGCCTGCGGTTCGGCGGAGTCGTCCACGAGCAACACTTCCACGGGCTCGGGGCAGTTCGCGGCGGCGACCGCCAGACTCGCGGCCAACCGTCGGGTGGGCTCGACGCGGCCCTTGACCGGAATCACCACCGACACACCGGCCGCCGCCTCGGTCACTCCGGTCACTGGACCGCCACCTTCGCCACGGCGTCGGCGAGATCGGCCATGTCGTCCTCCGTTCCCAGGAAAGCGCTGTGGTGAAGCAGGACCGCGTGCGACGCCAGGAACTCCGCGCCGGGGAACACCCGCCCCGCACACCGGGACGCGAACGCGTCGGCCAGCGGAGCGATGGCCGGCTTCGTCCACGGTCGCAGCAGCGGGCTGCGCTGTAGCGGCACCCGCGGTGGATAGGCACGCATCCCCAGCTCGGCCGTCAGGGCGGCGGCGACCCAGGCATTGTCCCGGTCAGCGGTCAGCGGATCGAAAATGATCGGCACCTCGTACAGGGAAAGCCGGTCCTGTGCCGGGTCCTGCCGCAGCAGCCGTACGCCGGGAATCTGCTCGATCAGCGTGGCGAGCCGCGCGTAGTTGCGGTTGCGGACGCCGTGCTGCGCGTCCAGCTCCGCCAGTTGGGCGCACAGCAGGGCCGCGCCGAATTCGCTGAGGCAGAAGTTGGCGCCCATCACGCTCGCGGTTTCCGACAGGTCCAGCTCGCCGGGGCGGGGATCGGCACGGTTGCGGCGCGAGTCGGCGCGCAGTTCCTCCAGCCGGATGGCGGTGCCCGGGTCGTTCGTGACGACCGCGCCGCCCTCGCCGCAGGTCAGCACCTTGGAGTGCTGCATGCTGAAGCAACCGAGCAGCCCCAACGAGCCCGCCGGGCGGCCCGCCCAGCGCGCACCGTGCGCCTGGGCGGCATCCTCGATCACGGGAACGCCGCTTGCCGCCGCGATGGCGGGTACGTCGGCCATCGCGCAGGCCCAGTGCACCACCACGACCGCGCGCACATCGGGATCGCGGCGCACCGATGCCGCGTCCAGGCAACCGGTCCACGGGTCCACGTCGGCAAGGACCGGCACCAGGCCCGCCCGGAACACCGCCGTGGCGGAAGCCGCCCACGTCAGCGCGGGTACGAGGACCGGATCGCCGTGGTTCAGGCCGAGCGACTCCAGGGCGATCACCAGCGCGCTGGAGCCGTGGTCGGTCGGCACGCAGTACCGCGTGCCGGTGTAGCGGGCGAATTCCGCGGCGAACCGGCGCTCGTACAGCGGCCCGTGGTGCGGGCTGGTGATCGCCCAGCGGCGGCTGTGCAGTACCTCGGTGAGGTACCGTTCCGCGTCTGCCGCCGCGAGCGGCCACCGCGGCCAGGCCCGGTCCGCCGGCCGCACCGGCGTGCCTCCCTCGATGGCGAGCCGAGTGCCGTCGCTCAACAGGGCGCCCATCAGAACTCCAGCCCGAGAGCCCGTACCTCCACGCCCACCCGCCGCGCTTCGGCGACCAGTTCCAGGCCCCACGGCTGCCACAGGCCGCTCAGCCGCGAGGTCAACAGCACGACGTCCACGGACTGGTCGGCCAGGGGGGTGCGCAGACCTATCGCGTGGTGCCCGCTGTGCCGGCTACCGGCCAGCGCCTGGTCGAGCAGGCCACGGTCGAAGTCGACCAGCACCGCCGGCGGCAACGACTCCGGTACCGACCCGCCGCAACCGAAGACCGCCACCCGGTCGCCCGGCCGCAGTTGTTCGGCCGCGGCCTGAAGTTCCTTGCTGACATCCATCTCGCGGGCGCGTTCGGCCCACTCCAGCAACGCCCGGTACTCGCCCTCCCACGGCCAATACTGGTCCTTCGAGATCAGCGCCCAACCGATCTCCGCGACCGGATCGCGGTGCTTGTCCAGCAGCAGAGCGATATTGTGGTGGTTGTCGAGCATGTGGTCGTCCCACTCACGGTCGTGCGGTCCTTCGATGGCCCATGCCGAGCGGCTGAGCACGAAGGGCACGCCGTGGCGGTGCAGCCGGAACCCTAGTTCCATGTCCTCGACGCCCCAGCGCTGGAAGTCTTCGTCGAAGCCACCGACTGCCCAGTAGTCCTCGGCCCGGACGGAACAGTTCGTGGCCCAGAAAAGCATCCACGGCACCATGCGCGCGCCGAGGTCGAAGCCGCACTCGAGGAACTCGCCGTGGCGGTTGTCCCAGAACGACGGATCGCCTTGGTACGCCTCGAGCACCCGTTCGGGCAACCGCCGTTGGAGGGCATCGGCGAGGCCGGGAGTCGGGTCCTCGGGCCGGTAGGCGTACGTGTATCCGATGACTGCGCGACGGCCCGCGCCCTCGTGCGCCGCCAGATGGTGGCGCAGGAAGTCCGGGCCCACGAATGTGCCCGTGTCCAGGAACACGAGTACGTCTTCACCGGCCAGCCGGGCACCCGCGTTGCGGGCTGCCGCCACGCGGAAGCCTTTGTCCTCTTGGAAGTGGTAGGACACCCGCATCCGTCCGGCGAACGAGTCGACGATTGCCCTCGTGTCGTCTGAGGACCCGTCATCGGCCACGATGACCTCGAACTGGTCGCTGGACAGGCTCTGCCGGGCGATTCCGCGCAGCGTCTCAGCCAACCATCGGGCCCGGTTGTAGGTAGGAATGATAACGGAAACCTCAGTAATGGCCGTGCCTCCCCGTTAGTCAACATGTGTTCGACAAAGAACGTCCATTATCGATAGACGCCGCCACCACCGCGGCGGCCAGCTCGGCGGTGGACTCCTCCAGCAGCCAGTGTCCACCTGGGACAGACTGCAACCGGAGTGGTCGCGTGGTTTGCCGGCGCCAGCCCAGCCAGGCGCCGCGCGGGCTCACGTCCTCGGTGCCGAAGCACACGGTGACAGGACAGTCCAGCGGTGGGGCGCCGATGTGTCGGTAGTCGGCCAGCAGGGCGAAGTCGGCCCGTACGGACGGTTCGGCGACCAGGCGGAGGCGTTCGTCCAGAACCAGGTCGGGGGCGACGCCGCCGTCCTCGACCAGTCTGGCCCACAACCGGTGGCTGGGCAGGTTGGCGATCCCGGTCGGTCGCCAACTGATGTCCGGCGCCTCGAACGAGACGACCACGAGCGCGGCGGGGTCGGGGGCGCCCCGGTCGCGCAGCGCCCGGGCGACCAGTAGGGCCAGTAGCGCGCCGCCGCAGTAGCCGAACAGCGCGTACGGTCCGTGTGCCAGGTCGAGGAGTCTGTCGGCGAGCTGGTCCACGAGGGCGTCCAGGTCGGTCGGCGGCGATTCCTCCAGCCGTGCCTGGCGCCCGGGTAGGTTGGCCGCCCAGACGGACAGGTCGGGAGCGACGGCCTTGGCGAACCCGGACAGCCGGGCGCTGCCCGCTCCCGCGTGGGGAAAGGCGAACAGCCGCGGTCCAGGGCCGTCGGCGAGTGGTACGAACCAGTCGCGGGCGCCCATGCGTGTTCCTCCTCGTCTGCGTGCCAGCGGGGTGGCACCCGCCTGGTCGCGCCGGCGGGCCGGTCCGGCCTCCGCCCTCAAGCTAAGCAGCCGGCCCCGGGGTCGACGTGTCGCAGATTTCGGCGACGGCGGGCGCGGCCGCGGCGGGTGCGTAGACTCGCCACCGTGACCGGCCGCCGACCGATTGCCGTCCTGTTCGACTCGGGTGGCGTGCTGATCCGGCCGATCGGCGGCCGGTGGAACCCCCGCGCCGACCTCGAGCAGATCCTCGCCGCTGCCGTGCCGGGGCTGGTGCCCGCAGACGTCGCCGACGCCATCAGCGAGGGCAACGCATTCCTCGACTGTTGCGACACCACCCCGGCGTACGACGACTACCACCGGGTCATCCTGCGGCGGCTGGGAGTCGAACCGACCGCACGGTTGCTCGCCGAGCTGACCCGGCCGGTCGATCCGCGGGCGATCGTCGAGACGTTTCCGGACGTGCTGCCCACGCTGCGCGAGTTGCGCCGGCGCGGGGTGCGCATGGCGGTGGTGTCGGACGCGTGGCCCGAGCTGCCCGCGCTGCACGCGGCGCTGGGATTGGGTGGGTTCTTCGAGGCGTACGCGATCTCCGCCGAACTCGGCTGCCACAAGCCGGATCCCCGCATGTACCGGCACGCCAGCGACGCCCTCGGGATACCACCGGATGGCTGTCTCTTCGTCGATGACGACCCGGGGAACGTGGCCGCCGCCGTCCGGCTCGGCTACCACGGGCTCGCGGTCGCGCGCGAGCCCGGCCGGCCCACCGCCCGCCTGCCGTACATCCGGTCCATCGACGCCGTGCTGGGCTACGTGTAGCCGTGCCGCGGACTGTCACCGAATCCGGTGACGTTTCAACGGGGAGCCGCTGCGACCACACTCCGGGAGATACCCGCGCGCCGCGGCGGCCGCCGGCGCGGTCCGGAAGGGGAGGGGACGATGACGCCTGGGGTGACGATTCCGTGAGGCGAGTGCCCGTGGTGGCCGGATGAGCGCGCGGGTGGCCGTGGTCAGCGGCGGCAACCGCGGCCTCGGCCTGGCCATCGTCCGGGAACTCGCGGCCCGGGGGCTGGATGTCGTGCTCGGCAGCCGCTCGCTGGAGGCGGGGCGGGCGGCCGCCGGGCAACTGGCCGGACTGCCCGGCCGGGTCGCGCCGGCGCGGCTGGACATCGCCGCCGCGGACAGCGTGTCCCGCTTCACCATGTGGCTGCACCGGGAGTTCGGGCGGTGTGACGTCCTCGTCAACAACGCCGCGATCGCCATCGATGGTGAGGGGGATGCCGCCACGGTCGACCCGGACGTGGTGCGGCGCACCTTCGAGACCAACGTGCTCGGTACCTGGCACCTGACGCAGGTGCTGGTACCCGCCATGCGTGCGCGGCGCTTCGGCCGGGTGGTCAACCTGTCCAGCGGCATGGGGCAGCTCAGTACGATGTCCGACGGGATTCCCGCGTACCGGGTGTCCAAGGCCGCGATCAACGCGCTGACCCGCATCCTCGCGGAGGAGTTGCGGGATGACGGGATTCTGGTCAACAGCTGCTGTCCCGGGTGGGTCCGGACCGACATGGCGGGCTGGTCACCCGGTGCACCGGCGGAGCAGGCGGCCGACACGCCGGTGTGGTTGGCGACGCTGCCGCCGGACGGACCCACGGGCGGCTTCTTTCGCAACCGGCAGCCGCTCGACTGGTAGCGGGGCCGGCCAGACAAACACCTGGGAGGGGTCGGACAATTGACGGCAGCCGACGAGTTTCTGACGGCCAACGCTGACATCGATGCGATCACGCAGCGGATCATCGCGATCTGGACCAGCGCCCTGGGCGGTGTCGAGGTGCACAGCGACAGCCACCTGCTGGACCTCGGCGCCAACTCGCTGACGGCGGTGCGGATCCGATCCCGCATCCGCACCGAGTTCGGCAAGGAACTCGATCTCGCGGAGCTACTGGAGTACCCGACGCCGCGGGAGCTGGCGCCTGTGGTCGCCGCCGCACCGGAGTGGAGCGGGCAGCAGGCGTGGACCCAGCTGGACTGGTCCGCCGCGGGGAGCACGGTCGAGGAGGACGGCGGCTGACGGTCATGTCGGCCGCTCAGCGGCAGACGAACAGCCCCTCCCGCAGCGTCACCCGGAAGCAGCCGTCCCGCGCCACCGTCTCGTTCGCGCGACGGCGCACCTCGGCCATCGTGGCTTCCCAGCTCAGGCCGGGCGGTAGGTGCGGCTCCCGCCAGGGCCGCGTGGAGTCGACATAGGCGGCAACCGGTTCGGCACCCGCGATCGCCACCGGGATCTCGTGGCTGCGCCGCGCCACGGACCGGACGACCCGGGCGAGCCGGGCACCGCCGTTGCTCAGGTCGAACCGGTGCAGGTGCGGTGCGGCGCGGTTCCGCCACGGTCCGGGATGCAGCGCCCGTACCGATTCGTCGAACAGCTGATGCAGTTCGCTGAGGGTGTCCCGGGCGCTCGTCGCGACCACGAACTGGCCGCCCGGGCGCAGTACCCGGCGGATCTCGGCGAGCCCGGCGTCCATGTCGGGAAGGTTGTACAGCATGTGCATCGCCAGGACGAGGTCCGCCCACCCGCTGGCGATCGGCAGGTTGTCGAGGTTGCCCACGACGCCGGACGCGCGCACGTCTCGCACCGCGTGCCGCACCGCGCCCAGCGACGGTTCGACTCCGATCACCGCACGGCCGCTGCCCGCCAGCTGTCGTAGGTGCCGGCCGGTACCGCAGCCCACGTCCAGTATCCGCCGCACCCCGGCCCACTCCACCTGTGCGAGGTCCCACCCGGGAATGTCGGTGTCGGCCGGGATGTGCGACGCGATCGCGAGGCGGGAGGCCAGCAGGTCGAACCGGTGCCACAGGGTGGCGAAGGTACGCGCCTCGGCGAGGGGCGGCTCGGCGGGTGGTGTGTTGGCGGCGGTGAACAGGTGACCGCTGGGCAGGTCCAGCACGGCACCCGAGCGGCGCTGACCGGCCTGCCGGTCCGGCCCGCCGGCTCCCCGCTCCACCGCGGCCACCAGTGCCGCCGCGACCGGCCCTGGCATCGGCACCTGGCCACCGTGGACGAGCACCGTGTACCGCGTATTGTCGATTGTGGACACGACGGCGGGGCGCAGGTTCAGCCGCAACTGTCCGATGTGGACCTGTTGGTCCTCGACCACCCCGTCGGTGGCGCTGCGGCCGGTCAGCCAGGCGGCGGCCGCGGCGGCCCGCGCGGCGAGGTCGGGGCGCCGGCGGCGGGTTTCGGCGCGCGACCGCGGACCGAGCATTTCCTGCAGCCGCTCGTGTTCGTGGGCTTCGACGCGGGCGTACGGATCCGCGTAGTCCTGCCACGCCTCCCACACCACGCGCGCTCGGTCGCCGGCCGCGAGAAAGGCGGCGAACGGCGGCCAGTCGACATGCATACCCACCAGTGTCAGGGGCGGCGGTGTTTCCGGCTGTCCCAGAATTCGGGGAGTGCGCGGGCGCCCGTCCTGGATTCCGGGGACATACCGCGTCCCGGCTCGGCATCTAGCGTTGTAGGGAGACAGTGTTCGGGACGAGGAGCTGATGCCGCATGAACGACATCACCACCCGAACCGTGCGGCGGGTGGATGTCGGGGTTCCGGCTGCGGAGGCGATGACGCTCGCCGTCACCGCCGATCCGGCGAGGCTCGGGCGCCGGGACGCCGAAGCGGTGCTGCGCGCCGCGGAGGCGCTGCTGGTCCGGGCGGTGCACGAGCGGGTTGCGCTGCGCGAGGTACCGGAGCTGGTCGCGCGCGCTCTGGACGGACGGCGGTGAGCGCTTCCTGGTTCGGGCCGTTCGAGGAGCTGATCCGCGCCAAACTCGGCATGGCACCGGACGGACCGCTCCGGGACGACGACCTGCTCATCGATCTGGGGCTGGACTCCTTCGGTTCGATGGCCCTGCTGATGGAACTGGAGGATGCGTACGGCGTGGTCTTCCCCGACGAAATGCTGGTACCCGCGACGTTCGCCACCGCCGGCGCGCTCTGGTCCTCGCTGCAGGCGCTCACCGCGCACGCGGAAACGGCCGGCGGATGACGGCCAGCGGGCTGACCACGGCCGGCACCAGGCACCGGGAGGTCGTGACCGAGCTGACGCGGCGGTACGGCACCCCGCTGTACGTCTACGACCTGGCCGTCGTGCGCGCCGCCGTCCAGGATCTGCTTGCCGCGCTGCCGGCCGGGGTCGAGGTCTACTACTCGGCCAAGGCCAACCCGCACCCGGTGCTGATCGCCGCGGTCGCCGGACTTGGCCTCCGGGTGGAGATCAGTTCGCGCGGCGAGCTGGAGGCCGCGGCGCGGGCCGGTGTGCCGGCGCAGCGGTGCCTGTACACGGGCCCGGCCAAGACCCGGGAGGAGATGGCCCACGGCGTGGCGCGCGGCGTGCGACTGTTCTCCGTGGAATCCCCTGTGGACCGCCAGCGCCTGACGTGTGCCGCCGGTGAACCGGTGGGCTACCTGGTGCGGCTGAACGGCCGGACCGCACCCGGCCCGGCGGGCCTGCGGATGACCGGCGTACCAACGCAATTCGGTGTGTCGGCGGAGACGCTGGCGCCCGGCTCGGCGCTGTTCCGGCCGGCCGGCAACGCCCGCCCGGTCGGCGTGCACCTGTTTTCCGCCAGCAACGTGCCGGACGGGTCCGCCCTGCTGGGCGAACTGACGACCAACCTGGCGGTGGCGGTGCACACGTGCGCGAGGATGGCTTTCCAACCCGAACTGGTCGACCTCGGCGGCGGCTTCGGCGCGCCGTTCGCCACACCGGGGCCGCGGCCGGCGTACCCGTACCTGCGCCAGGGGCTCAGCACCGCGCTCGACGAGGCCCTGCCCGGCTGGCGGCTCGGCGAGCCGCGGGTGGCGGTCGAGTCCGGCCGCTATCTCGTGGCGGGTGCGGGCACGCTGCTGACCCAGGTGATGGACCGCAAGGCCCCGGACGGGCGCGAGTACCTGGTGTGCGATGCGGGCGTCAACGCGCTGGGTGGGATGTCGGGCCTGGGCCGGCTGCTGCCCGCCGCGCAGCCGGAGCACCAGCCGGTCGACAGCGCGGCGGCGGTACTCACCGGTCCGCTGTGCACCCCGCTGGACGTGCTCAGCCGCGCCGCCCGGGTCGGCGACGTCGCCGTCGGCGACGTGCTGGCCATTCCCAACGTGGGCGGCTACGGGCTCACCGCCAGCCTCGTGGCTTTCCTCGGCCGGCCGCTGCCCGTCGAGGTGGTGCTCGACGGGGACGAGGTGGTGGCGGTCCGGCAACTGACCATCAGCGAAACGGCGTGGTGACTGGAGTTCTCGATGTATGACCTGGCACCGCTGCCCGTGCCACCCGGCGAGGCCACGCTTATCCGCAGCCGCGCCCTGACCGGGGCGCGCACGGCGGGCACCGAACGCACCGTCGTGTCCTATGTGGAGTCCTGGGCCCGCGGGGTGCCGGAGCGCACCGCGGTGCGCGACGGCGCGGACTCGCTGACCTACCGGCAGCTCGCCGGTGCTGTCCGGGCACATGCCCGGTCGCTGCTCGACGCGGGTTGCGGGCCGGGCCACGTGGTAGCCGTGTACGGCGTGCGCTGCGCGGCCACGGTACCGGTGTTCCTGGCCATCGAGGCGATCGGCGCCGTCTACCTGCCGGTCGGTACCGACTGGCCGGAGCACCGGCTCGCCCTGGTGCTGTCCGCCAGCGGGAGCCGCCTGCTGGTGGATCCCCGCCCGGCACCTCCGGACGGTACGGCCGACGCGGTGACCCGGGCCTGTGCCCAGGCCGGAGTCTCGGTGTGGCGGGCGCGGGACGCGGGCCCGGCACCGGCGTCAGGCGACCACCTCGCGCTGCGCCGGCCGGGCCACGAGACGCGGTACATCATCTACACCTCGGGCTCCACCGGCGTCCCCAAGGGCGTGGCGGTCACGCATCTGGGCCTGCTGAACCACTTGTGGAGCAAGATCCGGTACCTGGCGCTCGGCGCGGCGGACGGGGTCGCGCTGAGCGCGCCGCTGACGTTCGACATCTCGATGTGGCAGATGCTCGCGGCCCTGGTGGTCGGCGGCTGGGTCGCGGTGGTGCCCGACCGCGACAGCGGGTACGCGCGGCGGCTGCTCGCCGCGCTGAGCGCGGGCGGTGCCACGGTCGCCCAGTTCGTACCCAGCTCGATCCGCTGGCTCACCGACGAGCTGCACCGCAACCCGACGTCCGGCACCGGACTGCGGCTGACCCGGTTGCTGTCCATCGGGGAGAAGTTGCCGGTACCGCTCGCGGCGGAGTGCCTGCGGTTGCTGCCGGAGACCGCGCTCATCAACTCGTACGGCCCGACCGAGTGCTCAGACGCCGTATCGCACCAGCGGGTCACCGCGGAGCACCTCGACCGGGAACACATACCCATCGGCGCTCCCGTCGACAACTGCACGCTGTACGTGTTGCGCGAGTGCGACGGCTGGTGGCGCGCCGCGGGCCCCGGGGAGACCGGCGAGCTGTTCGTCGGCGGAGCGCCGGTCGGCAGCGGGTACCTGCACGAGGGGCCGGCCACCCGGGAGGCGTTCTTCGCCGATTCGATCGACCCCGGTTCCGCCACGGGCCGCCTGTTCCGCACGCGCGACCTGGTCCGTTTCGCCGCCGACGGCGCGATCGAGTACCTGCAGCGGGTGGACCGGCAGGTGAAGGTCTCCGGTGTCCGGATGGAGCTGGGCGAGGTGGAGGCGGCGTTGCAGGACCACCCGGACGTCGCCGCCTGCGCTGTGGTGGGCGTCCAGCGCGCCGACGGCCAGCACGGCGGCGCGGCGATCTCGCAGGAACTGGTCGCCTACTACGTCGCCAACCGGGCGCTGGAGTACACCGAACTCGCCAGGCACCTGCGCAGCCGGCTGCCACCGGCCATGGTGCCGCGCCGGTGGGTCCAGGTGCGGGAGATGCCGCTCACCCGGCACGGCAAGACGGACTACCGCGAGTTGGGGGCGCGCGCCGCCACGGGCGTCCGGGACGCCGGGTGACCGGGACCGGCCCGGCGGTCACCGCGTCGGATCTGCTCGACACCTCGGCGCGGCGCGACCCGCAGGCCCGGGCATTGACTGACGGCGCCGGCAGCTGGACCTACGGCGAACTCGTCACCAGCAGCTACCTGGCCGCCGGGTGGCTGCACGGCCAAGGGGTGCGCCACGGCGACCGGATCGTGCTGTGGCTGGACGGCTCCCGGAACTTCGCCGCGCTGCTGTACGGCGCGATGCGGATCGGCGCGGTGACCGTACCCGTGAACCCAACCACCGGTACCTTCCACCTGGAGTGGATGCTGCGCGACGCCGACCCGGTGCTGGTGGTCGCCCAGCCCGGCAACCAGGAACTGGTCCGGTCGCTGACTCGGGCCGCGGTAGCCGGGCCGGACGCCTGGCTGGAGCAGGCGCCGGCCGGGCTGCCGCCGCGGGCCGGTCGCGGCGCGGACCTCGCGCTGCTGATGTACACCTCCGGCAGCACCGGCCCGCCGAGAGCCGTGATGTGCCCGGCGGAGCGGGTGACCTTCGCTGCGGCCGCCATCAACGAGCGCCTGGGGTACCGCGCTGGTGACATCGTGCTCTCCCGCGTACCCGTGTCCTTCGACTACGGGCTGTACCAGCTGTTCCTCTGCGCGGCCGGCGGCGCCGAGCTGGTGCTGCGGCCGGACCTGCCGGAGGCGGCCGTGCTGCAACAGGTCGCGCGGACCCGCGCCACGGTCCTGCCGCTCGTGCCGGCGCTCACCCAGGTGCTGTTGCGGCTGGCGGAGCGGCGGCCGTCAGCCACCGCGCTGCGCCTGATGACCAACACCGGCGGACCGTTGACGAAGGAGCACGCGAAACGGCTCCGCGACGCCTTCCCGGGCGCCTCGGTCGTGGCGATGTACGGCATGACCGAATGCAAGCGCATCACCGTCGCCGCACCCGACGAGCACCTGCGGCATCCCGGGACCGTGGGACGGGCGCTGCGCGGCACGGCGGTATGCATCACCGACGCCGGCGGCCGCGACCTCGCGCCCGGCGAGACCGGCCAGATCCGGGTCAGCGGGCCGCACGTCATGGCCGGCTACTGGCGCGCACCCGACCAGACCCGCCACGTCTTCGCGATGGGACCGGGCGGCCCCGAACTGCGCACCGGCGACCTCGGCTACCTCGACTCCGCCGGGCGGCTGTACTTCGTCGGGCGGCAGGACGACATCTTCAAGCGGCGGGGCGTGCGGATGAATCCGTACGAGGTCGAGGAGGCGCTGCGCGACGTGCCCGGGGTGCGCGAGGCGGTGGTGCTGCGCGACGCGGTACCCGGCGGGACCGGTACGGCCCGTGACGCGCGGGGGGAGGGGATGGTGGCCGTCGTCCTGGGCGACGTGACCGGCGCGGAGGTGCTGCGGGCCGCGGCGATCCGGCTGGACCCGGCGCGGGTCCCGGACCGGTGCGTCGTGGTCGACGCGCTGCCGGCCACCGCCAACGGGAAGGTGGACCGGTCGGCCTTGCAGCGATTGGTCCGCGCGCCGGCGGGGGGCGAACCGGCCGCCCGCGAGCCGGCCGCCGGGGTCGACCCGGGGGAGCGCAGGCGGAGCCGGGTTCTGGCGGAGCCGAGCACCCCCGACGCCACCCCGGGCCGGATCCGCTGGCTCGTCGCCAAGCTGCGCCAGATCCCCGACTCCGCGCGCAGCTTCACGGTGAGTACCGAGTCCGCGGTCCGCGACCGTCGCCTGCCGGCTCGTCTGCTGACCGAGCTGGCCGCGCACGGGCTTCCGCACGGGGGCACCGCCGAGGCTCCGCTGTTCGACACGCTCGACCTGACCAACGCCGCCCTCCAGCTCGGCTGCGGCGTGGAGGGGCGCTCGGCGCGGCGGTTGTGGCCGGCGGCGCTGCGGAGCCGGTTCGACTCGCCGTACGCGCGCTACGCGGTGCGGTACTCCGCACGCTGCCTGGACGGCACGCACGAGGGCGCCTGCCAGTTCAGCTTCACCCGCCCCGGCGGTGGGATCGACGTGCGTACCGCGGACGGGCCGGGCGCCTCGGTCGAGACCGTGTACCAGGTATCCACCCGGACCAGCTGGCCGACGGTACCGCCGGAGGTGCGGGACGTGCTGGCGCTGGCCGACGAGCTCGACTTCTTCCTGCTGCCGCTACCGCTGAGCCGCGATGTCGACTTCATCAGGCGTACCGGGTTGGGGCACTGCGCGGGCGTCAGCTCGATGGTGGTCGAGGCGGCCCGGTCGCGCGGCCTGGAAGCGCGGCGGGCCTTCGGGCTCCTGGTGACACCGCCATACGGAACCGGCCACTTCTGGACGGAATTCAAGGTCGACGGCGTCTGGGTACCGGTCGATCCGCTGATCGTCCAGCAACTGGTGCGCTGGCAGGCGATCGATGCCAGTGAGTGGCCGAGGTGGCGCTCGCCTGGCGCCATCTTCGTGCGTCTCGCCGGCGACGACGTCCCCATCGCCGAGCACGGACCCGGCCGGTTCCAGCTCTCCATCGGAGCGACGCTCGCCCGGGACGGCACCGGGACGGCGTGACCGCGTGGTCGTTTTGTGGGACATCCCACCCGCTGCCAGCCCCGGAAATACTGTAGTCATGTCGCGGGGAGATACGTCATGGCACACCTCCGCCGCCAGCGGTCCCGTCGTCGATATCGAGACGATCCGCATCGGTGACACACCGCGCCTCGCCGGCCTCAACGACGAGCACGTGCGGTTGCTGGCGCAATGCGTCAACGAACTGCCGCCGATCCTCGTGCACCTGGCGACGCGGACGGTCGTGGACGGGATGCACCGGCTGGCCGCCGCGCGGCTGTGTGGGCGGGACACGATCCGGGTCCGCTGGTTCGACGGTAGCCTCGAGGACGGCTTCATGGCGGCCGTCATCGCCAACATGGCGCACGGACTCCCGCTGACCCTGGCCGACCGGGAGGCTGCTGCCGTCCGGATCCTCGCCGCCCGGCCGCAGGCGTCGGACCGCTTCGTCGCGGAGGCGACCGGGCTGGCTCCCGGCACGGTGGCCGGGATCCGCCAGCGCGCCGGCGGTGCGTCCGCCGCACCGACACGGATCGGGCGGGACGGCCGGGCGCGGCCGGTCAACAGCGCGGACGGGCGGCGCCTGGCCCGCGACCTCATGGCCGAGGACCCTCAGGCGTCGCTTCGGGAGATCGCGCGCAAAGCCGGGATCTCGCCGGCGACCGTCCGGGACGTCCGGGAGAAGATGCGCCGCGGCGACGACCCGGTCGGACCCGGCCGGCGCTGGATCGCCGCCGCGGAGGAGGTTGCGGCGCGTCCGGCGCGGGTGGCTGGCCGCCCTCGGGAGATAGGCTCGCCGATCGACGTGACCCTACAGCTGAGCAAGATAGGCAGGGACCCCTCGCTTCGGTTCAACGAGTCCGGCCGCGCCCTGCTGCGGTGGCTGTACACCCGTGCCGAAGGGCTCGATCAGTGGAAGGAAATGGCTCCAGGGGTACCGCCGCACAGCGCCTACCTCCTCGCCGCCGTTGCGGCGACCTGTGCGGAGGAGTGGATTGCCTTCGCCGAATACCTGCGGCGCTCCGTCAACGCCGCGTGACGTCGTCGTGGGAGCCTGATGCGAACCGATGCTGTGCGCAAGGCCGAGGAACTGACCGACCTGCTGCGCTCCGAGGCCCCTCGACTCGACGCCGAGGGCCTGTTTCCCGAGAAGGGTCTGCGTGCCCTGCGCGACTGCGGGCTGATGGGCCTGCTCGTCCCGCACCGGTACGGTGGCCTCGACGGCGACCTGGGCGATCTCGCGGACGTGGCGCAGATTCTCGCCGGCGGCTGCCTGTCAACGGCGCTGATCTGGGCCATGCACTGCCAGCAGGTCGACGTGCTCGTCAGGCACGCGGAACCCGCGCTCGCGGGCCGGCTTCTGCCGCGCGTCGCCACGGGAGAGCTTTACCTGGCTTCCATCACCACCGAACCGGGTAAGGGCGGTCACCTGTTGTCGGCAGAGGCTCCGCTGCACGAGGCGGGCGAGCAGCTGCGCGTGTCGCGCGAGGCGCCGGTGGTCACCGGCGGTCGGTACGCCGACGGGTTTCTGGTGACGATGCGGTCCGGTACCGGCGCACGCCCCAACGATGTGCGCCTGGTGTATCTGGACCGGCGGCAGGCCGTCGTCGAGGACGGCCGGTCGTGGAACGCGCTGGGCATGCGGGCGACGCAGAGCGGCGGGCTCCGGCTGGACGGTTGCGTTCCGGCGGACCAGCTCGTCGGCGAGCCCGGTGCCTTCCGGGCCATCGCCGTGGAAAGCATGATTCCAGCGGGGCACATCGGGTGGGCGGCGTGCTGGCTGGGAGTGGCCCGGTCGGCGCTGCACGACGTCATCGGTCTGATCCGGTCGCCGGCCCGGCCGCGTGGCCTGGACCCGCGGTCCGACCTCGTGCAGGAGCGTGTCGCCCAGGTCCGGATCGACCTCGAACTGGTGAGCGCCTACCTGAATCGGGTGGTGGCTGAGGTGTCGGCCGCCCGCGCCGAGGGGCGCCCGGTGGATGCCGAAGGTATCCAGATCCACCTGAACACGTTGAAGGTGGCGGCGGCTCGGCTGACCTTCCAGGCGGTCGACCGGCTGGTCCAGCTCGCCGGTCTGTCGGTGGGCTATCTCAAGGACTCGCCGATCCCGCTGGAGCGGCATTTCCGGGACCTGCGGTCGGCGAGCCTGAACAACGCCGACGACCGGCTGCTGACCGCGACCGGCGCGCTGACGCTACTGGACCGCGCGGCCCACCTGGCGTGAGGTTCGCCGCGGCGGCGCGGCACCCTCACGCGGGCTGCCAGGTTACGGCGTACCGCAGGTGCGCGCTCAACGAGTCCAGTTCGGCCGTGGACGGCGAGACCGCCGAGCGCAGGCGTACGCAGGTCTCGGTCACCTCCGCGGCACCGTCGAATCCGATGTGCGCGAGCAACCGGTGCACCGTGGCGAGCGCCGGGGCCGGTGGGCGGGCACACGCGGCCAGCTGGTCAGGCGGGCAGAGCGCCATGCACTTCGGGCGTCTCGGCGACAGCGCGTCGTACATCTTCAGGGCCTCTACATTGGACACCGCGGAGCCCGCACGCCCGGACATCATCACGGTAAGGCCGCAGGACTGGTCCCCGACGACCGTGCTGGTGAGGCCGAGATCGCGATGGATGCCCAGGATCCGATCCACGAGTGACGGCGGGAAGTACTTCTCCCCGGCCGGGCCGCTGGCGACGGTCGGCAGGCTGAGCCCCCGCCGCCGGGTGATCGTCACCAGGTCGGGTATCTCCTTCAAGCCGCCGATGACGGTCAGGCCGAGCCGCTCGCCGAACGTCAGGGCGTCAGTGATCTGGTCGTCGCTGTCGTTCCAGCCCGGGACGATCGGTCGGTAGTAGTGTGCCGCGGCAATGTGCGGGTAGCGGGCCAGGTGGTCGATGCTCTCGAACCGCCGCTCCCGGAAGCCGCGCGCACCGCCCATGGTCTCCATCTCCGCCGGGGCGGCATTGTAGGTGAGGAACATCAGCAGCCGTACCGACGTGTACGACGCGAGTCGGGCGGCGTCCTCGGCGGTGAGGTAGTGCTTTGTGATGACCATGACGTCGTTGTGCCAGCCGCGCTCGTCGAGCAGATCCAGCAGCCGGAAGGTGCTCTCCTTCACCTGCGGAAGAAACGGCTCGGTGGTGGCGGTGTGCAGGCCGAGCTGGGTCACCCCTGGCACGAACAGGGGGTGCCGCGCCAGCTGCTCGACCACCGTCTCCTCGGAAACCACCTGCGTTGGGCGGCCGTTGAGAAACCAGTCCACATTGGACTGCTGCTCGTCCGCCCGGAAGCAGTACGCACAACCGAAGCTGCACCCGAGAAACGGGTTGAGGATGAGCATGCCGGCGTGCGGCCACACCGGTTCCACGCCGTCGGCGTCCCGGTACAGGCGCAGTTCCCGCAAGCTGTGCAGGGTCTTCGCGCTGACCACGCGGCGCAGCCCGGCGCGGATGGTCGTGGCGTCTTCACCGGCGCGCGCAGTGCTCTGTCCCGCGATCTCCTCCACGAGGCGCAGCAGCGTGGGCACGACGGCGGCACCCGGTACGCGGGTGTTCGCCGTGGCCTCCGCGACCTCCAGGATCGCCGACAGCACCGCCTGTCCCCGCGGACTGAGGGACTCTGCGGACGTGTCGAACTGTCGCTGGAGCTGCGCCGCGTCGATCGAGGCGTATTTGGCGAGCCGGGAAAGGTTGGGAACCATCGTCTCTCCCATGCCGGGGGGGTGGAGGCGAACATAGCAACCGGTTCCGGCGGCGTCCACCGCGCAGACCCAATGCACACAATCGCTTCGTGTTGCTTTCCGAGCGGGTATCGTCCAGTCCCGCGAAGCGGCGCAAGCCAGATGCTCACGGTGGGAGGACATCATGGAGATCCCGGTACTGGACCTGGCGGCGTCGAGCAGGGCACCGGACGGCGCTCTGGAGTGGTGGCGGGAGGCGACCGTCTCGTTCGGCGCGCTGCAGGTGGTGAACCACGGCGTACCGGACGAGCTGCGGAACGCCTGCCTGCGCATGGCGGCGGAGTTTCACTCGAAGGACGAGAACGTCAAGGCGCGGTACGCGATGAGCCGCTCACGCGGTATCACGGGGTACCTGTCGCCCGACCCTGCCCTGAAGCAGGATGGCAGCGGGCGGCTCGTCCGGGACTACGCGTCGCTGGACTTCGGACCGGAGTCTGAACCCGCGAACGGCACGGTGCGGTCCATCCTGCTCGGTCCCAACGCCTGGCCGGAACTGCCCGGCTTCCGGGCCGCCGTGCAGGCGTACCGGGACGCGGTGCATGCCTGCGCTGTCGCCGTCGCCGGCATGCTCGCCCGCGTCTGCGCACTGCCGCCCGACCGCCTCACCCGGCACGCCACGCAGGGCTGTTCACTGCTGCGGCTGCTGCACTATCCGGCGCCGGCGCAGGGCCGCGAGGAACCACCCAACGGGCACACTGACTACGAGTGGTTCACGCTCATCGTGCAGACCTCGCCCGGGCTGGAAATCCTGCGGCCCGACGGCGGGCGCATCGCGGTACCGGCCCGGCCCGACGCCATCACCGTGCTGATCGGCGACCTGCTCGAGGTGCTGTCCGGCGGATACCTGGAGTCGACGCTGCACTGGGTGCGTTCCCGGGAACCCGACCGGTACTCGCTGACCTACTTCTTCGGACCGGACTTCGACGACGTCGTCGCGCCAGAGTCGGGGAACGCGGTCGGCGACTACCCGCCGCTGCACGCGGGTCACCACCTGACCGCGCTGCGGGTGCGTCACCTCGCCCACCTGCGGTCCGCGGTGCGGGACGGCGAGCTGGCGCTGGCGTTCGACCTGCCCGCGACCAACCCGTTGAAGGCGGCCAAGGAACAGCGGTTGGTGGCGTCAGCACGGCGGCCGGAATGACGATTGCCATATTCGCCGCGCATCCGGACGACGAGACGCTGGGCGCGGGAGCGACGATCGCCAAGCTCGCCAAGACCGAGGACGTCCACGTGGTCGTCCTGGGGGACGGCATTACCGCGCGGGTCGAATGCCGCGACGAGCGGGATGCGGTCACCGAGCTTTATGCCGACGCCCGGGTCGCCACCTCGGCGCTCGGTGTCGCCTCGCTGACCTGCCTCGGCCTGCCGGATCTCCGGTTCGACACCCTACCGTTGCTCGAGATCGTGTGGCAGGTGGAGAAGGTGGTTCGCGAGCTGCGGCCGACCGTCATCTACACCCATCATCAGGGCGACCTCAACCGCGACCACGAGCTGACCGCGCGGGCGGTACTGACCGCCACCCGGCCGATGAGCGACTGCCCGGTCGCCGACATCTACGCGTTCGAAGTCCCCTCGTCGACCGAGTGGGCGTTCTCGCGCAGCGGACCGCCGTTCCGGCCGAACGTCTTCGTCGACGTCACGGACAGCATCGACCAGAAGGTCCACGCCATGGAGTGCTACCGCAGCGAGCGCCGCGACTTCCCGCACCCCCGCTCCGGTGAGGCGCTGCGGGCCATCGCGCGGCGGTGGGGTTCGGTCGTCGGCCGGGACTACGTGGAGGCCTTCGAACTCCTCCGCTCGGTCCGGCCGTAGGACCTCGTTCAACTGTCCAGTCCGGACAGTTGAACGGTCCCGGCGCCCCGGTCGGGTCCCGGATGCCTTGAATTTGTCGGCCGCCGGTGCCAGGCTACGGACCACTCGCCCGGCAAATCGCCGGGACGTGGCCGGTTTCCGGGACTTGACAGCTAACTGTCCCTTGTGGATTGCTACCATCGACATTGACCTGTTGAAGGAGGCGCTCGTGCTGGACCAGCGACTGCACGACCTGCTGCGCAGTCACCTGCCGGAGGTGTCGGCGCGGATCGAGCTGCGGGACGACGAGACCCTTGTCGACCTCGGCATCGACTCGCTCCGCCTGGTCGAATTCATCATCGACCTGGAGGATGCCTTCAAAATCTCGGTTCCGGAGACGGAGATGCTGCAAACCAACTTCAGCACCGTCGCTTCGGTGTCGTTGATGGTGGACCGGATTCTCCAGGGGAGGTAGGCCGTCATGCTGAGGTACCCCGAAGCGGAGTCCGAGCAGCTGGTCCGGATCGAGGCCGACGTCGAAGGGCAGACCGGAGGCGAGCGCGCCGCACGAATCGAACGCGCCACCGAAGCGCTGCTCGCCGACGGCGTCGTCATCATCACCCAGGCGGTCGATCCGGCCTTCCTGGAGCGGCTGGCGGCTCGGATGGCGACCGACCTGGAACAGCTGCTGCGGCGGCCGGAGCGGGCGGAGAACTTCGCCGCCGGACACCTGCAGCAGGACCCGCCGCCCGAGCCGGACCTGTTGCTGCCCGATGTGCTGGCCAACCCGGTCGCTCTGGAGGTATGCCGGCGGGCGATGCGGCAGCCGGTACGGTTGAGCCGGTACACCAACAACACGAACATGCCCGGCTCGGAGCCGCAGGCGCTCCATCTCGACGAGGGGCAGCTGTGGCCCGGCCTGTCCGAGGCGCCCCTACCCGCACGGCTGCTGGTGAACATCCCGCTGTCGACAACCGTCGCCGACTACGGACCCACCGAGGTATGGCCGGGTACCCACCTGGACACCCGGGTCGGCCAGTTCTCCGCGACGCCGGCGGAGGGTACGGCCCGCGCCCTTTCCTACGTGCTGGCCGCGCGGCGGGCCAACGTGCACCTGCGTGTCAACCGGCGGGTCGGGCTGACCGTGCCCGACGAGATGGCGGAGGAGCGCCGCACCGGGCGGCCGCCGCTGGGCGCGGAGACCCAGCTGGGTGACCTGATAATCAGGGACCCGCGGGTGTGGCACCGGGGAACGGCCAACCGCTCCGGGCATTCGCGCTTCATGCTGGCGCTGACCTACGATCCGATGTGGCGCCGGCCCGAGGCGCCCTTGACGTTGCCGAGCGCCGCCCGGCCGATCTTCGACCGCGCCGAACTGGTCACGTCCGCGGAGTTCGTGGACGGGCCTATCGGGTACCTGGACCGCCACCTCCCGCCGCCCAGCAGCCCGCTGCGCCGGGCGACCGCGCCGGCAACCGGGGATGACTGACGTGCCGGACCTGCGACCCGAACTGGACCTGCTGCTGCGGCTCGCCGACCCGCGGGAGCCGGGCGGCGAGGCCGGTCCGAGCGGCGTGGAGTTCGACTGGGGACTGTTCCTGGACGCCGCGTTCCGGCACCGGGTGGCGGCGCTCGTGGGTTCGGCGATGGCCCGCCGCGGACTGATCGAACCGGACAGCCGAACCGAGTACGTGCGGGACGCGCTCACCGCGGCCGCCGCCCTGAACGAGCGCCGCAACGCCGTTCTCCTCGCCGAGGCCGCCCGGCTGGTGCAGACGCTGGCGGACAAGGGAACCACCGTGGCGGTACGCAAGGGCGCCTACCTCACGCCGGCGGTGTACCGGGCCACGCACCTGCGGCCGATGAACGACATCGACCTGTTCGTGGACCGCGACGAGGCGCCCGCGGTGGCCGACGTCCTGCGGGGCGAGGGCTACCAGGCCGGCACCGTGGACGCACACGGGAACCTGGTGCCGATGACCCGGCGCCAGGAGGTCTTCTGGGGCATGCATGTCAACAACCTGCCCTCGTACCAGCGTCTCGGCGACTCGTGGCTGCCCGCGGTCACGGTCGATGTGTGCTTCGGGTTGTTCCTGCCGGCGAGCGGCTGCGACCTGCCCGCCGGGCGGTTGTTGAGCCAGGCGGTGCCGTTCGACCTGTGCGGGACAACCGCCCTGGCGTTCCGGCCGGAGCACATGCTCCTGGACGTGGCGGCCCACCTGTACAAGGAATCCACCACGCTGCGGTACATCGAGCGGGGCAAGCACCAGCGCCTGCTCCAGTACGTCGATGTCGTCAGCCTCGTTCGCGCGCATCCCGACCTGTCCTGGGACACGCTGGTCGACGAGGCGGTGGCCGCCGGGGCCGCCCGCAACCTGTACTTCGCGCTGGCGAACGCGGCGGCCCTGTTCCCCGGATCCATCCCGCGGCCGGCACTGGCGAGGCTGGCCGACGCCGCCGCGGTGGACGAGCGGTTCCTGGTGGAGTACGGGGAGGGCGACACGGGCGAGCGGCGGTCCTGGTCGGCACGCGACATCACCGAACGGCTCTTCTCCGATGAGCGCCCCGATGCCCGATCGCAGTCACTTGTCTAGCCGCCGGGAGGGGCCGCAGCGCTGGCTGGTGACCGGCGCGGCCGGCCTGCTCGGTGTGGTGCTGTGCGCGCTCCTGCGCGGGGCCGGCCACGAGGTCGTGGCGGTTCGGCACCGGCACCCGGTACCGCCCGGTGCGGAGGAATGGCCGCTCGACCTCACGGTCGGCTTCGACGCCCTCGGCCTGGTACGCGGGTCCGGCGCGACCCACGTGGTACACGCCGCCGCCCTCACCGATGTCGACGCGTGCCAGCACCGGCGACCCGAGGCGCAGCGGCTGCACGTCGACGTGACGGGCCAGTTGGCCGGCGCGGCCGCCGCGGCCGGCCGCGCGTTCGTGCTCGTCTCCACCGACCAGCTCTGGGGCGGCGGCGACCCGCGCCCGGCGGTCGAAGGCCGGCCACCGGCACCGGTGAACATCTACGGCGAAACCAAGGCGGCGGGGGAGCGGGCGGCCCTGCGCGCGCACCCCGGCGTCCTCGTCGTACGCACCAACTTCTTCGGCGCCAGCACGCCGTGGCGGCGCTCCGCGTCGGACGGCATTCTCGACGTGCTGCGCGGTGGCGCCGGCTACCGGGGCTTCACCGACGTGTGGTTCACCCCCATCGCGACGCCGATCCTGTGCCGGCTCCTGCTCGCCGCGGTGGCGGACCGGATCACCGGGGTGCTGCACCTCGCCGGGGCCGAGCGGATCAGCAAGTACGCGTTCGCGTCGCGGATCGCGGCGCACCATGGTTTCCCAGCCGACCGGGTCCGCCCGGGCACCGTCCGCGGGGCCGCGTTGGCCGCGCCCCGCCCCGCCGAGATGGCGCTGGATTGCGGCCGGGCCAGGCAGTTGCTCGGTACGGCGATGCCCAGCGTGGCGCAGAGCATGGAAGCGGTCTACGGGGCACCGGTCGGGTGCTCCGCCAGCGTGACAAGTAGTTGAGGTTCCTGTGAGCGATGTTGACCCGCAGCTCGACGGCAAGTCCATCCTGGTCACCGGCGGCACCGGCTCGTTCGGTGAGGTGTTCGTCCGCCGGGTGCTGGCCGAGTCTCGGCCGCGCCAGCTGATCGTGTACTCGCGCGACGAGTTCAAACAGTTCCAGATGGCCGAACGGGTGCGCGATTCGGCGCTGCGGTTCGTCGTCGGGGACGTGCGCGACCCGAGCCGGTTGCAGCGCGCCTTCGCCGATGTCGATGTCGTCGTGCACGCGGCCGCGATGAAGCAGGTACCGACCGCGGAGATCAACCCGATGGAGTGCATCCGCACCAACGTGCTCGGCGCGGAAAACCTCATCAACGCGGCGATCGATGCCAAGGTCGACCGGGTCG
The DNA here is from genome assembly GCA_039649115.1 of Micromonosporaceae bacterium. Lineage (GTDB taxonomy): Bacteria > Actinomycetota > Actinomycetes > Mycobacteriales > Micromonosporaceae > DATEJJ01. Next base: position 48,003 of record JBBWZQ010000079.1, on the reverse strand, counting down.
TGGCGCTGTCCTCGGACAAGGCGACGAACCCGATCAGCCTGTACGGGGCCACGAAACTGTGCTCGGACAAGCTGTTCGTCGCCGCCAACATCATGGCCGCTCGCAAGCGGCCACGCTTCTCCGTGGTGCGGTACGGGAACGTCGTCGGCTCGCGCGGCAGCGTGATCCCGTTCTTCAAGGAGAGGCGGGCGACCGGTGCGTTGCCCATCACCGACGTCCGGATGACCCGGTTCTGGATCACGATGGAAGAGGCGGTCAGCTTCGTCATCAAGGCTCTCGCGGTCATGGAGCGCGGTGAGATCTTCGTGCCGAAGCAGCCCAGCATGAAGGTTGTCGACCTGGCCACCGCTGTGGCGCCGGACTGCCGCCAGGAAGTCATCGGCATCCGGCCGGGCGAGCGACTGCACGAGGTCCTGGTACCGGCCGACGAGACGCCGCACGCCAGGGAGTTCGACGACTTCTACGTCATCGAGCCGCAGTTCCACGAGTCGTGGGGCCTCGGCCTCGCGGCGACGTACGGCGGCCAGCGCGGGCGCGCCGTGGAGTCCGAGTACCGCAGCGACACCAATTCACATTGGCTACGGCCCGAGGAGCTTCGCAAGTTCATCGGAGATTGAGCGTGGCTGGACGGGGAGGGAGCACCGCGTGTTGGACCTCGAATCGGAAGTCGGCACCGAGCAGATACAGGCATTCGCGGACGACGGCTACCTCGTCATCCAGTTGCTCCGGGATGACGAGATCGCCGCGTTGAAGAGTGACGTCGACGACCTCGTCGCCGCGCGCATCCGCACTCCGACCCTGGATCTGGAGCGTTCCGCGGAGACGACCGAGCGGATCAGCCGGCTCGTGCGCTCGCCGCTGCTGCAGCAACTGCCCGCCGCGACCCGCCGCGCGCACGAGATGCCGCACATCGGGAGGCTCACCTGGCACCCGCGCATCATGGCGGTTCTCGACCGCATCATGGCGACGTGGCAGCCACGCGCGGAATGGACGCTGTCCGGCGGGACGCCACCGGTCATCGAGCAGCCGGACGATCCCGCCCGCTCCCGGTACGTCTTCCACCACATCAACGCCGCCCGGCACGACGCCGGTACCCCGGGCCTGCCGTGGCACCACGACTACGACCAGTTCCCGCAGACCAACCGGTCGCACCTGGAAGTGCACGTGCTCATCTACCTCAACGGTCTGGACGGAACGATCGGGGACCTGATGCTGGTACCCGGCACGCACCGCTCCGTGGCCAGCAAGCGGGCCCTCTGGTTCATGGGTTGGCAGCCACTGCCCGGGGCCGTCGTCATCGACGACCTGCCCCCCGGTGCCGCGGTCGTCATGCACTCGGCGATGTTCCACGCGCGCATCCAGAAGCCTGGTGGCGAGGGCAACCCCAGATACTTCCTGGACTGTTCCTACAGCCAGGGCGGCATCCGTTGGCCGAGCACCTACATCGGCTCGCACCGGCTGCTGCGGGAGCGGCACCTCGCCGAGGGCGGGGACCGCCCGTGGTTGTTCGACGAGTCGCAGTTCTTCGACGCGGTGGGTCCGTACAACGTCATCGAGGCTGCCCGCGGCAGCATGCTCACCGATGCCTCGCCGAGCCTGTCATGAATGCCGGTACCGGGCCGGACCGGCGGCGGATCGTGACCTGTCACCAGCCGACCTATCTCCCGTGGGGAGGGTTGTTCCACAAGCTGCACCTCGCCGACCTGCTCGTCGTGATGGACACCGTGGGGTACTCGTCGAAGGGCTGGCAGAACCGCACCCGCATCAAGGGCCCGCAGGGCGCGGTCCGGCTCGTCGTCCCGTTGGCCGCACGGACCCGAACCGCGCCGCTGCGCGACATCGAGATCGCTGCCGGTGGTGCGCCGCCCAGCCGTGACTGGCAGCACCGGCACTGGCGGTCGCTGCACGTCTGCTACGCGCGCGCGCCGTACTGGCACCGGTACAGCCCGGTCTTCGAGGAGATCTACCTGGGGCGCCGGTGGCTGCGGCTCGCGGATCTCAACCTGGCCCTGCTCGACGCGATGATCGAGCTGTTCGGCATCGGCGTCACCCGGGTGCGCGCCAGCGAGATCGGGGAAACCGGCCGCAAGTCACGTCTGATACAGGACTACTGCCAGCGAACATCGGCTGCGGTCTACATATCGGGCATCAACGGCTACGACTACCTGATCGAGGACGAGTTCGCGGCGGGCGACATCTCCGTGTTCTACCAGTCCTACCGCTCGGCCGCGTACCCGCAGCGCTTCGGCGAGTTCGTGTCCGACCTGTCGGCCGTCGACCTGCTGTTCAACCTCGGCGCCGAGGCGGCGGCACACACGATGTTCGCGGGCAACGTCAGCCGCGCCGCGCTGCTCGCCGAACTCGACCGGTACGGTGCGCCGGCGGTACTCGACACGGTGCCGTACGCCGGAGGCGGCCAGGTGCGGGCACGGGCGCCGCGACGGCGAGAGGTCTGTGCGGCATGACCGGCCGGCCCGGCGCGGCGGACCGGCCCCGGCCGCGGCCGGCGCTGTCGGTCGTCGTCCCGTGCCGGATGGCCGGCGCCGCGGGTGTCGCCATGCGCGGTGCCCTGTTGCGCCTGTGCCTGGCGGCGCTCGACCGCCAATCGGCCGCGCGAGAGTCGTTCGAGGTCGTGATCGTGGACGACGCGGGCGACACCGCTGTCGCGGAGCACCTGGCGGCTTACGCCGCGGAACACCCGTCGATCCACCCGCGCGTGGTACGCAACGAGGGGGCGCCGCTCGGCGTGGCCGGCGCGTACAACCTGGGCGTCGCCGAAGCGGCCGGCGAACTGGTCCTCCTGTCGACTGACGACTCGCTGCTCGCTCCGGACACCGTCGCGGCGCACCTGCGGGCCCAGGCGCGCCGCGGGTACCCCAGCTACGTGTGCGGCATCGAGCACCAGTACCTCGCCGGGGTGCTGTTCCGCGACATCATCACCGGTGCCCTGCATCCACCCGACGACCTGGCCGTGCGCACGTTCGGCGGGCTGCTCGGCTTCGCCGACATCCGCTACGGAGCCGAGATGCTCGGGCTGACCGGCTGGACGGTCACCCCGGAGGACGTCCGATCCCGGTTCGCGGGCGTGCTCGACCGGACCTCGTTGCCGCCCAACTTCCGCGACATCTACGCGGAGTTGCGCAGTGAACGGGAGGACCTGCGGTGGCTGTGCGTCCGGATGGGCAACCACTCCATCGCCCGCGGCGCCCTGCTGCGTATCGGCGGCGTCGATCCCGACCTGCCTGGCGCCAACTCCGACCAGGACCTCGGCCTGAAGCTCGTCGCCGCCGGCATCCCGATCGTCCTGGAGCCGGCCGCGCTGAGCGTTCTCGTCGAGCACCGCCGCAACGTCCGCGCGTTCGCGGACCACAGTGGGCTGGCCCGCCTGGCGCAGCGCTGGGCGCGGCCGGAGGTGGAGTACCTGCACCACTACTTCTCGGCAGGATACCGGCGATCGATCGCCGACTACCGGCGCTTGCTGGCCGCGGTGACGGCGCCACCACTGTCAACAGTGGACACATCGTGAACGACACGTCCGGAGGTTTGCCATGATCGAGCTACCGGTGCCCACCGCCGACCTCGCGCAGGCCGGGCAGGACCTCAGCCGGGCCGGCTACTGCATCCTGGCCGGTGCGCTGCCGGCCGGCGTACGCGACGAGTTGCGCGCCCGGATCGGGAAGCAGGCCGCGGGCGAGCGCGCGCTGGGCGTGGGCGAGTCCGAGGCCAAGCCCGGCGGGAAGTACATGGGCGGTGCCGGCCGGGCCGAGAAAAGCAACCGCCGGGTGTGGAACCTGCTGAACAAGGGCCAGGTGTTCCAGCGGCTGCTGACCCACCCCGACGTCAACACACTCGTCGCCCAGGTCCTCGACGAGGGCTTCCTGCTGTCCGCGATCCAGGCGAACTTCGTCTCGCCCGGGGACGACCCGCTGCCGATCCACTCCGACCAGGGGTACGTGCCGCGCCCCTGGCCGCCGTACGCGATGACCGCGAGCGTGATGTGGATGCCGGACGACTTCACGGCGGACAACGGCGCCACGACCGTCGTACCGGGCAGCCACCTGGAGCGGTCGCCGGCCGACCCGGCCGAGACCCTGGCGCGCGCCCGCCTGATCCGCAAGGGTGGCATCCCGGCGTGCGGGCCCGCCGGCAGCGCCCTCGTGTTCGACGGCCGGATCGTACACGGAACGGGGTTCAACTCGACCGCGGAGCAGCGGCTCGGCGTGCTCACCTACTTCTGCCGGCCGTTCCTGCGGCAGCAGGAGAACTTCTTCCTCTCGCTCCGGCCGGAGGTGGTCGCGAACCTGCCCGCTGACGTCAAGGCCCGCCTCGGCTACCAGGTGTGGAAGACGCTCGGCAGCGTCGAGGGGGTCTGCGCCGAGGAGAGCTTCGTGGACCGGCCGGCGCACGCGGTCGGCGAGTTGGATCTGGACGGGGACGCGCCCGCCCGCCTGGACGTCCCCGTCGCGGCCGGTCCGGGCGGCTGAGCCGGAGGTGTATCCGTTGCGAGTACTGCTGACTGCGGTATCCGGCCAGTCGCACCTGCACACCATGGTGCCGTTCGCCGCGGCGCTGCGGAGCCTCGGGCACGAGGTGGCCTTCAGCACCGCGCCGGAGATGGGTGGGGTGTGCGAGGCCCTCGGGTTCCCGCTGCTGCCCTCCGGCCCCGGGCGGCTGCGCCTGCGTACCGAGATGATCCGCTCGCACCCGGACGAGGTGTCAGCTGACATCCGGGACTGGCGCAACGGTGCGCGCATCTTCGGCGACATCGCGCCGCGGCTGCGGGTGGAGCAGCTCGCGGCGGTCGTGGCGAGCTTCCGGCCGGACCTGCTGGTGCATGAGGCCCTGGAGTTCGCCGGACCGCTGGTCGCGGCGGAGTACGGCATCCCGCACCTGTACCACGCGATCGGACCGTTCCACCCCGACTCGCTCGGCGCCGTGTGGGAGCGCGCCGAGCCGCTGTACCGGCGCCGCCTCGGCTCCTCGTTCGGCCTCGGGGACGTCCTCCAGCCGTACCTGGACCCGTGCCCGCCGCTGGTGCAGACCGAGGCCGGTCGGGCGCTCGCGCCGGTCATCCCGATGCGGCTGCACGCGTACCACGGCGCCGGCCGCCCCGACCCGGCCGCGGTGCCGGTGGCCGATCGTGCGGGCGAGAGCCCACCGCGTGTGCTGTTCACCTTCGGCACGGTCTCCAACGCGGCCATCGATGGCTTTGTCGACTGCGCGGCCGCGCTCGGCGAACGCGGCTGGCGGGCGGTGGTGACGGTCGGTCCGCGAGGCTGGTTCGACTGGCTGCGCGCCGGGCCGGCGACCGAGCGCCCGGAGGTGTCCGTGACCGAGAACGTACGGGTCGTCGACTACGTGCCGCTCGACGCGGAACTCGCGCACACCGCGGTCCTGGTACATCACGGCGGCGCCAACACGACCCGGGCGGCGATCGAGTGGGGCGTCCCGTCGCTGGTGATTCCGCAGGCGGCCGAGCAGTACCGCAACGCCCGCTGGATCGAGGCGGTCGGGCTGGGCACCGTGCTGCTGCCCGATGAGGTGAGTCCGGCGCGGGTGGCCGACACGGTGGCGGCCCTGCTGGCGGACCGGGATGTCGGCCAGGCCACCGCGGCCGTCCGCTCCGCCTGGCGGGCCATGCCGCCGCCGGAGGACGCCATGGGCGCGGTCGCGGCGCTCGTCTCGGCCGGTGCGACGGCGGTGACCCAATGATCACCGGACGCCTCGCGGCCGCGGCGACGTCCGCCTGCCGAACCTGCCATGACGACGTGGCGGCGGCCCGGTGCCGGGCCTGCGGGAACGCCGGCATGTCGTCAGTCGTCTGCCTGGGGCCGGTGGCGCTGGCCAACGAGTTCGTGCCGATCGAGGCGGCGCCGTCACCGCGGTTCCCGCTGCATGTCATGCACTGTTCGCACTGCTGCCTGGCCCAGTTGGCCAGGGGCGTACCGCCCGAACGGCTGTTCCGGCAGTACGCGTACTTCTCGTCCGCGTCGGCTCCGGTGATCCGGCACGGCCAGGAACTCGCCGACTTCGTCCAGCGGCGGCTGGCTCCGGCGCGGGACGGGCTGATCGTCGATGTGGGTGCCAACGACGGCCACCTGCTGAAGGTTTACGCGGCCAGAGGCCACCGGGTGTTGGGGATCGAGCCGGCCCGCAACGTTGCCGCGCAGGCGCGTGCCGGTGGGGTACCGGTGCTGGAGGAGTTCCTCTCGACCGCCGTTGCCGAGCTGGTCCGGTCGCAGCACGGTCCGAGCGCGGTCGTACACGCGAGCAACGTCCTCGCGCACATGCCGGACATCCGCGATGTCATGTCGGCCTTCCGGGTGCTGCTCGACGGCGGCGACGGGGTCCTCGTGGTCGAGGTGCCGTACCTGCTCGACCTGTTGCGCCGTGGCCTGTTCGACACCATCTACCACGAGCACGTCTTCTACTACACGGTGACGGCGTTGCACCGGCTGTTCACCACGGCCGGCCTGAGCATCGAGCACGTGGAGCCGACCGACGCGCAGGGCGGCAGCCTGCGGCTGCTCGTACGCGCCGGCAACCGCCCGCCCGGCTCGTCGGTGGCCCGGTACCTCGGGGCGGAACAGCGCGCGGGCGTCAACGAGCCCGGCTTCTACACCGCCTTCGCGGACCTGACCACGCGGTTCCTCGCCGAGATCCGCGAACGGCTGGCCGCGACCGCGGCCGCCGGGCTGCGTCTGGCCGGCTTCAGCGCTCCAGCCAAGGCATCGGTCATGATCAGCGCGACCGACGCGCCGTTGCAGTACATCTGCGACACCACCCCGTACAAGGTCGGCCGGGCGCTGCCGGGCACGACCATTCCCATCGTGCCGCCCGCGCACCTGCTCACGGACCAGCCCGACCAGTGCGTGATCCTCGCCTGGAACTACGCCGACGTCATCGTCGCGCGGAACGAGGACTACCTCAGGCGCGGCGGTACCTTCCTGAAGATCGTCGACTTCGCGGTGCAGCCGGTCACCTGGCGGGGTCGGGTACCGAACGGCCGGGTCGCGTTCTCCGCGCACGAGGGGGCATGACGGATCCATGTTGATTGTCTTCGACGGCGTGTACTCCGCCGGCAAGTCCACCCTCATCCGCACGGTCCTCGACCGGCTCCGGCTGGAGTCCGGGGCGCCCGTCGTGGTGACCGAGTGGAACTCCTCGGAGATCGTCGGCGATCTCATCCCGGTGTGGAAGCGGGATGGCCGGCTCGGTGCGCACTCCCTGCTGTTCGTCGAGGCGGCCGACCTGGCACACCGCTGCGAGCAGGTCATCCAGGCGCAGCTCGACACGGGCGGCACCGTCCTGGCCGACCGGTATGTGCTCTCGGCCATCGCCCGCTCCGTGATCCGGGGTGCTGATCCGGCGTTGGTCCACCGGGTCTTCGACTTCGCCCCCCGGGAGTCGCTGACCGTGCTGGTCGAGTGCGCGCCGGAAGTCACGCTGCGCCGGCGCGAGGCGCTGGGGAAGCATCTCGGCGGCTACCACAGCGGCCGCGACTACCGGCGGTCGGCGAGCGTGGCCGACGACTTCGTGCGCTACCAGGCGGAAATGGCCGCCCTGTACCGCACCCTCGCGCCGAGCCGGGGCGAAGTCGTCGCGGTGAACTCGGAGCACCCGGTCGAGCGGTGCGTCGACACGGTGCTCACCGCGGTGGCGGCCGTGTCCGGCCGGGGCGTGCCGGCGGGACGCTCCTGACGCTCGGTCAGCGGTACGCCTTGGCCTGCAGGTCGTACAGCTCGGCGTAGAGGCCGCCGGCTGCCATCAGCTCGTCGTGCGTACCCGCTTCCAGTACCGCTCCGTGTTGCAGGACGACGATGAAGTCGGCCATCCGTACGGTGGAGAACCGGTGCGAGATGACCAGGGTGATGCGGCCGTCCTCGACGCCCGCCCGGGCGGCCGCGGCCACCTCCTCGAACAGCATGTGTTCGGTCTGCGGGTCCAGCGCCGCGGTTGGCTCGTCGAGAATGCTGAGCAGGGGCCGATCCCGCATCATGGACCGCGCCAGGGCGACCTTCTGCCACTCCCCACCGGACAGCTCGACGCCGCCGGGCCAAGCCTGGCCGAGCTGCGTTTCCAGGCCGCGCGGGAGCCGGTCCACGAACGTGGCGTTGGCGCGCTTCAACGCCTGCCGCACCCGGTCCTCGTCGGTCAGGTGGGGGAGGTCGCCCATGCCGACCGACTCGCGCAGCGGGAACTCGAAGCGCATGAAGTCCTGGAAGCCCGCCGTGATCCGCTTCCGGTATCCCACCAGATCCGCAGTGGACAGATCGGTGTCGTCGAGCAGGATACGTCCCGAGGACGGGCGGTACATGCCGCAGAGCAACTTGACCAGCGTCGTCTTCCCCGCCCCGTTCTCCCCGACGACCGCGACGACCGAGCCCGCTGCCAGTCGCAGCGAGACACCGGACAGCGCCGGGCTGTCGGTGGCGCCGTAGCGGAAGGTGACGTCGTCGAGGGTGATCCCGCGGGTGAGCCGCTGCGGCGCGGCCACCACGGAACCGGCTGGCCGGGGCGCCGCCTGATCGCTGAGCCAGTGGTAGTGCTGCGACGCGGTCTGTACGCGAAGTACCGAGCCGCCCAGGTCGGTCAACCGGCCGGCGCCGGCGACCATCGCGGTTGCGAGCCCGAGGGTGAGCGCCACATCGCCGGCCGTCCCGTTCCGCCTGGTCGCCTGCCACAGCACCAGCAGGGCGGCGCCGGCATACGCGGCGCCGAACAGTAGCCAGGTACCGGCGTCGATGGCGACGGACCGCAGCAGCGCTCCTTCCGTGATGCGGTGGGTGCGGTGGCTGGCGCGCCGGTGGTCATCGACCAGCTGCTCGCGCAGCCCGTACATGCGGATGTCCTTGCCCGGTGCGGCGCTGGACGCCAACCCGAAAAGGTCCTGCGCGGTCCGGTTCGCCTCGGCCGCGCGCAGGTCGGCGGCGCGCCGGACCCGCTCGCCGGTCTGGCTGAGCAGCGTGGCGGGTATCGCGATGAGGGGTACGAGCAGCAGCACCGGGGCCAGCCTGGCCAACAGCGTGCCGGTCGTGGCGATCTGCGCGACGACGACCGGTCCGATGAAGACCACGGACATGCCGGCGACCAGGTCGCTGGAGCTGTCCTTCAGCAACTGCAGGCGGTCGCGGAAGTCGGGGCGCTCGAAGTGCTCGATATGCGGCGCGGTGGACGCGAGCGTCAGCAGCCGCCGCTGCACGACCATCACCGACCGCTCGCGCATCCGGACGGTGGCCCACCGGTACGCGACCGGTGCCGAGATTGTCAGCAGCAGGGCGGTACCGATGAGGACGGCGCCGACCAGGACCGACGTGCCTGACCGGCTCTGGACGCCGTTCACCAGCGGGCGCAGGCCGAGCGCGAGCAGCAGTGGCGACAGGAACGCGATCACGTTGACGCCGACGTACGTCAGGAGCAGTGGCGGCCCGATCTCCCAACCGAGGCTGGCCAGCAGGCGCCCGGTGCGCAGCCAACTCCTCATTCGACACCTTCCTGTGCCAGGTGACCGGCGAACCGGGCGGCCTGGAGCCTGAACATCGTCGCGTACTCGCCGCCGCGGGCGGTCAACTCGTCGTGGGTGCCCTGTTCGACGATGCCGCCGCCGTCCATCACCACGATCGACGATGCCTGCCGCACGGTCGAGAAGCGATGGGAGATGACGACCGTGGTCAGACCGTGGGTGAGCGCGAGGAACCGTTCGTACAGATGGGCTTCGGCCCGGGCGTCCAGGTGCGCGGCCGGTTCGTCGAGGATCAGTACGCCGGCGCCGTGGTCGACCGCGAAGAACGCCCGGGCCAGCGCCAGCTTCTGCCATTCGCCGCCGGACAGGTCCACGCCGTCGGCGTATTCGGCGGACAGGATCGTGTCCCAGCCCCGGGGCAGGCCGGCGACGAGATCCGCCGCGGTCGCGGTCCGCGCCGCCGCGGACAACCCCGGCTCGTCGCCGCGCGCGTCCAGGCGGCCGTACTCCACGTTGGTGCGGGCCGACGCGGGGAACCGGGTGGGGTCCTGGAAGACGGTCGCGATGCGGGCACGCCACCCGGCCGGGTCGATCGCGGGCAGGTCGATGCCGTCTACCGTGATGCGGCCCGCGGTGGGCTCGTACAGCCGGCACAGCAGCTTGATCAGCGTCGACTTCCCGGCGCCGTTCACGCCGACGATCGCCAGCGACTGCCCGGCGGGGATCTCCAGGTCGAGCGCGCGCAGGGCGGGCGTGGCGGCGCCCGGATAGGTGAACGTGACGCCCTCGAACCGGATTGCCGACCGGGGAAGGCCGTCCGCCGGCCGGGCCGGCACCGCGGCCGGTGCCGGGGCCGGCTCGACCACGGCCCGTACCGCATCGCCGTACCGGTTCAGCGAGGCCAGACCCAGCTCGGTCTGCAGGCCGGTCCAGGACGCCTGCTGCACGGCGAGGGGCACGAGCATGACCACCTGAACGTACGCGGCGGCCGCGCCCAGGCCGATCCGGCCGTCGAGCGCCGACCGGCAGATCAGCACCACCCCGGTGAGCGCCGCGAGGCCCAGCAGCGCGGTTGCCACCGCCGATCGGGGACTGCCCGGTGCGAGCACGCCGGTCATCGACTGGCGCCACACCTCGCCGTACCGGCTGCGCAGGAAGCCCGGCAGTCCCAGTACCCGCACCTCCTTCGCCGCCGGCGGGCTGACACCCAGTTCGTAGAGGTACTCCGTGCGCCGCGCACCCTCGCTGTTGCCGTAGTGGTGTGCCGCCTCGGTCCGGGACGCCAGCTTGTACTCGTAGGCGGCCCAGGCACCCATTGCCGCGAGGGCCAGGCCCAGCAGCGGCTGGAACCTGCCCAGGATGATGCATGAGCCGGCGAGTGCCAGGTACCCGCCCAGCAGCCCGCCGGACGCGGTGGCCACCCGGCCGGGGCGGACCCCGCTGCCGCGGAAGGTCGATCTGCCGACGCTGATCAGGTCGAGCGTCCGCGGATCTTCGAGGTGTGCGATGCCGGATGGGCGCATGACCGCGTCCATCAGCTGCCGCTGCAGAGCCGCGTCCACCCGCGCGGCCAGCGCCGTACCCGTCGCGCCCGCAGCCGCGCCGGCCGCGCGCTGGAACACGAAGCAGCACGCCGAGAGCACCGTCCAGGCAAGCGCGGCGTGGGCCGCGGGTGAGCCGGGACCACCGGCGACCGCGGCCGGGATCCGGCCGACCGCGGCGCCCGCCGCCCATACCCCGAGCAGGGCCGATCCGGTACCCAGGACGACCGCGGCCACCGTTGCGGCGGACAGGGTGGCGCTGGTCTGGAATCCGAGGCGGATGAAGGACAGGAGGCCGCGGCGTCTCCTCATGCGCGGTACCGGCGCCGCGCCCTGGCTTGCCATCGAGCCCAAACCGCCTTTCCCGCCCGAAGGCGTCGCCCGGTCAGATGCACCGTCAACGAATGTAACTCCATGATTGGGGTTTGCCCGGCCGGCGTCCCACGAATCCGCGACAGGCTCGGCGAGGGGTGCCGCTGGTTGACTCGCGGGTGGGTAGGAGGGCGGGTGTCCACGTGCCTGACCGGTACACGCCGCGCACCGTGCCGGACCTGCTGGCCGACCGCGCCCGGCAGGAACCGGACCGACCGGCGCTGGAGACCGTGGGCGGCGCACGCCTCACCTTCGCGGAGTGGGATCACCGCGCCACGGCGGTGACCTCGGGCCTGCTGGAGCGGGGCGTGCGTCCGGGTGACCGGGTGGCGCTGCTGTTCGACGGGCGGGGCTGGACCGAGTACGCGGTCGCGTACTGCGGCGTACTGCGCGCCGGGGCGGTGGCCGTGCCGTGCTCCGACCGGCTGGCCGCACCGCAACTGCGGCACGTGCTGACGCACAGCCGGTCGGCGGCCGTGCTGCACGGCACCGGACTGGTGCCGCCGCCGGATGTCGAGTGCCGGTTCTCGGCAACGGTCGACGAGGTAGCGGTCGCCGGGCCGGCGGTCGACAGCGTGCCGGTCAGCCCGCACGACCTGGCGCAGATCCTGTACACGTCGGGTACCACCGGGACGCCGAAGGCCGTCGGCGCCAGCCACGCCAACCTCACCTACGGCGCGGCCGAACGCCCCAACCGCCGCCGGCTACGCCACTCCAACGTGTTCCTGCACTCGTTCCCCATCGGCACCAACGCAGGCCAGGCAATGCTGCTGAACGCGATCGACGCGCACCCCGCGGGCCTGGTGCTGCCCCAGTTCACCCCGGCGCGGTTCCTGCGGCTGATCGAGACGCGTCAGGCCGGGTCGGTCTTCGTCGTGCCGGCGATGGCGGTCGAGATGCTCAACTCGCCCGCCCTGGCGCACCACGACCTGTCGGCGGTCCGGCTGATCGGTTCCACGGCCGCGCCGCTGCCACCGGCCGTCGCCGTGCGCCTGGCGCGCGCGTTCCCCAATGCGGTCCTGGTCAACTACTACACATCCACCGAGGCGGCTCCCGCACAGACCAGCATGGTGTTCGACGCGGCCCGGCCGGACGCGGTCGGCCGCGCCGCCGACGGCCAACTCATGGTTGCCGACGCGGCCCGTCGACCGCTGCCGCCGGGATCCGTTGGCCACGTCTGGTTGCGGTCGCCGTACCCACGGTCCTATGTGGATGGTGGGGGCGACGGCACATTCGCGGCCGGCTGGGTCCGCATGGGCGACCTCGGCCGTCTCGACGCAGACGGCTTCCTGTACCTGGTGGACCGTGACACCGACATCGTCAAGTCGGGTGCCTTCAAGGTGTCGACGCTACAGGTGGAGGCGGCGCTGCACGAGCATCCCGCGGTGGCCGAGGCGGCCGCGGTCGGCTTGGGCCACCCGACCCTGGGCGCGGTGGTGGGCGCGGTGGTCGTGCCGCGCCCGGGTGCCGCGGCGGCTGAACTCGGCCTCGCACCGCTGCGCCGGTTCCTGCGCGACAGGTTGGCCGGCCACGAACTTCCCGCCCGCGTGCTGCTGGCCGAGCGCCTGCCGCGCAACAGCGCGGGCAAGGTCGTGAAGGCGAGCTTGGTCGACATGTTCGCCGCCGATCGGGGGAGCGTCCCCGGAATCGGCGACTCGCCGCGGATGCCGGCGAGTGATCGGATTGTCGCATCGGGCGAGCGGTCGTTTGTGGACGGAGCGACGTGACATGACCGACACGGAAGAACCAGAACGTGCGCGCTGACTCAGCACCCGGTGCCGCGCCCCACGATGTCCCGCTCACCGCCAAGGAACAAGCGCAGTGGATGCTGCACCGGCTGGTTCCGGACCGCGCAATCTGCAACATCGTGTTCGCGTTCCGGACCGAGCAGCCGCTGCGCTGGTGGCCGCTACAGCAGTCGCTGAACTGGCTGATGTACCGCCATCCGGCCCTGCGCGCGGTGCTGCGGCCCAACGGTGCGGTACCCGGCAAGGCGTTCCTCCCGCTCGACGAGGCGCTTCCGTTGTGGGTGACCGAGGCCCGCGAGGACACGCTCCCGGAGGTGTTGAGCGGGCTCGCGGCCGTCCCGTTCGAGTTCGACGGCACACCGCTGATCCGCGCACATCTCGTGCGGCTACCCGAAGGCAGCGCGGTGTGTCTGGTGACCCACCACCTGGTGAGCGACTACCTGACGGCGAGCGTGCTGATGCGCGAGATCCCCGCGCTCTACGACGCGTTCGCCGGCGAGGGCCAGCCACCGCCCGACCTGGCCCGGCCCACCGCCCTCCACCTGGAGCCGCCCGCCGATCCCGGGGACATCGAGTACTGGGTGCGCCACCTGGACGGCTTTGATCCCCAGCGCACCGCCCTGACCGGAGCGCGTCCGATCGCGGGCCGCCCGCGCTTCACCGGTGCCGAGATCAGCCACGCGCTCTCGGCCGAGTCCATCGCCGCAGCCGCGGAGATCCAGGACCGCACCAAGGTCACCCGGAACATCGTGCTGATGGCCGCGTTCTACCTGTTGCTGGCCCGGCACGGGGCCGGCAGCGACCTGGTGGTAGGCGTGCCGGTGCTCGCCCGCGGTTCGGCGCCCGCCGACGTCGTCGGCTTCCATGCCAGCACGCTGCCCGTCCGGGTCCGCCTCGACCCCGGTACGAGCCCGGTCGAACTCGTCCGGCGGGTCTCCACCGCCTTCCTGCAAGGGCTCGAGCACGGCAGTGCCTCCTTCGAGGCGGTGGCGAACAGCCTACCGGCGCGCTCGGGCGACTGGCGGGTGCCGCTGTTCCGGCACAGCTTCAACAACCGCTCACCCAACGGCACCAACTTCCGGGCCATGCTGCCACCGACGATGGCCGGCGGTACGCTGGCCGGGCTCGACGTGTACCACCCGGTCAGCCGGCTGGACCTGGAATGGATCGTCTGGCCGTTCCCGGGCGGCGTCCACATCGCGGCCAGCTACAGCATCGAGGTGCACGACAAGTCCTTTGTGGAGCGTCTACTGCAGCGCTATGACGCTCTGCTGCGCGAGATGGCCGGTGCCCTGGACCGGCCCCTGCGTACGGTCACCGGATGGAGCCCGGCCGACCGGCTCGCGGCAGGTGCTCTGCTGGGTCCGGTGCGGCCGCTGCCGGCACAGATGCTGCCGGCGCAGGTGCGGGCGACCGCCGCGACCCGACCGGACGCGGTGGCGGTACGCGTGCGGGGGCGGGACACCACGTACCGGACGCTGGTCGAGATGGCCGAGCGGGTCCGCCGGGAACTGGTGGCGTGCGGGGTGCGGCCGGCCGAGCCGGTCGCGCTGTACGCCAACCGGGGACCCGCGCTCGCCGCCGCGGTGCTGGGGGTGTGGGCGGCCGGTGCCGCGTACCTGCCTCTGGACCCGAGGCATCCGGCGGCCCGGCTGGCCAGCCAGCTCGACGACGCCGGTGTGCGGCTGCTGCTCACCGACGGCGAGCCGGACCCCGCCTGCCTGGCCGGGCGGGAGCGGATCGGGCTGCCGGATCCGGCCGGGTACGGGCCGGGTCGCCGGCCAGAGCAGGAGCCGCCGGAGTGGCCGGCACCGGACAGCGGCTCGTGCGCCTATGTCATCTACACATCCGGCTCCACCGGCACGCCGAAGGGCGTGGAGGTGTCCCATGGCGGCCTGGCCAACCTGGTGGCCGATTTCGCGCGGCGGTTGGCGGTCCGGCCGGGGGAGCGGACGCTGTGGCTGACCACGTTCTCCTTCGACATCTCCGCCCTGGAGCTGTTGCTGCCGCTGAGTACCGGCGGCACCGTGGTGGTCGCTCCCGACGAGGACCGTGCCTCCGCCGACCGGCTGCTCGGTCTCATCACCGACGAGCGCGTCGACGTCGTCCAGGCGACGCCCACGACCTGGCGGGCGGTCGGCGGCGGGCTGGCGGGGCGGCTGCGCGGCCGGCGGGTGATCTGCGGCGGGGAGCCGTTGCCGGCCGCGCTCGCCGAGCGGTTGCTGGCCGACGGCTGCCGGCTGTTCCACGTGTACGGCCCGACCGAAACGACGATCTGGTCCACGGTCGCGGAGCTGTCCGGCTCGCTGAGCGACCCGCTGCCGCTCGGGCTCCCGGTCGCCAACACCACGCTGCACATCCTGGATGAAGACGGTTCGGCGGTGCCGCCGGGTGTGCCGGGCGAGCTGTGCATCAGCGGGGCGGGGGTGGCTCTCGGCTACCGGCATCAGCCGGAGAACACCGCCCGGTGCCTCCCCGACACCGCCACCGGCCGGCGGTACCGCACCGGTGACCGGGTGGTGTTGGACGCCGGCGGGCTGGCCTTCCTGGGCAGGCTGGACCGGCAGGTCAAGGTGCGCGGCCACCGGCTGGAGCTGACCGAGGTGGAGGCGGTGCTGCAGCAGCGGCCGGAGGTGCGGGCCGCGGCGGTGGCCACCGAGCCGGACCCGGGTGGGCACCTGCGTCTGGTCGCCGCGGTCGTGGCCGCGCCGGGCGCCGACGCCGACGAGCTGGGCCGGCTGCTGCGTACCCACGCCCGCCAGCAGTTACCCGACGCGGCGGTACCCAGCCGCTTCGTGCTGGTTGCCGCTCTGCCCACCACCGGCAACGGCAAGGTCGACCACCAAGCGGTGCGGGACCTGGTGGCCCGCGCGGCGCAGCCGGCCGCCCCGCCGGCCGACCCCGGCGTGCGCCACCTGGTCGAACTGTGGCGGGAGGTGCTCGATGACCCGTCGCTCGGTCCGGATTCGGACTTCTTCCTGCACGGCGGGCACTCGCTGCTGGCGATGGCAGTCGCGCAGCGGGCAACCGAGCGGTTGGGGCGCCCGGTCGGCTTCGAGGCGGTGTTCGAGGCGCCGACGCCCGCGCAGTTGCACACCCTGCTGCTGGGCGCCGCCGAGCTGGCCCTGCCGGATGGTGGAGCGCGGCGGTGAGCGCCCCGGAGGTGATCGCCGAGCAGGAGATGCGCGCGCTGCTCGACA
The DNA here is from genome assembly GCA_039649115.1 of Micromonosporaceae bacterium. Taxonomy (GTDB): domain Bacteria; phylum Actinomycetota; class Actinomycetes; order Mycobacteriales; family Micromonosporaceae; genus DATEJJ01. The sequence continues at coordinate 31,679 of JBBWZQ010000079.1, read as the reverse complement.
CGGTGATCTGGCAGGTCGTCGGGTTCGGGGTGGCGGCGGACGCGACGTTCTTCGAGACCGGGCTCAGCTCCGCGACGCTGCTCCAGGTGCACGCCCGGATCCAGGACCGGCTCGGCCGGCCGGTCCCGCTGTGGGCACCGTTCAAGTACCCGACACCGCGCTCGCTGGCCAGGTACCTGGTCCGCGCGCCCGCCGGGGCCCCGACACCCACGCCGATCGAGCTGCGGCGCGCCGCGCTCGGTCCGGCGGCGCGCCGCGACCTGCGGGCCCGCATCCGAGACAGAGGAAGGTGACGCCGATGGATGGCCTGGAGCCGATCGCGGTGATAGGCATGGCGTGCCGCTTTCCAGGCGCCCGCGACCTCGACGAGTTCTGGCTGAATCTCGTCGCGGGGCGCGAATGCGTCACCTTCCCCGGCGTGGACGAGTCGCGCGCGGCCGGGGTCGGCCCGGAAGAACTGGCAAACCCCGATTACGTACGGGCCTACGCCGCGATGCCGGACAGCGACCGGTTCGACGCGGGCCTGTTCCGGATGACGCCGCGCGAGGCGGAGTTGTGCGATCCCCAACTACGCGTGTTCCTGGAGGTCTGCCACGGCGCGGTCGAGCATGCGGGTTACGACCCGTTCGGCTACCGGGACAGCGTCGCGGTCTACGGGTGCGTGGGGCCCAACGGGTACCTGCCGATGCACCTGGCCCGCCGGCCCGACCTGATCGGACCCTCCGGCATGCTCGTGCAGACCCTCAACCAGCCCGACTACCTGGCCACGCTCGTGGCGTACAAGCTGGACCTGCGCGGGCCGGCCATGACCGTCCTGAGCGCCTGCTCCAGCAGCCTGGTGGCGGTGCACCTGGCCTGCCAGGCGCTGCGGCTGGGCGAGTGTGACGCGGCGATCGCGGGCGGCAGCGCGCTGCGGTTGCCGGTCGGCGCCGGTTACCTGTGGACCCCGGGCGGGGTGATGAGCGCGGACGGGCATTGCCGGCCGTTCGATACCGCGGCCACCGGAACCATCTTCGGCAGTGGCGCCGGCGCCGTGCTGCTCAAGCGGCTCGACGACGCCATCGCCGACGGCGACCACGTGAAGGCGGTGGTGCTGGGCGGCGCGGTGAACAACGACGGCGCCGACAAGCTCAGTTTCAGCGCGCCGAGCGTCTCGGGACAGGCGGCGGCGGTGACCGAGGCGATGGCCCTGGCCGGTACGGATCCGGCCGAGATCGGGTACGTCGAAGCACACGCCACCGGCACCGCCCTGGGCGATCCGGTGGAGGTGGCCGCGCTCGCCGAGGCGTACGCCGGCCTGGGCGGGCAGCCGCTGGAGCCCGGCAGCTGCCTGCTCGGCTCCGTGAAATCCAACATCGGTCACATGGACGGCGCGGCCGGCATCGCCGGCTTCATCAAGACCGTGCTCACGCTCGACCGGGAGGCGATTCCCGGCACGGTCCACCTGGGCACGCCCAACCCACGGCTGGAACTGGAAAAGACGGGATTCCGGGTCAGTGCGAGCCTGGAGCCGTGGCCGCGCACGCCGGGCAGGCCCCGCCGGGCCGCGGTCACATCGCTCGGTATCGGCGGCACCAACGCACACGCGGTGCTCGGCGAGGGCCCGGCACCGGTGTACCGCCGCGGTGATGCGCAGCCCCGGGTCGTCGTCTGGTCGGCCGGCACCGAGCAGGGTGCGGTCCGGCTGCGGTCGGAGCTGGCCGGGTACTTCGCCGGACGGGGGGCCGGCTGCTTCGCCGACGCGGTGGCGACCCTGCAGCACGGCCGCACACACCACCGGGTACGGGGGGCGGTGGTGGTACGCGGGCTCGACGAACTCGACCGGGCGCTCGCCGGTGACCCGGTCACCGGTACCGCCGCGCCGGACCTGACCGTCGGCTACCTGTTCCCGGGCCAGGGCGCGCAACACGCCCGGATGGCAGCCGGCCTGTACGGCACGGTGCGCCCGTTCACCATCACCATGGACGAGTGCCTCGAACTGTTCGAGGCGCACGGGGCGCCGGTGTACGAGCCCTGGCTCGAGCTGGCCGGCGACGCCTCCACCGGCGACCGCCCGGTGCACCAGGAACTGCTGTTCGCCGTCAACTACGCGCTGGCGGAGACCTGGCGCAACTGGGGCGTGCCGCCGGCCGCGGTGCTCGGGCACAGCCTGGGTGAGCTGTGCGCCGCCACTGTCGCGGGTGTCTTCGCGCTGCCCGACGCGGTCCGGCTGGTCGCGGCCCGAGCCGCGGCGATGGCGGAGCACCCGGTGACCGGCGGCATGCTGGCGGTGGCCGCGGGCGAGGCGGAGACGGCGCCGCTGATCGGCGGTTCCCTCGCCATCGCGGCGGTCAACGGCGCCCGCCAGACCGTGGTATCCGGTCCGCCGGCCGCCCTCGACGAGTTGGCCGGCCGGTTGCGCGCGGACGGCATCGCCAGCCGTCGCCTGGCCGTACCGGGGGCCTTCCACCACCCCGGTTGGCAGCCGGCCGCGACCGCCTGGGCCGGCGAGTTCACCGGAGTCAGGCTGTCGGCGCCCCGGCTGCCCCTCTACTCCGCCCGCACCGGCAAGGCGGTCGAGCCCGCTCAGGCCACCGATCCGGCGTTCTGGACGGCACAGCTGGTCGAGCCGGTGCGTTTCCACGACGCCCTCGGCGCCCTGCTGCGGGAGTGCCGGCCGGGTCTGGTGCTGGAGACCGGGCCGCGCCGTACGCTGACCGGGCTCGCCCGGGTGCACCCGGATCTCGGCCCGGCGCAGGCCGTGCCGAGCCTGCCGAGCGGCCGGGACGACCACACCGAACTGCTGGGCGCGGCCGCCCGCGCCTGGGTGGCGGGCGCCCCGGTCGACTGGGCGGCGGCGGGACAGCCGCGACCCGCGGTGCGGGTACCGGTGCCGGGCTACCCGTACGAGCGGACCCGGCACTGGGTGGATCCGCCGGCGGCGGTCGTGGCGCAGCCGGCGCCGCTGGCACCGGCCGGTGCCCCAGCGGAACCCGCTCCGCCCGTGACCGAACTACGCTGGCGGTCCGCGCCCGCGCCGCAGCCGGCACCGGGACGGCCGCCGACGGGCCGCCGCGCCTTGGTGATCCTGCCCGACGGCGGCGAGGCCGCGCTGTCCGTGCTGCTCGCCGTCCAGCGGGCCGGCCTGCGCCCGTACCGGGTGGCGCCCGAACGCGCGGCTGACCTGGACGAGGTGCTGGAGTCGCTGGACGGCCCGCCGCCCGATCTCGTCCTGTACGGGGCGGTGGAACGGGACCGCTCGCCCGCCGTCGACCGGCTGTGCGTCCACGTCACCCGGCTACTGGCCGTCTGCCAGGCGGCTCTCACCTCGCGGCGGTGGCCCGAGCCACCCCGGCTGGTACTGGTCACGAGCCGGGCGGTGGACGTCTCCGGTGCCGAGCAGGTGGAGCCGGATGTGGCCAGCCTGACCCCGTTGCTGGCCACCGCCGCGCTGGAGCGGCCGGGCACGAGCTGGGCCGCGATCGACGTGGACCCGGGCGTCGACCCCGCCCTCCTCGCGGCGCAGATCGCGGCACCCGGTGCGGCGGGGGTGGTGGCCCTGCGCGGCCGGCGGCGGTGGTTGCCCCGGGAGGAGCCGGTCAGCCTGTCCGCCGGCGCCGGCGTGCTCCGGGAGGAGGGCGTCTACCTGCTGACCGGAGGCACCGGTGGGCTGGGGATGGCGGTGGCGTCCGGGCTTGCCGGCACCGGTCTGCGACCCCGGCTGATCCTGCTCAGCCGCACCGGGCCGGCGGCGGTCCCGGACAGCGCGTTGCGGGATCTGCGGGCCGCCGGCGCGGTCGTCGACGTGTACGCCTGTGATGTGACCGACGTGCGCGCGCTCGACCGCGTGCTGGGCGAGGTGACCGCGCGGTACGGACCGGTCAATGGCCTGTTGCACCTGGCCGGCGTGCCGGGCGGACGGATGCTGGCGTTCCGGGACCTGCCCGGTGCGCTCGCGGTCATGGCGCCCAAGACCACCGGTACCGCCAGCCTCGATGCCGCGTTCGAGCGGCAGCCGCGCCTCGACTTCGCCGTCTACTTCGGGAGCCGGGCCGCCGTGGAGGGTCTGGTCGGCGGTGCGGACTACGCGGTCGCCAACGCCTTCCTGGACGCGGCGGCACGGACCTCACCGCTGGCCGGCGGTCGCGTGTTGAGCATCGGCTGGCCGGTTTGGCGGGAGGTCGGCATGGCCGCGCGCAGCGATGTGGACATCAGCCAGTTGAGCGCGGCCGTGCGCGAGCGCGCGTCGGGTGCCCGGCCGGCCCCGCCCGAGCCGGCACTGGTCTGGGAGCACGAGCTGAGCCAGGCCACCCACTGGTCGCTGGACGAGCACCGGGTCGGCCCGCTGCCGCTGCTGCCCGGCACGGCATACATCGACCTGCTGGTACGCGGGTTCCGGGAGGCGGTGCCGGGCCTGGACGGCCGCCCACTGGTCATCGAGGACCTGGTGTTCCAGGCACCGCTGTTCGCTGCGCAGCCGCGGGTGCTGCGGCTGACCGCGCGACCGTCCGGGAACGGGTACGACGTCCTGGTGCAGTCCCGGCCGGCCGACGCGGACAGCGGCTGGACCACGCACGCCACGGGCAGCCTCGCGGCCGGCGACCAGCCGCCGCCGGAGGTCGACCTCGCCGCGCTGCGCCAGCGGTTCGCGGCAGCCGGGGAGCGGCAGGTGATCGCCCGGCGCGGCGGCGGTGTCGGCATGTTCACCCAGGGGCCGCGCTGGCACAACATCGAGGCGTACTGGGACGCGGGCGACGAGCGGCTCATGAGCGTGCACCTGCCGGCTCCGTACCTGTCCGACCTGACCGGGCACGCACTGCATCCGGCCCTGATGGACACCGCGATGGCCGCGATCCGCACCGGCGCGCACCACTCCAGCGTGCCGTTCCTGTACCGGCGCTGCGCGGTCTTCGCGGACCTGCCCGCGCGGTTCTTCGTCCACGCCCGGCGGGACGCGCCCGCCCGCGCGGACACGGTCTCCGGCGACATCGACCTGATCGCGGAGGACGGTCGGCTGCTGCTGCGTGCCGAGGGGTTCACCATGCGCGTGGTGGACCGGGACAGCCTGGTTGCCGCGACGGCACCTGCCGGCACCGCGGCGGAACCCGCGGCGGATGCGTCACCGGACGGGCTGGCCCCGGAGGCCGGCGTCGACCTCCTGCTGCGACTGCTCGACGCGGGCCTCACCGGCCACGTGCTGGTGCGTCCGCACCGGCACGACCAGCCGCTACCTGTCGGGGAGTCCGACCTGGCCGCCCGTACCGGTGCGCCGGACGCGGCGGCGCACCAGCCGGACCCGATATCGCCTGCCGCCGCGCCGGACCCGGGGCCGGTTGCGGTGGCCGGCCCGCCGGCTCCGACCGCCCGGCCCGCGGACGGACCGCAGCCCGCGGGAGCCGAGCTGGCCGCCGCGGCGGAGCCGGCGCGATCCGGTGCGGTGGAAGACCGGCTGGCGGTCCTGTGGCAGCAGGCGCTCGGAACGGTGACGCTGGCCGAGGACGAGGACTTCTTCGACGCGGGCGGCAACTCGCTGACGGCGGTCGAGCTGATGGCGCGTATCCGCGAGGTGTTCCAGGTGAAGATGAGCATCGCCCTGCTGCTGGAGGCGCGGACCTTCCGGCAGATGGTCGCTGCCCTGCGCGACCAGGGGGTCCGCTGAACACCGCCGCGCCGGCCCGCGCGCTCAGCTGCTCCGCCCGGCTGCCCGCTCCGGCGCTACGCCTGTTCTGTCTTCCCTTCGCGGGCGCCGGCGCCACCCTGTTCCAGGACTGGACGCTGGCGGCCGAGCTGATGGCGGAGGTATGGGCACCCCGCCTGCCGGCCCGGGAGACGCGCTGGCGGGAACCGCCGCTGCGGCGGGTGGAGTCGCTGGTGGCAGAGCTGGCAGCCCAGCTGGGCCCGCTCATGGACGTACCGTTCGCCCTCTTCGGTCACAGCATGGGTGCGCTGCTGGCCTTCGAACTGGCGCGCGAGCTGCGGCGGGCCGGTCGCCCGGCACCGGTACACCTGTTCCTCTCCGCCCACCGCGCGCCGGACCGGGCGCCGAAGCGGGCGGCCATCAGCAAGCTGCCGGACGCCGAACTCGTCCCCCGGCTCCTGGAAATGGCCGGTGAGTCCCCCACGGCGATCCGGAACCCCGAGGTGCTCCTGCTGGGTGCGCCCACCCTGCGGGCCGACCTGGAAGCGTGCGAGGAGTACCGGTTGCGGCCGGCCGCGAGACTGGACACGAGGGTGACCTGCTTCGCGGCCGCGGACGACTCCGAAGTGGACGTACCGGACGTCGCCGCCTGGCTGCTGCACACCACCCGGCCCGGCCGGCTGGTCACCTATCCGGACGGTCACCTGTTCCTGTGGGATCGGCGCCGGGAGTTGCTCGACGAGATCGCCTACGACCTGGTGAGGAGGTGATCGGCGTGCCGCCCGCCCCGGTGCCGACCGACCTGGGAACCCGGCTGACGCCGCCCGAGCAGGCGCTGTGGCTGTTGCAGCGGCTGGCGCCCGATCGCGGCGTGGCCAACGTCGCGGTGGCTCTGGTGGTCCGGGAGCCGCTTCGCTGGTGGCCGCTGCACGCCACCTTCCAGTGGCTCCTGGCCCGGCACGAGCCGCTGCGGGCGCGGTTCCCGGTCGTCGACGACGTGCCGGTACGGGTCACCGCGGCGATGGACGACCTGACCGCGGAACTCGATGTGCTCGACGTGGCACCGGCCGGCCTGGGCGCGGCGCTGCGCGAGTACGCCGGCCGGCCCTTCGACCTGGCGACCGGTCCACCGATCCGGCTGGGCTGGGTGCGCCAGGGCGAGGCGCACGCTCAGCTGCTGTGCCTCGTGATGCACCACGTGGTGATCGATCCGGTCGGCATGGACCTGCTGGTCAACGAGATCACCGCCGGCTACGCCGCACATGCCGGTACCGGCGAGCCGCCGTCGCTGCCGGAGCCGGTACCGGCACCGCCGGTGCTGGCCCGCGACGACTCGCTCCGGTACTGGCGGGAGCATCTGGCCGGGTTCGACCCGTCCGGCATGCGGCTGGCCGTCGGGCGCGAACCGGTCGGGCCGGCCACGTTCGCGGCGGAGGAGATCGTCCACCGGTACCCGGCCGAGTTCGCCGCCCAGCTGCGCTCGCTGCGCACCGTGTCCCGGAGCACCGAGGCGGCGATACTGCTGAGCGCGTACCTGCTGGCGCTGACCGGGCTCGGCGCGGCCACCGACGCGGTGGTCGGCGTGCTGTCCAACACCCGCGGCACGACGCGGGCGACCGGCCTGGCATACCGTACGGCCACCCTCCCGTTGCGGGTGTCCGTCGAACCGGACACGCCGTTCACGGAGCTGGTCGCCACCGTGTCCGCGCGGCTGTGGTCCGCGCTGGAACACGCCGACGTGTCCTTCGAGACGCTCGCGCCCGACCTGCTGCCCGACCGTGATGATCCGCTGTGGTGGCGATCCGGCCTGCTCCGCCACGTGTTCAACCACCGCTTCACGCCGGCCGGGACAGCGGGTGCGGAGGCCGCCACCGGGACGCTCGCTCCCGTGCACACCGGCCTGAGCCGGTTCGACCTGGAGCTGACCATCCAGCAGGTCGGCGACGTGTACATCGCGCGGCTCACGTACAGCAGCGAGGTACACGACGAGCCGTTCGCCGTCGCACTGCTGGAGCGCATCGACGCCATCCTCGCCCAGGCGTGCGCCGCGCCGCAGCGCCCGGTCCGGCGGCTGGACCTGCGCACCCCGGCGGAGCGTGCGCTCGGCGAGCGGGTCAACCGGACCACGGTCACCTGGCCCGGGCCGGACACCGTGCCGGCTCTGGTGGCTCGGGCGGCGGCTGCCGACCCGGCGGCCGTCGCGGTGGTGGACGGCCCCCGCCGGTGCACGTACGCCGAATTGACGCGCCGCGCGGCCGGGGTGCGGGCGCTGCTGGACCGCAACGGGGTACGCCCCGGCGAGGTCGTCGCGCTGGCCGCACCGCGGGGCACCGAGCTGGCCGCCGCCGCGCTGGGCGTGTGGTCCGCGGGCGCCGCATACCTTCCGGTGGACGCCGACCAGCCCGCGCCCTGGCTGCACGAGCAGTTGTCGGACGCCGGAGTCCGGATGGTGCTCGACGGGCAACGGCTGCCGCCGGGCGCCGCGCCGGGGGCGGCCCTCCTGCCGCTGTCTACAGTGGACCAACCGGCCGATCCGCCGCGGCCGCTGCCGGTCGACCCGGCGGCGCTGGCGTACCTCATCTACACCTCGGGCTCCACCGGCCGGCCCAAGGGCGTCCGCATCACCCATGGCAACCTGCACAACCTGATCCGGCACTTCGCCGGGTTGCTCGACGCGGGTACCGGCACCGGCATGCTGTGGCTGACCACCTTCGCCTTCGACATCTCCGCGCTGGAACTGTTCCTCCCGCTGTCCTGTGGCGGGCGGGTCGTCGTCGGGCCGGACGAGGTGCGCTCGGTACCGGGCCGGCTGGCCGCGCTGGTCCGGGCCGAAGACGTCGGCATCGTGCAGGCCACGCCGACCACCTGGCGGGCGGCCCTCGGCGAGCCCGCCGACTGGCTGGCCGGGCGTACCGTGCTGTGCGGCGGTGAGCCGTTGCCCGCCGCGGTCGCGTACCGGCTGCGCGACACGGATTGCCGCGCGTTCAACGTGTACGGCCCGACCGAGACGACGATCTGGTCCACCGTGGCCGACCTCGCGGACGAGGAGCCCGCCCGGGTCACGGTGGGCCAGCCGATCGCCAACACCCAGGTGCACGTCCTCGACGACGCGGGCCGGCCGGTACCGGTCGGCGTCGCCGGAGAGCTGTGTCTGGGCGGCGCCGGCGTCGCTGAGGGGTACCACGGCCAGCCGGAGCTGACCGCGCGACGCTTCCCGACCGGCGAGGCGTTGGGGGTGCTCGGCTCCGCCAAAGACCGGCTCCGCCTGCGCTCCCCCGAGGAGGCGTCGGGCCGGTACTACCGGACCGGCGACCTGGCCCGGATGCGCCCGGACGGTCGGCTCGAGCTGTTGGGCCGGCGGGATCGGCAGGTCAAGCTGCGCGGGCACCGGATCGAGCTGGGTGAGATCGAGCACGCGCTGGCCGCGCACCCCGAGGTACGGGCGGCGGCCGTGCTGCTCTGCGAACCGGCGGGGTCCGACGGCTACCTGGCCGGGTTCGTCGTCGCCGACGACCGGCCGGGACTGGTCGAGGACGTGTGGGAGTTCGCGCGGTCCCGGCTGCCCAGCCACCGGCTGCCCAGCCGGATCGCGGTGCTGGACGAGCTGCCGCAGACGGCCAACGCCAAGGTCGACCTGCTGTCTCTCCACCGATCCGGCGTCGGGTACGACCAGCCGGCCGGGCCGGCCGGTGCGGCATCGGCAGATCCGCTGGAACAGCGGCTGCTGGACGAATGGCGGGCCGTGCTCGACCGGCCGGCGCTCGACCCGCACGCCAACTTCTTCCTCAGCGGGGGCACGTCGCTGCAGGCAGCGTTGATCGCGGAACGGATCAGCCAGTGGTGCTCCGTGCCGGTACCGATGATCATGATTTTCCAGGCACCGAGTCCGGCGGCGCTGGCCGGACTCGTACGGGCCAGGCAGGCGTGAGCCGCAGTCGCCGGTTCCGGGGACAGGTGGGCCCGCGGTACCGGATGGTTGACTCGACACCGGCGGACAAGCGGGCACCCGAAGGGGCATCGTGGGCGCGCACGACTGGCCGGTGACACCGGTCCCGGCCTCCGATACCCAACGGGGGCTCTGGTTCAGCGAACAGGCCGTCCCGGCGGGCAGCGTGCATCACCTGGCCGTCGCCGTCGACATGCGCGGGCGACTGGACACCGGTGCGCTGGAACGGGCCTGCGCCGCGGTGCTGGCCCGCCATCCGATACTCGCCCGGGCCTTCGCGTACCAGGATGGTGATCTGGTCCTGGTGCCGGCCGCCGAGCCGCCGGTCCTGGCGTGCGTCGACGCCGGTGACGGGTGGCCCGCCGGCCACCTCGAGCACCCGTTCGACCTGCGGCGGGGACCGCTGATCCGCCTGGTCCTGGTCCGCCGGGCGGCCGACCGGCACGGCCTGCTGATCGTCGCACACCACCTGGTCTTCGACGGAACGTCCAAGGCGGTACTGGTGCGGGACCTCGCGCGGGAGTACGCCGCGGCGCGCGACGGCGCGACCCGCCCGCCGGCCGCGAACACCGCCGCGGCCGCGCCCGAGCGCGCCGCCGATCAACTCGGGGTGGCCCGCCGGTACTGGGAGTCCCGGTGGCGGGAGCCGGACGACCCGCAGCTGCCCGGGCTGCGCCGGATCCCGGTGGCGGCCGAGCCGGCGGCCTGCTGTGACTTCCAACTCGACGGCGCGCGGTCGGCGCGGCTGGACGAGGCCGCCCGGGCGCTGGGCGTGACCCGCTTCGAGTTCCTGCTCGCCGCGTTCCAGGCGCTGCTCTACCGGTACGGCAATCCGGCTCCCACGGTGGCGGTCGACATGTCCACCCGGGATCCGGGGGATACCGACGTGGTCGGCCCGCTCGTCAACGAGCTGCCGGTCGCCGCACCGGCAGCTGACCGGAGCTTCGCCGAGTTCGCCCGCGCGGTCCGGGCCGCGGTGCGCGAGCTGAACCCGATCCGCGCGGTCGCGCTGGCCCGGGTCTTCCCCGGCATGCGCCCCCGCCTGGCGCTCGCGCCGGTCTCCATGAGCTACCGCCGGGACAGCGCACCGGCGCCGACGCTTCCCGGGCTCGACGTGACCGTGGACTGGATGGTGCCGCCCGGCACCGTCCGTAACGCGCTGGACCTCCAGGTGGTCGACACCGGGGACCGGATCGCGGCCAGCCTCCGGTACAGCCCGGCCGCGCTCGCCTCGGCGGCCGCCGGCCGGATCGCCACCCACCTGCGTACCCTCATCCAGGCCGCGGTCGCCGATCCGGCGGCACCGGTGTCCCGGCTGTCGATCTTGGGTGCGGTGGAGCGGGCGACCATCCTGGGTACCTGGAACCGCACGAGCCGCCCGCGGGCGGCGGATGTGACCGTCGGATCGCTGTTCGCCGCGCAGGCGACTGCCACGCCCGACGCGCCGGCCGTCCTCCAGGACGGGGTGGCGTGGAGCTACACCGAGCTGGACGAGGCGTCCGATGCCCTGGCGGGCCGGCTGACCGCGGCCGGCGTCCGGCCCGGCGATCTGGTCGGGTTGTGCCTGGACCGGTCGCCGTCGATGGTTGCCGCGCTGCTCGCGGTCACGAAGGTCGGCGCGGCCTACGTGCCCGTCGATCCGGCCTACCCGGCGGGCCGCCGTCGGTCGATCCTGGCCGACGCCGGCCCCGCCGTGGTGTTCGCCGACGGCGAGCTGGCCGACGGGCCCTGGCGGGTGCTGCCGGTGTCCCCGGGCGAGGTGCCCGGCGGCCGCGCCGTGCGGCCCGCCGGGTGCGGTGCCCGGCCGGAGGACCTCGCGTACGTCATGTACACGTCCGGCTCGACCGGTCAACCCAAGGGCGTCATGGTGCCCCACCGCGCGGTGGTCAACCTGTTGCTGGCAATGCGGGAGGAGCTGGGCAGCGACCGGACCGACCGGTGGCTGGCGCACACGTCGCTGTCCTTCGACATCTCGGGCCTGGAGCTTCTCCTTCCGCTGACCACGGGGGCCGCCGTGGTGCTCGCCACGGCCGCTCAGGCGAGGAGCGGCACGGCGCTGGTCGAGCTGATCCGCCGGTACGGCGTGAGTCACGTGCAGGCGACTCCGTCCGGCTGGCGCATGCTGCTTGACGCGGGACTGGGTACGTCCACTTCGGACAGCCGCCGGTTGGTCGGGCTGACCGGCGGGGAGGCGTTGCCGCTGAGCCTGGCGCGGGAGCTGCGGGACCGGGTGCGCCGCCTGGTCAATGTGTACGGCCCGACGGAGACCACCATGTGGTCCACATTGGACGATCTGCCGTACCCGGTCGAGGACGTGACCATCGGTCGGCCGCTTGCCAACACCCGGGCCTATGTGCTCGACGAGCAGCTGGAGCCGGTGCCGGCCGGCCTGCCCGGCGAGCTGTACCTGGGTGGCGACGGGCTGGCCCTCGGGTACCTGCACCAGCCGGAGCTGACCGCGCACCGGTTCCTGCCCGATCCGTTCGGTCCCGCCGGGAGCCGCATGTACCGCACCGGGGACCGCGTCAGTTGGCTGCCCGATGGCCGGCTCGGCTTCCTGGGCCGGGCCGACGACCAGGTGAAGATCCGCGGTCACCGCGTGGAACTCGGCGAGGTGGAGTCGTACCTGCTGGAGCAGCCGGGGATCCGCCAGGCGGCCGCCGCGCTGCGTCCCGACGGGCCGCGCGGGCAGCGCTTGGTGGGCTACCTGGTGCCGGAGGACGGCGCGACCGCGCCCAGCCCATCCGCGTTGCGGTTGCGGCTCGGCCAGGTCCTGCCGGACGCCGCCATCCCCGACGCGTGGATCACGCTCGACCGGCTGCCCATGACTCCGAACGGCAAGCTCGACCGGGCCGCGCTACCCGAACCGCTGCCCTGGCGGGAGCCAGCCGAGTCGGCACCGCAGCCCGCCGCGCCGGACTCCTTCCTCGAACAGGTCCGCGCGATCTGGCGGGAGGCGCTGCGGGTGGAGGATCTCGGCGACGACGAGGACCTCTTCGACGCGGGCGGCAACTCGCTCACCGTCATCCAGATAATGACCGAGATGAGTACCCGCCTGCGCGTTGACGTACCGCTGGATGCGTTCTACGACACGCCGACGGTGGTCGAGATAGTACGGCTGGCGCTGAGCCGCTCCAGTGACGCGCGTGTCTAGTCGCGCCCTGACGCCGGTCGCCGTGCACACCGTCGCGTTCGCCGGCGCGACCGCGGGTACCTACGAGCTGACCTGGGCCCAGCGCGGACTGCTGCGGTACGGCGAGTCTCTCGGTGCGGGCAGCGCGCTGCTGAACGTCCGGCACGACGAGCCCGTCACCGGCTTCAGTACCGCCGACTTGCTGCGGGCGATCGCGGCGGCCATGCACCGGTACGAGGCGCTGCGAACCCGGTTTGCGCCCGCCGAGGCGACCGGATGGTGCCAGCAGGTCGCGGCCGAGGGGGAGTTGCGGGTACCCGAGTTCGCCTGCACCGCGCCGGCCGTCGAGACCACGCTGGCCGAGGTGATCGACCTCGTGGTGCCGCCGGCGTTCGGCGCCGGCGAGCTGCCCGTGCGCTTCGCACTGGTCACTGTGGATGGTCGGCCGGCCCGGATTCTTTGTGCGGCCTACCATCCCGCGGTCGATGGCGTGGCCGCGTCGATCGCGTGCGCGGACGTGGCACGGCGCACGAGCGCGCCGGAGGTGGCCGCACCGCCGGTCACGAATGCCTGGCAGCCCAGGCAGATCGCGGCGTACGAGCAGAGCCCCGCGGGCCAGCAGCGAGCCAGGCGAGCCGAGGCGTACCTGCGCGACCAGCTGCGTCGCGCGCCGCTGCAACGCCGGGAGGACCGGCCGCCGATGCGGGACACGGCGCGGTGGCCGACGTTCACCTGGGCGCACCTGGAGTCCGAAGCGGTCACCGCCGCCGCCCACCGGTTGGCGCGAAGTTACGGCACCAGCCCGGCGGCCGTCGTGTTCGCCGGTTACCTCACCGCCCTGACCGGGTGGCTGGGGACGACGGCACACACCTTCCGGCTCGCCTGCGCCAACCGCCACCATCGCCATACCCGATGGTCGGTGGCGAACCTCTTCCAGCCGGTCCTCATCTCGGTCGAACCGGGCCGCCGGCCGTTGCCGGAGGTGTGCCGGTACGTGGCCCGGGCATCGCTGGCCGCGTACCAGCACGGCTGGTTCGATCCGGCACGGTTCGAGTCGGCCCACCGGGAGATGCAACGCCAGCGCGGCGGCCGCATCCTGATCCCGGACTCAGTGAACCTGCGCGCCGCCGGGCAGCACTCCTTCGACGCGGAGTGGGCCGAGCGGGAACGGATACCGCCGGGTGAGCCGCGCGACCTCGCCGATCGCTCAATCATCAAGGAGAACACCGTCCCGGCGACCTACCCGTCCCACGACCGGACGTTCTCGGTATGGACGCTCGTCGGCGCGGCGCGGATCACGGTGATGGGCGACTCCACGGTCATGCCGCCGGACCGGCCCGCACAGATCCTGCGTGACCTGGTGACAACGCTGCTCGACGCGTGCGACGGAGCTGTTCGTCACTAGAACGGGCGACGCCCCGCCCACGCTGCGCGTGTCTACCCTGGCTCAGGTAGGGACGACGAGGAGGGTGCCGTGAGCCAGGGCGTCTACTTTCTCGCCAACGACACAGTGCTCGACCAGACCCTGGGCTTCCTGAACAGCTTCCGGACGTACAACCCTGACATCCCGCTCTGCCTGGTTCCGTTCGCCGACGACGACACGCAGATCCGGTCCCACGCCCAGCGGTACCGGTTCACCGTCTGGTCGGACGACGCGGTACTGCGCCGCTGCGACGAGATAAGCCAGGCGTTCCACGACGGCGCGACCGCAGGGCAGTACCGCAAGCTGGCGATGTGGACCGGCGACTTCGACGAGTTCATCTACATCGACACCGACACCATCGTTCTCGAGCCGGTCGACTTCGCCTTCCACCACCTGGGCCGGTACGACTTCCTCACCTCGCACTCGAACTACCCGCACCTCCGCCAATGGGTGTGGCGCGACTCCATCGAGACCACGGGCGCGCTGACCGCGGAACAGATCGCCTTCGCGGCGAACACCGGGTTCATCGTGTCCCGCGCCGGACTGCTCGACCCGGCGAAGGTCGCCGCCGATCTCGCCGCGCCACTGGCACTGGCGTCGCACATGACACTGCTGTGCGCCGAGCAGCCGCTGCTGAACTACCTCATCGTGACCTCCGGCCGGCCGTACTCAAGCCTTTCGCTGGTCGCCGCACAGACGGGGGACCCGGACATACCGCTGGAGCAATGGGCGGGCGGCGACATCGGCAGGGTAGAGGAGGGGCGGCTGGTGCCCCTCGACTGCCGGCGGGTGTTGCTGGTGCACTGGGCTGGCGAATGGCAGCGCGTGCGGTCCGAGGGCGGCACGGTTCCATACCACGAGCTGTGGCAGCACTACCGGGCGATGGGCGACCGCCCGCTGGTCGGCGGCTAGGCCGCCGAATCCGGGGCCGCCGAATCCGGGCCGGGCCGGGCCGGTGCCGGCACCCCGCGGATCGACCGGTCGGCGGACATCGAGAGAATCGGCGCGGTCAGCCAGCACGCACCCCGCAAGATCAGGTACGCGACGAGCGGGATGATGACGTCCGCCCCCGCGCTCGCGACGAGAGCCCATCCGGCGAGCGCGAGTGCGGCGAAGCCGCGTGCGGTCTCCCGCCCGGTGCTCGCCAGTGCCTTGCGACGGTTCGAGGAGGCGGGGAACTTGTCGGTGCGCCGGAACTCACCGGTGCCGGTGCGGCAGCCGGCCAACCCGGCGGACAGCCGGGTGTCCGCCAACGCCATACGGCACAAGATGGCCCGCAACGCGGTCCGCCGGGTGCACCCGATGACTCCCCGGAACAGCGGCCACAGCGCGAGCAGCGCCGACGCGGCACCGGCGGCCAGCCCGATCGTGGCGGCGGCGGGCAGTGCCGCACCGGGCGGCCGCAACGCCAACAGAACGGTCAGCGCGACGGCGGTCGCGGTCACCGCCAGGGCGGCGGCACCTGTCGCCAGCTCACGCAGCCCGTGGTGCGCGAACAGCAGCTTCTGCGACCAGGTCAACGCCGACGGCCGCGCCCACCTGGCGGGCAGGTAGAGCCGCCAGTGCCGGCGGAACTCCTGAGTGGGGCCGTAGATCCAGCGGTGCCGCTGTCGGCGGTAGCCGGCGAACTCCTGCGGGACGAGCCCGCGACCGTAGGTGCGGTGCACGTACCGGCCGGTGTATCCGGCCGCGTGCAGCCGTACCGACAGCTCCGAGTCCTCGGTGCAGCACCACTCGGCCCACCCGCCCACGCGCTCCAGGGCCGAGCGGCGCACCAGGCACATCGTGCCGGTGGTCAGCGCCGTCTCCCGCTGGCTGCGGCTGCGCATGTAGCCCGCGTACATCGCGCGGTACTCCCAGTAGCAGCCGGTGAGGTACGCGCTGGCGGCCCAGTCGCGGTAGTCGTGGCTGGTCTGCACGAAGGCCAGCCGGGTGTCGCCGAACGCGTCCACCAGCTCGCCCGGGAAGCCGGGCTCTGCCTGGTAGTCGGCGTCCACCACGGCGACAACTTCGGCGGCCGGATCGGTGCGCGCCAGCGCGTAGTTCAACGCACCCGCCTTGGCGCCGGACAAGCCCTCGACGTGCAGGAACCGGAAGCGTTCACCGAGGCGCTCGCAGTGTCGCTGTACCGGTCGCCACAGTGCCTCGTCGACCGTGTTGTTGTCGATGACGAGGACTTCGAGGTCGCGGTACGCGACCCGGGCCAGGGCGTCCAGCGTAGCGATGACCACGGCGGGCGGCTCGGCGTGGCACGGGACGTGCACGCTCACCCGCGGCCGGTACCCCCGGGCAGGCGACGGATCCCGCTCCCGCCAGGCGCGCCGGAAGGCGGCCTCCGCTACCAGGAAGCTGTCCAGCAACTGCACCGGCAGCATGACGGCCGCGACCGTCCACAGCAGAATCGTCAGCACCCGGACGGCGACCGGCAGGTCGGCGGTGGCGGCGAAATGGCCCAACCAGATCACCGCGGTCACCCGGAAGCCGACTGTCGTCGCAAGACTGAGGGCGCCCGGCGTGTGCAGGAAGCTCACCGCGGGACGTACCGCCACCGACACCGCGACCGCCGCCGCGGCCACGCCGAACAGCTGCGGCCAAGGCGCCCGTACCACCAGGGCGGTGACCAGCAGCGCGCATCCGTAGGGGATCGCGATGGCGCCCAGCGCGGATGACCGGCCGGGGCTGCGGACCGCCACGGACAGCCGCAGCCTGCCGACGAGGTCGGCGACGCCGAGGACCGCCAGCGCGAGGTCGAGCGTCCCACCGGTCATGCCGGCCCCCTTGGCCCGTGTCGTCGATGCGCCCAGTGCCGGGCGAGCTGGTTGCCCGCGGCCCTGACCGGTTCCAGTATCTTGCGCCCGAATTCCGGCTCCGATCCCTTAGCTGTCACGGAATCCCGGGACAAGCCCGGCCGAGGTGGTGGCGAGCAGACTGCCACCATCGGGCAACCAGTGGGAGGGCGACGGTGACGGGTGTGGTGCGCATGCCCTCCTACGCACAGGAGCGCCGGGTACGCGCCGCGTGCGCTCCCGCGGACCGCCGACCGGGGCCCGGCGCGAAGACGATCCCCTTGGTGTGCCGGCTACCCGGACCGGTCGACGTCGGTGCGGTGGAGGCTGCCGTACGCGCCTTCGTGCAGCGGCACCCGGCGTTGCAGTACCAGTTCGGGTGGCGCGGCGAGCGGGTAGTCCTGCACCGTGCGGTGGAGGCTGTGGACGGGATCCGTTGCGAGGCGGTGGACCGGGCCGAACTGCCGTCAGGGCCGGCCGCGGCGGACGAGTATGTCCGCCGCCGCATCGACGAGCCGTTCGACGTGTTGAGCTGGCCGCTGCTGCGCGCCGGGGTCGTGCGCGGCGACGAGCCGATCTTCTACCTGAGCATGGACCACCTGACATGCGATGGCTGGTCGGCCTTCCGGGCCAAGGCGGAGATTGAAGCGCTGTACGCCGCGGCGCTGGCCGGGTGCCCGGCAGACCTGCCTCCACCGGCCGACTTCATCGCCTACAGCGCGGCGCAGCGGCGCCGGTTCGCCGACGGTCCACTGCTGGACGACCAGATCGCCGCGTTCCAGGAGCTACTGGCCGGGCGTCCGGTGCAGCCGACGTTTGCGGTACACCCGGGCGTCTGGGACCTGGGCACCGGACGGTACGCCCGGATCCAGCTGCTGGACGCCGGCGCCACCGAGGCGTTCGGTCGCGCTTGCCGCGGCGCGCGGACCACGTTGTTCATGGGGCTGCTCGCGGCCTACGGCATGGCGGTACGCGAGGCCACCGGCTTGCCGGAAACCGGCATCATGGTCGCGACCCACAACCGCGACGCGCCCGAGGTGCGCGACGGCATCGGCTGGTACGCGAACATGCTGCCGTTGTATTTCCCGATTGCCGGCACGGAGCGCTTCGGTGACGTCGTGCACCAGGTACGCACCCGCCTGTTCGGTCTGCTGGACCACCACGAACTGCCGCTGGCCCGGGTGCTGGACTGCGCCGGATCCGGCTTCTACGACGGCGCGGGCGAGCGGATACCCACCTGCTTCATGTCCTTTGTGGACGTCCGGACGGCGACCCGGGACGTAGCGGTCGCGCACGGGAACGCCGCTGCCGGTACCGGCTGGGAGCGGATCGAGGTCGCGCCGGCCTACCGGACGGGTTACGGCATCTGGGCGCTGCTGCGGGATGACGGCCTGTGGGCGGTGGTCGCGTCCCCTCAGGTGCACGGTGGCGACCGGCCACTGCGCGACTTCGAGGACACCTTGGTGGAGGTGCTGCACAAGCTGGCGTCAGGCTGACCCGGCGGGGACCGCGGCGGGCGCGGACAGGCCGCTGACTGCGGCCAGCCGGACCAGGGTCTGGGTGACCAGGTCGGGGGGCAGACCGAAGTCGACCAGGCAGGCCACCTCGTCCACGCCCATCGCCGCCAGCTCGCGCAGTCGGCAGGCCGCCACCCCGGCATCCCCGACCAGGCCGCGCTCGGTCAGGTATTTGTGGGTGGCGTAGCGGGCCAACTCCTGTTTCTCGTCTTCGGTCAGCGGCTCCTCGTCGGCGCGCGGATCGTTGGCCCGGTCACTCAGCGACAGGAACTGGCCCTGGTAGGCCAGCAGCGGCGGGTGCGCCTGCGCCAACGCGGCCGGGGTGGTTTCCGCCACGCACGCGTGCACCATCAACGTCACGTGCGGCGCACCGGCGGACCCGCCCGGCACGAAGCCGGTCCGGTACTGTCCAATGTGGTCGGACAGCTGCTGGTGATCCTGTTGCAGGTATCCGGTGAGCACCCCCAACCCGCGCCGGGCCGCCTCCCGGAACGTGCCCGGGCCGGAGGTGGCGGTCAACCACAACGGGAGCGAGGCCTGCACCGGGCGCGGGTAGGTGCGCACCGGAACCTCCGCCCCTCGGGACGGCAGCCGCAGCTCTTCGCCCCGCCACAGCGCCTGTAGCGCCTCGACGGCCCGGTACGTGTGCTCCCGGCGCTCCTCGAAGGGGGTGGTGCCGAGGACGAAGTCACCCTGGTTCCAACCGGTGGCCGCCGACACACCGACCCGTCCGTTGGACAGCGCGTCAACCACCGCCCATTCCTCGGCTACCCGGGCGACGTGGTGCAACGGGAGCACCACGCTGCCCGCCCGCAACCCGATGCGCTGAGTGCGGGTCGCCAGCGCGGCGGCGACCACGGCCGGGTTGGGGAACAGCCCGCCGAACGGGTGGAAGTGGCGCTCCGGGAGCCACACCGCGTGAAAGCCGAGATCCTCGGCGAGCCGGGTGGTGGACAGGACGAAGTCGTACCGGTCCGGCCCGGTGCCGGGATCGTGGTGGGAAAAGAAGAAGATGCTCAGCAGCGGCATCCCGGTACAAGTGGCGTACACGCTCTCCTCCAGCGGCGATCGACCGGGTGCGGTCGGGTACCCCGGGCGAACTCTAACAGGCTGGTGGACGCCCATCCGGCCCGTGGGCCGTCGCGGAAACCGGGGACGTGCACCGCCACGGGGCGGAACCGACCATTTCAGCACCCGTGTTCCCGCGACAGGAGGCAGGTGAGTCGCAGCTTGCCGGAGGTCGACGACTGGTTCATCCCGCTCGCGGACCCGGCCCGCGCGGGTGCGCACGTCTATGCGTTTCCCCAGGCGGGCGGGGGCGTCACCACGTT
Source organism: Micromonosporaceae bacterium (assembly GCA_039649115.1). Classification (GTDB taxonomy): domain Bacteria; phylum Actinomycetota; class Actinomycetes; order Mycobacteriales; family Micromonosporaceae; genus DATEJJ01. The sequence continues at coordinate 11,926 of JBBWZQ010000079.1, read as the reverse complement.
CGCCGCGCTCGCCGGGCGGCTCGCACCCGAGGTATGCCTCTGGGCGCTCAACCTGCCGGGCCGGCAGGCGCGGTTTCTCCAGCCGCCCCGCACCGACCTGGATCCGCTGCTCAGCGACCTGGCCGCCGACCTGGCCGTGCGTACCCCGGGAACGCTGCTCGGCTACTGCTCGGGCGCGCTGCTGGCCTTCCTGCTCGCGCGGCGCCTGCGCGACTGCGGGCGGCCACCGCCGACCGCGCTGGTCGCGGTGTCCTACCCGGCGCCGGATCGAGCCGCCCCGCCGCGCGGGCTGCACACGCTGGGTGCGGACGAGTTCTGGCGGGAGATCATGTCGTATCGGGGGGTACCGGCGAAAGTTTCCGGGCAGCCGGACTTTCGCCAGATCTTCGAACCGGCCCTGCGCGCCGACTACGCCCTGCTCGCCGGCTACGAGTACACCGGCGCGGCGCCGCTGGACGCGCCGGTAGCCGTGATACACGGCCGCGCCGACCCCGTGCTGGGCGGTCCGGACGTCGGGGGGTGGCGCGCGCACACCCGCGCGGGCTTCCAGATCCTGACCGTGCCGGGCGATCACTGGCTGCTCGACGGCGATCCCGATGCGGTGGCCGCGGCGGTTCGCGCGATCGCGGGTCCGGTGGCGGCCGCCCGCGAGCCGCGGTGAGCGTGGTGCCCCAGCTGGGCGGTCAGGACATCGAAGGTCGGGTGCGCGCGGCCTTCGCCGGTCATCGTGACATCGCTCCGGACACCAACTTCTTCGAGGCCGGGATCTCTTCGACCACGCTGGCCGAGATCCTGGACGGGCTGCGTACCGTGGGCTTCGACCTCGCGCTGGTCGACCTGTACCGCTGGCCCACGGTGCGGGCGCTCGTCACCGAGATCCGGCGCCGAGCCGAGGGGTCGACCGCTCCGGTGCGCCGAAAGCAGGACCCACCGTGGCTGCGCGGTCCGTCATGACGTGGCTCCGGAGTCGGCGAACAGCGACTCAAGCCGCTTTATCGAGGGACACGGTTCGATCTGCCGCAGTGCTAACGTTTCGGATGCGTGGGCGGAAACGGCCACAACGCCTCCAGCGCGGATGCGCCGTGAAGTACCGCTCTGCTGTGTTGCGAGCAGGCGCACAGCTTGGCGCCGAACAACGGGGGTAAGTGTGATTCGCGCAGGTATTGTTGACAGCTGCCCACTTTTCGCCGACGGACTGAAACAACTCCTCGCCCGCGAGGACGTTGTGGTCCGCCAGACCCGCACTAGTGTGGACGAAGAAGACCTTGCTGACATCGATGTGATGACCATCGATCCCGAAGTCTTTCGCGGCCGGGATGAGGTGCGCACGATCGGCCGGTTGGCCCGAGCCTGCCCGGTGATCGTACTGACGGTGGAACGGCTCTCCGGCCGGGCCCCCGCCTACCTGCGAGCGGGTGTCGCCGCAGTTGTCAGCAAGCAGGAGCATCCCGAGGCAATCGTGGCGGCGATCCATCGCCACGCTAGGAAAGCGTTTGCCCAGGTGCCGGAGGAGCCGGACGGCCCAGCCACCGCGGGCGGTGACCTGGTCCGCCCGGGCGAACTGGGCCAAAGCCCGCTGTCCGACCGGGAGCAGCAGGTACTGCGGCAGATCTCCTGGGGGCTCACCCACGACCAGATCGCGCGCCGGCTGGGTATCAGCCGGCACACCGTCGACACGTACGTAAAACGGATCCGGGTCAAGCTCGGCCTCGGTAACAAGGCCGAACTGACCCGGGCCGCCATGCTCGGGCACCCGCTGCGGGCCAGCCTCACCATCTGACCGCTCCGAGGAGGGGTGTGCATGGGCACGACCGAACCCATAGCCATTGTCGGGATGGCGGGTCGATTTCCCGGAGCGGCGGACGTCGACGAGTTCTGGGCGAATCTCGTCGTAGGTCGGGACTGCCTGACTGAGCTGAGCGACGAGGAGTTGCTGCGGTACCAGGAGAGTCCGCAGGCCATCGCCGCGTCGAGCTACGTGCGCAAGCGACCGGTGCTGCCGGACTCCGACCAGTTCGACCACCGGCTGTTCGGGATGACGCCGCGCGAGACGGAACTGCGCGACCCGCAGTACCGGGTGATGCTCGAATCAGTGCATGCCGCCCTCGAACACGCAGGCTACGATCCGGCCCGGTACCCGGGCCGGATCGGGCTGTTCGCCGGTACCAATGTGAACCGGTACCGGTACGACCACATCGAGCGGCGACCGGACGTGGTGTCCAAGGTCGGATTCCTGGCCGTGGACGTCGGCAATCACGCCGACTACATGGCCACCTACATCTCGTACCGGCTGGGGCTGCGCGGACCGGCCATGACGCTCCTGAGCGCCTGCTCCAGCTCGCTGGTCGCGGTACACGTCGCCTGTACGGCGATCCGGGCCGGCGACTGCGACATGGCGGCCGCCGGAGGCGTGGATCTGGAGTTTCCCTACCACCGCGGCTACCACTACCTCGAGGGCGGGATCCTGGCCCGGGACGGCACGGTGCGGGCCTTCGACGCGCACGCCACCGGCACCAACTTCGGTGACGGGGTCGGCGCCGTGCTGCTCAAGCCGCTGGACGCGGCGGTGCGCGACGGCGACACCGTCTACAGTGTCATCCTCGCCTCGGCGATCAACAACGACGGCAACCGGAAAGTGGGGTACACCGCGCCGAGCGTGGCGGGGCAGAGCGAGTGCATCGGCCGGGCGCTGCGGGACAGCGGCGTGCACCCGCGCGACATCGGGTACGTGGAGGCGCACGGCACTGCGACCCGGGTCGGTGACCCGATCGAACTGGCCGGCCTCACCGAGGCGTTCCAGTCGGTGAGCCCGGAACCCTTGCCCAGCCAGTACTGCGCCATCACCTCCGTCAAGTCCAACATCGGGCACCTGGGCCAGGCGGCCGGGATCGCGGCGCTGATCAAGGCGACGCTGGTGCTGACCCACCGCCAGGTGCCGCCCAGCATCAACGTCCAGACGCCGAACCCGGAGGTTGACTGGGCGAACTCACCGTTCTTCGTCAACACCAAGCTCACCGACTGGGAGTCCCCGGGTGAGCGGCCCCGGTACGCCGGTGTCAGCTCGTTCGGTATCGGCGGAACCAACGCGCACATGGTGCTGCGGGAGCCACCACCCGTCGAGGCCGCCGTGCCCGGCCGCGCCCGGGAAATAGTGCTCTGGTCCGCTGTGGACGGTCAGGCGGCGGAGGCGCTGCGCCAGCGCCTCGCCGGGCACGTCGGCCGGGTGCCGGCCGGGGACTTCCCGCACCTGGCCTACACTCTGCGAGTCGGCCGGACGCACCGCGCGCTGCGCGGCGCGGTGCTGGCCGAGGATCCCGCGACGGCGGCGGCTGCGCTCGCCGACCCCGACCGGGTCCTGCGCGCCGATGGCGAGTCGCGCTCGGTGGTCTTCGCCTTTCCGGGGCAGGGTGCTCAGCTACCCGGCATGTACCACGACCTGTACGACGGGGAGCCGTTGTTCCGGCGGGGATGCGACGCCGCGTTCGACGTGCTGGCCCCGCTGCTCGGGCAGGATCTGCGGGCGGTGTGGCGGCAGGCGGAGGATCCGCAGCGCCTCGCGCCGACCGAAGTGGCGCAGCCCCTGCTGTACGTGCTGGAAACGACGCTGGCGCACTGCCTGCTGCACTGGGGCGTGACGCCCGAGGTTCTCATCGGCCACAGCGTCGGTGAACTGGTCGCCGCCGCGGTCGCCGGAGTCTTCGACTTCGAGGCGGGCCTGCGCGCGGTTGCCGCACGCGCCCGGTGCCTGCGGGAGATGCCGCCGGGTCGCATGCTCGCCGTGCCGGCCGGCGAGGCGGAACTGGCCGGCCTGCTCCCGGACACCGTGGTGGTGGCCGCCGTCAACGCGCCGGACCGGTTGGTGGTGGCGGGTACCGCGGAGGCCATCGACGAGGTGGCCGCCGCCCTGCGGGACCGTGGCCACACCGGCCGGATACTCAATACGTCACACGCGTTCCACTCGCCGGTCGTGGCGGACGCGGTGCCGGCCTTCGCGGCGGCCCTGCGGGAGTTGCCGCTGAACCCGCCCGCGATCCCGGTCATCTCCGCGGCCACCGGCGCCGTGCTCACCGCGGAGCAGGCGTGCTCGCCCACCTTCTGGGCAGAGCAGATCGGTCAACCGGTGCGGTTCGATCGCGCCGCCCAGGCGCTGTTCGCCGGCGGCCCGGCCACGGTACTGGAAGTGGGACCGGGCCACACGCTGACCCGGCTGCTGCGCGCGCGGGAAGACGCGCGTACCACCCGGTCGCGCGTGCACGCCACCACCTCCCGGGACGGGCGCGCGTCCACAGTGGACGAGGTGCTGGCCCGGCTGTGGGTGGACGGGGCGGCGGTCGACTTCGCCCGGGTGGACCAGGGCCGCGGGTACCGGCGCGTCGCCGCACCCGGATACCCGTACCAGCGACGCCGGTTCTGGCTGGAACCCGCAGCGGCTGAGCCGCCGGCCGAGGCACCACCCGCTCCGGCCGCGGCGCCGCAATCCCGCCCCGCAGCGGACGCGGCGCCCGCCCCGGCGCAGCCCACGCCGCCCGTGGCGGGTGCAGCGCCGGCGCCGTCCGGTGCCGCCTGGCGGTTGGCCGAGCTGGACTGGGTCCGCGACCGCGATCCGCTACCGCCGCCGGCTCCGGGCCCGGCCACCGGCGCCGCGGTGCTCCTGGCGCCGCGGGATCCGGCCGTGGCCCGTCAGGTCGTGACCGGCCTCCAGCGCGCCGGGTACCGGACGGTGCGCGCGGTACCCGGCGGCGAGTTCGATCCCACCGGGCCCGCCGGCTGGCAGCGCCTGCTGGACAGCGCGGCCGGGCGCGGCACCAACGGACTGGTGCTCGCACACGCGGGCCTGCTGGAGGCGCCGTACCAGGTGGGCCGCGACTCGCTGGAGGAGCAACTCGGGGCCGGGTTGGACGCGGTGCACGGCGCGATCCAGGCGGCCGCCGCGATACACCGCCAGCACCGGCTCCCGGTTCGCTTGGTGATACTGGGCCGGGGGCTGGTCAACGTCACCGGATCTGAGCCGGTGAACCCGGCCAGCGCGTCGGTCACCGGTCTGCTGCGTACCGCGGAGCGCGAGGTGGCCGGGCTGACCGGGCAGGTCGTGGACGTGGCCGGGGAGATCGACGCCGACCAGCTCGCCAGCGTCCTGGCCGGGCCGGCGCTCCCGGTGGTTGCGCTGCGCGGCGGCTGCCGGTGGCTACCCCGCCTGGCGACGCTACGGGACGCCGATCAGCCGCCCCGACTGCGCAGCAAGGGCACATACCTCATCACCGGTGGGCTCGGCGGCATCGGCCTGGTCATCGCGCGCACACTGGCTGAGACCGGCCTGTGCCCCCGGATCGCCCTGCTCGGCCGCACCGGCCCGGACGGGCGGGATCCCGCGGCGCGCGACCTGCTGGAGCGGACGCTGGCTGGGCTGGTCGAGGCCGGCGCGCAGGTGGAGACCTTCGCCGTGGACGTGGCGGAGGTACCGGCACTCGACCGGGTGGTGTCCACTGTGGAGGACAGGTTCGGCACGGTGCACGGTGTGGTGCACGCGGCCGGGTTGGCCGGTGGCGGGCTGGTGGAGCGCCGGGACCGGGCCGACATGCGCGCGGTGCTCCGTCCGAAGGCTGCGGGCATCCTGGCGATCGAAGAGGTGTTCGCCCGCCGCCCCGCGCTGGACTTCCTGGCCCTGTTCTCCAGCCAGGCCGGGTTGGCCGGGCTGTACGGCAGCGCGGACTACGCGGCGGCCAACGCCTTTCTCGACGCCTACGCGAGCCGGCCCGGGCAAGCTGCCCGGCGCACGCTGTCGGTACAGTGGCCGGGCTGGGCCGAGGTCGGAATGCTGGCCGACTCGCCTACCGCGGCGAAGGTGCTGGGCGGGCAGGGCGCACCCGACGGGGGAACCCGGGTGAACGGTGGCGGCCCGCGCGACCACGCGGCGGAGCGGACGGTCCTGGAGGTGATCCGCACCCCGGGCGAGGACTGGGAGTTCGACGAGCACCTCTTCCGCGACGTACCGGTGCTGCCCGGCACCGCCCTGGTCGAACTCGCGGTCCTGGCCGCCCGGGCGACCGGCGTACCGGCGACCGGCTGGCCGATCGAGTTGCGGGACATGGTCTTCTTCACGCCGGTCGTGGGGGACACGGCGCGGCGGGTGCGGGTCGTGGTGGGTGAACTCGCCGGCGTGCACCGGTTCCGGATCCAGTCGTGCCGGGTGGCGGGCGGCGGCCGCTGGACCGACCACGCCACCGGTACCTTCCGTCCCGGCAAGGCCGTCGCGCCGCCCGATCCCGTGCACCTCGCGGAGCGGCTGGCCACCGAGACGGAGTTCTCCCTCGCCGGTTGGATGCATTTCGGCCCCCGGTGGAGCAGCACGGTAGCCACCAGCGGCCACGCCACGGAGGCACTGGCCCGGCTGGTACTGCCGGAACGGTTCCGGGCCGACCTCGCCGACCACCCGGTGCACCCGGCGCTGCTTGACGTGGCCGCCGGCGTGCTCACCGACGTCGAGCCGGGGCACGAGTACGCGCCCTTCATGTATCGCCGGATCACCGTGTTCCAGCCGCTGACCGCCGACGTGACGGTGCACGCCTGGTTCCTGGAAAGCGCCGGCCGGGGGCGGCGACCCGTCAGCTTCGACATTATCGATACGGCCAGCCACACCCTCCTGCTGCGCGCCGAGTCGTTCGTCACCCGCGAGGTGCTCGACGGCTTCGACCCCACCGCAGAGCCTGAACCCCACGCCAACGGCGCGCGGGCCACCTCGCCGCGCCCGGCGGTCCCGGCGCCGCGGCCCGACCTCGACGGCGCACCGGCCTGGCTGCTGCGCCCCGAGGACGGTGCGGCAGCCTTCCTGGACAGCCTGTGCCCCGGGCGGCCGCCGGTGGTCCTCGTCGACCTTCCGGCCCGGCCGCTGGAGGTGCCGGGCATTCCCTGGACCGACCCGCCCCGCGGGCACCCGCAGCCAGTCCACAGTGGACGGCAGGAGCCGGCACCGACGATCCCGGCGCCGGCTGCTGCTCCGCACCGGGACCGGGTCGAGGCCCCGGCCGTCGCGGCGGTTCCGCCGGTGGCGGCCTCCCCGGCGGTAGCTCCGGGAGCAGACGACGACGAGGTTCTCAGCGAACTGCGCCGGCTGTGGGGCGACGCCCTGGGCCTGACCGAGTTGGGCGTGGACGACGACTTCTTCGAACTGGGTGGCGACTCGCTGGGCGCGGTGCAGGTGGCCGCGCGGATCAGCGCCCGGTTCGGCGTCGAGGTCAGCGCCGGAAGCCTGTTCGACACCCCCACGCTGCGGACGCTGACGGCGGAGGTCCGCAGTCTTACCGGCGCGCTCCCGGTGGGCGGCGCGCGGTGACCGCGCCGGACGGTACTGAGGTGTGCGGGATCCACCGTGTGTTCAACCCCAAGACGCTGCAGGGCGAGGTGGCGGTGGTGACCGGCGGCGGGTCGGGCATCGGGCTGGCCATCGCCCGGGATCTCGCGGCCTGCGGCGCCGATGTGACGATTACCTCCCGGTCGGCGCAGCGGCTGGACCAGGCGCAGATCGCGATCGCGGACCAGATCGGCGAGTTGTGCGGCGCCATTCCGTGCGACGTGCGCAAGGAGGCCGACGTGGAGCGGCTGCGCGACTACGTCCTGCACCGGTCCGGGCCGTCGACCATCGTGGTGAACAACGCCGCCGCCAACTTCCCGGTGCGGGCCGAGCGGATGAGCCGCCGGGCATTCGACACGGTGCTCGAAACCGATCTGCACGGCACGGTCAACGTCACCCAGGCGTTCGTCGGTGACATGATCACGCGCCGGCACGGTGTGGTCGTGAACATCACCCTGGCAACGCCGGAGCGGGGATTTCCAGGCTTCGCCCACTGCGGGGCGTCGAAGGCGGCGATCGTGTCGCTGACCGCGTCCTGGGCCTCGGAGTGGGGCCGCCACGGCGTGCGGGTCAACGCGATCGGTCCCGGACCTGTGCCGACCGACGGCGTGGCGGCCAACATGTTGGGTACGGACAGCTCGCGGGCGTTTTCCGGGATCGTGGACAAGGTCCCGCTGCGGCGGCTCGGCACACCGGACGACATCTCGCCCACGGTGGTGTTCCTGTGCAGCCCGGCGGGCTCCTGGATCACCGGCGGGAACATCGTGGTCGACGGCGGCATGTCGCTGAACCCGTCTGCGCTGCCGGACAAATGAGCGGGGCAGGCGTCACGCTGGCGCGAGGGGCGGGGAGCAGGAAGCCGGTCGCCGGCCAACCTCTTCCAGGTGGTGCCGGCCTTCTTCGACCTGACCGCGGTGCCGTTTCCGGAAGCCTGCCGGCGCGTCGCGCTGGCGTCGCGTGCCGCCTACCACCACGGCTGGTCCGATCCGGACCGCTGCGACATGGTCTTCCGGGAGATACAGCGAGAGCGGCGCGGCGCCATCGCGCTCCGGTACTCGGTCAACCTGCGGTACGGAGTCGGCGAGGAGTGTAGGCCGCCGCCCGGTCCGGCGGGCGACGCTCGGGAGGTGCTGGGGCGCAGCCGTCTCCGAGAGACCCGGACGCCGGCCGCCTACCCGTCAAGGGATGTGCTGTTCACGCTGTGGGCACTGACCGACGCCGCGCGGATCACGCTGACGGCCGACACCACCGGCATGCCCGAGGACCGGCCGGCCAGCATCCTGCGGGGCCTCGAACGGATCCTGGTCGACGCCTGCGACGGCTGAGGGCATCGCGGTCAGGCTCGGGGCAGCTGCCGATCCGCGTGCACGTACCGGCCGACCGCCCAGCACCGGTCCGCGGGCCCGACCACGGAGTCGCCCGGAGTGGCGTCGGTCAGATACTCCAGCGGGGCGATCAGCCCGTCCTCGATCGCTTCCCGCCAGGCATTCGTGGGCCCGGTTCCCCACGGATACCACGGCGTCATGTCGTCGAGCACGACGACCGCGCGGTCGCCGGCCAACTCCGACGCATTGCGGATGTCCTTCGTCACGATGTCGTATTCGTGGCCGCCATCAATGAAGATCAGGTCGGCGCGGTCGGTGTGCATGCCCGTCGCGTAGAGCGGGAGCGTCTCCCGAGAGTCGCCTATGACGAGCCGGTGTCGACCCGGGTAGTGCCTGTCGATGAACGCCTTGGCTGTCCCGACGCAGGGCCGGTCGTTCAACTCGAACGAGATCACTCGCGTGGTGGGTGACGCTTCGAGAAACCCCAGACAGGAGTACCCGATATTGAAGCCCACTTCGACGATGGTCCGGGCACGGGTCTTCCGGGCGAGGTGCAGGAGGTAACACACCTGGCTGATGCTGGCGCCACCTTCGAACACGTCCTCGCCGTCGCGCATGACGCGGTTGAAGATCTGCCGCATGCGGCCCCGGATGGGTTCCGGATCGTAGTCGTGGCCCACGGTGAACAGCGTGGACTGAATCGGTCCGTCGAGCGTCAGCATACCCATGGCTCCCCCTCGTGCCTCCATGGTATTGGCCGCAGGCGTGGCGAAGTCGTCGCCAGTAACGGGTACAGGGCGGCCCGGGCGGCTTCCGGGTGGCCGGAGTCCCAGATGACTTATTCAAAGGGGTACGGACTGGTGAAGGAAGGCGAGGGTGGCCATGATCGACGTTGCCTGGCAACGAGACCATGGAGGCCACGTGCACGTCGATCTGGACACCGTCGCCACCGCACTCTAGGTCAAGATCGACGACGAGTTGAAGGCGTCACCCCAGCTCACACGATGGCAGCCGAAGGTCGGGATCCTCCCGAAGATCACCGGCGCCGAACTGATCACGGTATCGGCCATCCAGGCCCTGCTGGGCTACCCCGACGAGAACCGTTGGATCCGCTACGCCCGCAAGGCCGTCATCCACCTGTTCCCCGGCCTGCCCAAGCAACCCGGCTACAACAAGCGGCTGCGCAAGCTGACCACCCAGATCGCCCACCTCACCGCCGTTCTGGCCGCAGACACCGACCTGTGGCAACACCCGATCCGCATCGCCGACTCCACCCCGGTGCCGTGCGGCACCTCCCGCGAGACGGTCAAGCGATCCGACCTGGCGGTTGGGCCAGCTACCGGCGGCGGGGTGATGTCGCCCGCGTGTTCGAGGATCGGGGCGAGCGCCGCGGCGATCTGCGGATCCGAGTCGCAACGTCATGAAGGCTCTTTAGAGTACGGCGGTCAGCGCGGCGGGCCGACGATGACGTTTCCGTATTGCTCGGCGATGGCCGGGTCCGGTGCGATCTCGAAGCCGAGCGGGCGACGGGTGGACTTGTCGCGTCCCGAGGCCCGGAACATGCCCTCGATGCCGGCCGGGGTGTTGATCATCAGCAGGTCGGCCTTGTCGGACGTGATGCGGTATGCGTGCGGGACGCCTTTGGGCAGGAACATCACGCCACCCTCGGCTACGTCGTACTCCTGGTCGTCGTACCAGACCAGGGCCGTGCCCTTGATCAGCATGAAGACCTCGTCCTCGCGGGTGTGTTTGTGGTACGGCGGCGCCTCGCCCTTGCTGACGTCGAAGCGGCCCATCATCAGTTGGCCGTCGGTGGCTTTGCCGTCGAGCAGCATGGCCAGCGTGCCGCCGTTAAGCCATTCGAGCTGCTGCTGCTGATCGGGCTGGGCCAGATAGAACATGCTCATGTCGGTCTCCCCGTAGTGGGCGAGCGGAACTCTAGACGGCGGAAAAAGTCCGGACAAACCTAGCGCCGGACCGGGCCGAGAAGAAGATCCGGTTGAGAAAAGTGATCTACACCGCGGTCGCCGTCAGCGCAGGTCGCCTTCCGTCGTTTCCCGGCCGTCGCCGGGCGACATGCCGGCCAGGTACACGTCGGCCGCCCGCCGGGCGACGCGACCCCAGTCCGTGACGTACGGCAGCGGCTGGGCCACCATGGTCGCCATCACGATCAGGTCGAGCGGAGTCAGTCCGGCCCTGACCGTGCCGTCCACGAGGCCCCGGCGGAGGATGTCCCCGAGTTCCCGGCCGACCTCCTCGCGCAGCGCGGCCGCTTCGGCGCCCGCCACCACGGGGCCGCCGCGCTGCGGAAGGATGCGCTGGTCGCGGCGTTCGATCATGCGGTAGAAGTAGCCGCGCACCGCTTCGATCGCGGTGTCGGCTTCGCCGGCCGCCGTGCACCTGGCGACGCGGACGGTCGTGGACGGGATGCACCGGCTGGCCGCCCGGATGTCGTCCACGACGGGAGTCGTAGGGATTGCACGACGAGCCCGTCCAGCAGCGGCGCGCGGCTCGGGAAGTGCCGATACAGGGTGCCGATGCCGACGCCGGCCGCGCTTGCCACCGTCACGAGCGGCTCCTTCAACCCGTCGCGTATGACCGCCGCTGTCGCCGCCGCCAGGATTCGCTGCCGGTTCTCCACACCGTCACTGCGTTCCGCGCGCAGCCTGGGCCGCACTCGCCTGACATCGGACACGTTTGGAAATACCGCAGAGTCACCGAGCGATCCGCTGTGCCGCAATGGTGGCGCAGCCGCCGCTCTCCGGTCATCCGGCGGGGGCCTCGACGACGTTGTCGGCGAAGTCGCCGATGGCCGCCAGGACGCCCTTGGGCTGCTCGATGTGCGGGAAGTGACCGGCGTCGGGGATGGGGTGGAACTGGCCGTTGCGGAAGGCGTTCGCGTATGCCTGGCCGTAGTCGGGCATGAGCACGCCGTCTTCCGTGCCCCAGGCGACGAGCACCGGGATCGCGACCCGGTGCAGTCGGCGGCGCAGCTTCGGGGCGAACAGGAACTCGTCGCCGGCGTACGAGGCCATGGTCTTCTGGTTGGCTGCCGAGCCGGCGCGTTGCGCGTCGGTCAGCGCGGCCGGATCGGGGCGCAGCGCCGGGTTGTGGAAGGCGAGCTTGCTGACCGCCGCCGGGGGCAGCTGGCGGATGTCGGTCACCTGGCCGGCCTGGTCCGGGCGGATGCCGGTGGCGTTGAGTAGCACCATGGCGTCGAGCCGGTGGTCGATGTCGCGCAGGGTCATCTCGG
>JBBWZQ010000059.1:0-4892 GCA_039649115.1 Micromonosporaceae bacterium | reverse complement strand
ACCGAGGCGGGGCGGCCGGTCGGGCCGGTCAGGCCGGGCGCCCGGCCGCTGTGTGGGCATCTGCGAGGGGTTGGGCCGGGGCCCACCCAGCGAGGCCGGGTTGGGCCGCGGCGGCATCGCCGACGGGCTCGGCCGCGGCCCGCTCTGGCTGATGCCGAACGGGTTGTTGCCACCGCTGCGCGGTGGCCGAGGTCCCGACGGACGCCCCCCACCGGGTGCCTGCGGGGCACCGGGGCGACCAGCCGCCGGAGAACCCGGGCGTGGCGGAACCATCCCGGGACCTGGCTTGGGCAGGCTCGCCGGCGCGGCCGGCTCGGCGACCGGCCGCTGGCGAGCCTGCTGGGCCGCCTTGACCGCGGCCTCCTGGTCTGCCTTGAGTGCGGCGGCGCGCGCCTCCGCGGCCGCCACTTCGATGTCGTGGGCGCTCGCCGGCTTGATCACCGGTGCCGCGGGCGGCGGTGCCGGTGCCTTCTTCGCCGGGGGAGTGACCCTCCTGGGCGGTGCCGGCTTGGCCGACACCCGGGGACCACCGGCACCCGCTGCCGCTGCCGGCGCGGTCGGTGGTGACGAGGGCGCCGACGCCGAAGCGGAACCGGCCTCCAAGGCGACGCGCAACCGTCGCGCCACGGGCGCCTCGACAGTGCTCGACGCCGATTTGACGAACTCGCCCATCTCTTTCAGCTTGGCGAGTACGGTCTTGCTTTCGACCCCGAGCTCCTTTGCCAGCTCGTGTACGCGGGCCTTACCTGCCACTGCACTCCTCATTCCGAGGCCGCGCGGGCAGGTACCCGCGTCGACCTCACTCCCGCACTTGAAGCCTGGTCATTGAAGCGACTTCATCGTGTGCTCATGTCGGTCGTCCTACCTTGCTGGGTCGGGTGGAGCGTTCCTGCTCCACCGTCGGTGACTGCGAGTCGCACGGACCCGGAGGTCCGCCCGGAGCGTTGGCCCCGGCGATCGCCCCGGCGAGCTGGCCGGTGTCCAGGACACCGGTTACGCGCAGTGCACGTCCGAAAACGTGCCGGCGCTCAGCAAGCGCGAGGCAAGCCGGATCGGGATGCAAGTGAACTCCCCGACCCGGCCTTCTGCGCGCCGGGTCGGGCACAAGGGTGAAAACAACACCTTCGCGCACTTCCGCGACGATTCGCAGCAACTCCTTGGCTGGCGCACGTTGCCGGCAACCCACACAGGTGCGCTCCGGCGACGCACGTCGTACCACTGAGGAAGTCTACCCCGCCGCCTCGGCCGTCGCCGCTCCCGCCCCCGCAGTTCCCGGATGATCTGGAGCCGGGGCCGTGTCCGGCCGGATGTCGATGCGCCAGCCGGTCAGCCGCGCGGCGAGCCGGGCGTTCTGCCCTTCCCGCCCGATCGCGAGGGACAGCTGGTAATCCGGCACGGTGACCCGGGCCGCCTGGCTGGCGGCGTCGACCACCTCCACCCGCAGCGCCTTCGCGGGTGACAGCGCATTGCCGACAAATGTGGCGGGGTCGTCCGACCAGTCGATGATGTCGATCTTCTCGCCGTGCAGCTCGCTCATGACCGCCCGTACCCGCTGGCCCATCGGGCCGATACAGGCGCCCTTGGCGTTGACGCCGGGCTGCGTCGAGCGTACGGCGATCTTGGTCCGGTGCCCCGCCTCGCGCGCGATCTTCTCGATCTTCACCGTACCGTCGGCGATCTCCGGTACCTCCAGCGCGAAGAGCTTCGTGACCAGGCCCGGATGGGAGCGGGACAGGGTGATCTGGGGTCCCCGGAAGCCCTTGGCCACGTGCACCACCACGCACTTGATGCGCATGCCGTGCTCGTACACCTCCCCCGGGACCTGCTCGGCGGCGGGCAGGACCGCCTCCAGCTTGCCCAGGTCGACGGTGACGATGCCCTTCTCCGTGCGCGCCTCGTGCGCCTGGATCACGCCGGTGACCAGGTCGCCGTCGCGCCCGACGTACTCGCCGAAGTGCACCTCGTCGGTGGCCTCCCGCAGGCGCTGGAGGATCACCTGCTTGGCGGTCATCGCGGCGATCCGGCCGAAGTCGTGCGGGGTGTCGTCGTACTCGCGCGCGAGCCCGCCCCCGTCCGGGTCGAACTCCTGCGCGTACACGGTGGCCGCGCCGGTCTTGCGGTCGATCTCCACCCGGGCGTGCGGGTGGGCGCCCTCGGTATGCCGGTACGCGGTGAGCAACGCCGTCTCGATCGCGGCGAGGATCGTCTCGAACGGGATCTCCCGCTCGCGTTCCAGCGCGCGGAGGGCAGCGAGGTCGATGTTCACTCCTCGTCCTCCTCTTCGTCATAGTCCTCGTCGGGGAGCTCATCCAGCCGGCCGAACTCGACCTGCACCCGGCCGGGGCCCAGGTCGGCATGGCCCCACCGGCGCGGTCCCCCGGCCACCTCGAGCGTCACCCCGTCCTCGTCGGCCGCGCTGACCCGGCCGGTCAGCCGTTCCCCGCCGGCCTGCACCGCGACCAGTCGGCCGACGTTGCGCCGCCAGTGCCGGGGCTCGGTCAACGGCCGGTCCACGCCGGGCGAGCTGACCTCCAGCACGTACTCGCCGGCGATGAGATCGCCCCGCGCCTGCTCCTCCGCGTCGATCGCCGAGGACAGGTCGCGGGACAGGTCGGCGACCGCGTCCAGGCTGACGCCGCCGTCGCCGTCCACCACCACCCGCACCACATGGCGCCGCCCGGCCCGGGACACGGCCAGGTCCTCGAGGTCGTAGCCGGCGGCCGCCACCGCCGGTGCGATCACGGCCCGCAACTTTTGGACGCCGCCTTGCCGATCCAACCCGAGTGCCGGCTCACGAGTCCGCCGCGCGGTCAGGTCGGTGTCAACAGCCGGGCGCGCCGATCGGTCCGGGCTGGTCCGGCCCGTTCCACGAGCCGGTGTCCGGCCGGCGGCGCGGTCGCGCCCAGCCATGCCGCACCTCCGATCTCAAGCCCCGCACTCCGCACTTTCATCACACGCTGTCGCCCATGAGCATGATCATCAGAAACATGACCATCAGACACACCAACACGCCGCACGGTCCGGTAACCGCGGACGGCGGCTGGGCAGAGCGTAACGCGCGGTAACCCAAGATGGCTCCATACATGCCGGGTAGATGCCGGACCGTTCCTGCGGGTACCAGTTCTCATGGTTCACTTTCCGGGTGCGCGGAAGGGACGACGATCCGGTGGGTACGCCCCGGCGGGCTCTGTTGATCAGCGGTGTGGCGGCAGCGACCGCCACCCTCGCGGGGTGCTGGACACCGGGCGGGAGCGGCGCGGACCCGGGCGCGATGAGTTCGGCGCACCCGCTGTCGGCCGTGCTCTCGGGCACGCTGGCCCTGGTCGCGCGGTACGACGCGACCGTCGCGGCGCAGCCCGGGCTGGCCGGGCGGCTGGCGCCGCTGCGGGCCGAGCACTGGACGCACGTCACCGCGCTGGACGCGGCGATGGGGCGGGCGGTGCCGAGCGGCCCGCCGGACCCGGCCGCGAGCACCCCCGGCCCCGCCGATGCCCGGGCCGCCCTGGCCGCCCTGCGCACCGCGGAGCGCTCGGCGCAGGCCGACGCGGTGACCGCGTGCCTGGCCGGGCCGGCCGGATACGCGGCGCTGCTGGGCTCGATCGCCGCCTGCCGCGCGACGCATCTGGAGGTCCTCACGTGACCTTCTCCGCACGCTGGATGCCGGATCTTGGCAGGAAAGCACCAGACCCGGTGTCTTTGTCGCCAAGATCCCACCTCAACAGGGAAGTGGTGGGGGCGTGACGGCGCAGGATGCTCTGGTGGCGGTGCTGGCCGGGGAGCATGCCGCGATCTACGGGTACGGGGTGATTGGCGCACATCTGACCGGTGCACTGCTCATCCAGGGGCGGCAGGCCGAGGGGACGCACCGCAACCGGCGGGACGCCTTGCTGGAGGCGCTGTCGGCCGCTGGCACCACTCCCCCGGCGGCGGATCCGGTCTACGCCCTGCCGTTCCCGGTGACCGACCAGGCCAGCGCGATCCGGCTGGCGCGGCAGATCGAGGAGCGGACCGGCGCGCTGTGGCGCGCGGTGCTCCCGGCCGGCTCGGTCGACCAGCGCCGTGCCGCGCTGGACGGGCTGACCGACTCGGCACTGCGGGCGGCCCGGTGGCGGCGCGCGGCCGGCCAGCAGCCCGGCACCGTCGCGCTGCCGGGCGGCTAGGCGCCTCTTCGGACCCGCGTTCGGCGGGGCCGCCGGCAAGCCCAGCTTGACCTTTGCATACGCGGTATGCATACTCAGTAGCCATGTCCATCAGACACGGCCTGCTCGCCCTGCTTCAGCGCGGGCCCATGTACGGATACCAGCTGCGGACCAGCTTCGAGGAGTCCACCGGCGGTACCTGGCCGCTGAACATCGGGCAGGTCTACACGACCTTGACGAGGCTGGAGCGCGACGGCCTGGTGCGGGCGCTGCCGGAGCACGACGGGGGGCAGCGACCGTACGAGATCACCGACTCGGGGCGTGCCGAGCTGGCGACCTGGTTCCGCACGCCGATCAGCCGTACCGACCGGCCGCGTGACGAGCTGACGATCAAGCTGGCCCTCGCGCTCACCACCCCGCGCGTGGACGTCGGGGCGGTGCTGCGCACCCAGCGCACCGCGACCATGCGGGCGCTGCAGGAGTACACGCGACTCAAGGCGGGTGCCGACCGGCCGGACGACCTGGCCTGGCGCCTGGTGCTGGACGCGATGCTCTTCCAGGCCGAGGCGGAGATCCGCTGGCTGGACCACTGCGAGACGAGCCTGATGCGGTACGCACGCCCGGCATCCAGCCCCAATCCCGTGTCACCCGAAAGCGCGGAGGTGCCGACATCATGAACGTGCTGGAGTTGCGGGACGTGCACCGGACACACGGGCGCGGTCCGACGGCGGTACGGGCGCTGCGCGGGATCTC
>JBBWZQ010000056.1:0-53249 GCA_039649115.1 Micromonosporaceae bacterium | reverse complement strand
GCTCGGCGAGGAGCTCAACTACGTCGTCCAGGTCATCTCCCCCGAGGACGAGGACCGCGAGCTGCTCGAGACCTTCGACCTCGAGTTCGGCGCCGACGAGGGCGACGAGGACGACCTGGTCATCCGGCCGCCGGTCGTGACCGTCATGGGTCACGTCGACCACGGAAAGACCAAGCTCCTCGACGCGCTGCGTGACGCCAACGTGGTCGACAAGGAGGCCGGTGGCATCACCCAGCACATCGGTGCCTACCAGGTGCACACCGAGGTGGACGGCGCCGACCGGCGCATCACCCTCATCGACACCCCGGGTCACGAGGCGTTCACCGCCATGCGTGCTCGTGGTGCGCGGGTGACCGACATCGTCGTACTGGTCGTCGCCGCTGACGACGGCGTGATGCCGCAGACGATCGAGGCGCTCAACCACGCCAAGGCGGCCGACGTGCCGATCGTGGTGGCGGTCAACAAGATCGACAAGCCCGAGGCGAACCCCGACAAGGTACGCCAGCAACTCACCGAGTACGGGCTGGTCGCGGAGGAGTACGGCGGCGACACCTTGTTCGTCAACATCTCCGCCAAGAGCCGCATGAACATCGACGGGCTGCTGGACGGCGTCCTGCTGACCGCCGACGCGGCGCTGGACCTGCGGGCGCCGGTCGACGGCCAGGCCCAGGGCATCGCGATCGAGGCGCACCTGGACCGCGGTCGCGGCCCGGTGGCCACGGTCCTGGTGCAGAAGGGCACGCTGCACGTCGGCGACGCGATCGTGGCCGGTGACGCCCACGGTCGGGTCCGGGCCATGCTCGACGAGAACGGCAAGCCCGTACCGGTGGCCGGGCCGGCGCGCCCGGTCCAGGTGCTCGGCCTGACCGCGGTACCCGGTGCCGGCGACACCTTCCTGGCGGTGGCGGACGACCGCACCGCCCGGCAGATCGCCGAGCAGCGGCAGGCCCGCGACCGGGCTGCCCAGATCGCCAACCGCGGCGGTCGGGTGACGCTGGAGACGCTGCTCGACCGGATCAAGGAGGGCGAGAAGGACACGCTCAACCTGATCCTCAAGGGCGACGGCTCCGGTTCGGTGGAGGCCCTGGAGGACGCCCTCGTCAAGATCGAGGTGTCCGACGAGGTACAGCTCAAGATCATCCACCGGGGCGTCGGCGCGGTCACCCAGGACGATGTCAACCTGGCCAGCGCGTCGGACGCGATCATCATCGGGTTCAACGTGCGGGCCGAGGGCAAGGTCCGCGAGTACGCCGAGCGCGAGGGCGTGGAGATCCGGTACTACACCGTCATCTACCAGGCCATCGAAGAGGTCGAGGCGGCACTCAAGGGTCTGCTCAAGCCGGAGTTCGAGGAGGTCGAGCAGGGCACCGCGGAGATCCGCGAGGTCTTCCGCTCGTCCCGGATCGGCAACATCTCCGGCTGCATCGTCCGGTCGGGCCTCATCCGGCGCAACGCCAAGGCCCGGCTCGTGCGAGACGGCGCGGTGGTGGCGGAGAACCTCACCATCTCGTCGCTCAAGCGGTTCAAGGATGACGCGACCGAGGTCCGCGAGGGCTTCGAGTGCGGCCTCACGCTCGGCAACTACAACGACGTCAAGGTGGGTGACCTCATCGAGACGTACGAGATGCGGGAGAAGCCGCGCAGTTGATCCCCGTCGACGAGAGCGCGGGGGGCCCGGTGGGCTCCCCGCGTTTCGTCATGCTCATCGCGCCGTCCGCCAACCGGGTGTACGCGGACGCGTCGGTGCGGCTGAGCCGGGCCGAGCTGACCGCGTTCGGGTCGGTGCTGTCCGGCCCGCTGGACGGCATCGGGGAGGTGCGCCTGGGCGGCCTGCGGTACGTCGGGTTCACCGCGCCGGCCGGCCTGACCGGGCGGGACCTGGCTCACCTCGCGAACCTGTCCTCGGCGTACGCGCTGTTCGAGGTGGTGGGTGACCTGCTGCGGCCGGTACCGCTGGCGCCGCTGGCCCGGTTCGACGACGACCTCATCACGATCCCGAAGTACGCCGGCAAGACCAACGAGCAGTTCACCAAGCTGCTGCTCAACCTGACGCTGCTGGCCAGTTCCCGGGCACCGCGGATGCTCGACGGCCCGGTGACCGTACTGGATCCGCTGTGCGGTCGGGGTACCACCCTCAACCAGGCCCTCATGTACGGGTACGACGCGATCGGCATCGAGCGCGACGGCAAGGACGTCGACGCCTACGCGGCGTTCCTGCGCACCTGGCTGCGCCGCAAGCGCATCAAGCACCAGACCGACCTGCACCCGGTGCGCCGGGACCGGCGCCTGCTCGCCCGCTGTTTCGAGGCCACCATCGGCGGCCGCACCGACGAGAGCCAGCGAATCGCCGTCTATCACGGGGACACCGTCGAGGCCCGGGAGTACCTGCGCGCCGGATGCGCCGACGTGATCGTCGCGGACGCGCCCTACGGCGTGGCGCACGGCAGCCACACCGGCGCCGGCGGCCTGTCCCGCGATCCGCTCGCGCTGCTGCGCGCGGCGGTACCGGTCTGGGTGGCGCTGCTGCGCCCGGGCGGCGCGCTGGGCCTGTCCTGGAACACGCACGTGGCCAAGCGGGCGGACGCGGCGCAGGTACTCGCCGAGCACGGTCTGTCTATTGTGGACGACCCGGGCTACGGAGACCTGGAGCACCGGGTCGACCAGGCGATCAACCGCGATGTCCTGGTGGCTCGCCGCTGACTGGGCTACCGTAGTCAAGACCGGGGGCGGCCGAAGGCCGCTCCTCCACGCGGAGGGCCGCGCCGGGCAAGCGCGGCGCAGCCGCTCCTCTCGTGAGGATCAGAGGATCGGCGATGTCCGAGAGCTGGTGGTCCATCGAGGTTCTGGACGGGAGGTTCCCGGCCGGGCGGTGGAAGGACGCGCACTCAGCGTCGTTGATCGAGGCGGCGCTCTCGCACGGTGCGCAGGACTGGAACTGGCAGGAGCACCGCTGGGGCGTCATCTTCGAGGTCGCCTTCCGCGAGTCGGAGGACTGGGCCACGTTCCGCCGGCTGCCCGCGGTCATCGCCGCACTGGACGCGGTACCCGATCCGATCAACGGGTTGTTGATCTACCAGGGTCGGGGCGGCAGCTCGAATTCGGCCGACCCGCGCCGGCCCTATCCCCGGCTCGGCGCCGGTGCCGCGCCGATACCGGAGGAGCCCGCGCCGATACTCGTCGCGAAGCTGACGGAAGTCGCATAGCCTCCCTGCGTGTACAGCGGAACGGTTGTCTTCGACCTGTTGCTGCCCGGTGACTCACAGTCGCTGAAGGAGAAGCGCTCGTACGTCCGGCCGATCGTCGCCGCGCTGCGCAAGCTGGAGGTGTCCGCCGCCGAGGTGGGTGCGCTGGACCGGCACGGGCGCACCGAGATCGGCGCCGCGGTGATCGCCGCCGACGCCCGCCACGTGCGAGAAGTCCTCGATTCCTGCGAGCGGCTGGTGGCCGGCCGGCCCGAGGTGGAGCTGCTGTCGGTGCGCCGCCGGCTGCACGGCGAGCATGACGAGGGCGACTGACAAGCGCTGGCCGGTGATCGCTGCGACAAGCTGCGCGGCTATGACTCTGGCGACACAGCGTGACCCAGGTAATGTCGAGGATGTTCGCAGGAACGCATTGTCGGAGGTGGGAAATGACGGATCCGGCACGGGTACGTCGACATGCGGAACGCGTCCGGGAGCTGGTCGCCTCCGTCGTGCGAACCCAGATCAAGGACCCCCGACTCGGCATGATCACGATCACCGACGCGCGCATCACCAACGACCTCCGCGACGCCACCGTCTTCTACACCGTGCTCGGTGACGCCGCGGCACAGTCGGGCACGGCGGCCGCGCTGGAGAGCGCGAAGGGGCTGCTGCGCAGCACCGTCGGCAAGGCGCTCGGGCTGCGCCACTCGCCGACCCTCACCTTCGTCCTCGACAACGTGCTGGATCACGCCAAGCGCATCGACGAGCTGCTGGCGCAGGCGCGCAGCGCGGACGCCGAGGTCCAGCGGATGGCGGCGGGCAAGGCCTACGCCGGCGACCCGCAGCCCTACAAGCTGGAGAGCGAGGACGAGGACGACGAACTCGTCAGCTCGGAGCGGTCGAGCGAGACCAGCGACGCCGCGGGCGCCTGGGACCGCAGGTGACGCCTACCGCCGAGGTCGCCGGTGCCGGCGTCGTGGATGCCATCCCCGACGAGCACTGGGCGGCCGCGGTGGCGGCCATCCTGGGTCTGCCGGAACCGGCGAGCGTGCTGCTGGTCTGCCACATGAACCCGGACGGCGACGCGCTGGGCAGCATGCTCGGCTTCGGGCTTGGTCTGCGCCGGATGGGCGTGCCGGCGCAGGCCACCTTTCCCGAGCCGTACACGCTCACCCCGCCGTTCGACGCGCTGCCCGGGCTGGACCTGCTCACCCCGCCGACCGCCGCGCCGGCAGCCCCCGACCTGCTGATCTGCTTCGACGCGGCCAGTGCCGAGCGGCTCGGGGAGCTGATCAACCGGCTCGACACGGCCCGGACCAGCATCGTGCTCGACCACCACGCGTCCAACGCCGGCTACGGCAAGATCCACCTGATCGACCCGACCGCCGCGGCGACCTCCGTGGTCGCCGCCGGGCTGCTGGACCGCCTCGGCGTACCGCTGGACGAACAGATCGCGGAGTGCCTGTACGTCGCGCTGTCCACCGATACCGGCTCGTTCAAGTTCGACCTGACCACGCCGGCGGTGCACCAGTTGGCGGCGCGGCTTCTGGCCACGGGCATCCGGCCGGCGGAGATCTCCCGCCGGCTGTTCGACAACCGGCCCTTCGGCGCCATGAAGCTCTACGGCGACGTGCTCGCGCGGGCGGTCCTCGAGCCGGACAGCGGGCCGGGCGGCCTCGTGTGGTCCTACGCGACCCTCGACGACCTGGCCCGCCACGAGCAGGGCAGGCACGTGCTGGAGGGCCTGATCGACGCGGTACGGGTGGCCGAGGAGGCCGACGTCGCGTGCGTGCTCAAGCAGGTGGGCCCGGAGGAGTGGGGCGTGTCGCTGCGCAGCAAGGGCGGCGTGGACGTGGCGGCGGTGGCGGTCGCGCTGGGCGGTGGCGGGCACCGGCTGGCGGCCGGGTTCACCGGGCGCGGGACGCTGGAGGCCGTGATCGGATCGGTACGCTCGGCGTTATGACGGATGACCGGCCCGCCGGGCGGGGGGCCGGGACCGTGCGGTCGACCGTCCTGGTTGCCGTCCTCGTCGTGCTGTCCCTGGTCGGCGGGGCGTTGCCGTCGTTCTCGCTGGCCGCCAACCTGTACGTGCTGGCGATCGGCGCCGTGCTGTGCTGGCTCGGGCTGTCCGGGCGGGTACCGAAGCGCCGCGGCCCGGGCCGGCTGCCCGGGTTGGCCGCCTGGTGGCTGGTACCCGTGCTGGCGGCGGCGCTGCTCGAGCTCACCGATTTCCTGCTGGGCTCCACCCGCCCGCACCCCACGATGTCCGGGCTGATGGACCCGCTGCTCGCCGGGTACCTGCCCCGGTCGGCGGCGTACTGCGCCTGGCTGTGCGCCTTCTGGGGGCTGGTCCGCCGATGAGCGTCACCCGGTTGCTGTCGATCTCGCTGTTCGTCCTCGCCGGGCTGGTGCTCACCGCGCTGGAGGTGCTGGCGCGCCGGGAGGGCTCGAAGATCCCGACCCTGGGTGCGCTCGCCGGGTTCGTCATGGGCTACCGGGCCGGCCGGCTCCCCCTCGGCCGGATCGCGGTGTACGCGGTCTGGTGGTGGATCGGCTGGCACTTCTTCGCCCGCTGAACGCCGCCGGATGACATTCGGGCGCGGTCGGGGGTCACCTTAACGAGCGTTCCAGAGTGCGGGAAGTATGCGCACGATCTGGACCTGAACGATAGCTTGGTTTTGTCATGCGCGCGGTACTCATCCTTCGCCGCCGCGGCGGGATCCGCTTCTAGCAGCCAGCTCCCCGCCGCGGGGAGAACGGCTGGCAGCGATCACGCCTCACGCAGGAGCGAGTCATGACCACCCAGGCGCCGAGCACGATGCAGCCGCCGAGCGCACTTCCCAGGGTCCACCGGCCCGTACCGCCCCCATCCCCGGCCGCACCTTCCGGACACCCCGGCTGGCCAGGCGGGACGGTGTCTCCGAGCAACCCCAGATCCTGGAAGGACGTCGACATGCCCAGCAAGCCCAAGCCTGAGCCGGCAGACGACGCCGTCGAGCAGGCCCGCCGGGCACTGCAGACATCGATGGACACCCGGCAGTAGACACCACGGAACAGCCCGCCGGCCTGCGGCGGGTCGCGACCTGGCGTTGCGCGGCGCGGCGTTCCAGGCCTGCTTGCTGTCCGCGACCGCCGTGGCGGCCCGGTTCGGCGCGGCCAGCGTGGCGGCCCCACGAGATCGCGCTGCAGCTGTGGAGTTCTGCGCGCTCGCCCTGGACGCGGCGCCGCTGGACCGGCCGCGCACCGGCCGCTGGATCGTCCTCGGCGCGGCAGGCCCGGGCCGAGGATGACGGCGGTCCCCATGGCACCCTGGTGCGGTGGAGCCGACCGGTCTGATCGTCCTGGACAAGCCCGCGGGCCTGACCTCGCACGACGTGGTGGCGCGGGTGCGGCGCATCGCCGGTACCCGGCGGGTGGGGCACGGCGGCACGCTGGACCCGATGGCGACCGGCGTGCTGATCCTGGGCGCCGGCCGGGCCACCCGGCTGCTCACCTACGTGATCGGCTCGGGCAAGGCCTACTCCGCCACCGTCCGGCTGGGGCAGCGCACGATCACCGACGACGCCGAGGGCGAGGTCGTGGCGGCGGTACCGGCGGGGCACGTCACCGGCGAGCAGATCCGCGCCGGGCTGGCCAGGCTCACCGGGGAGATCGCACAGGTACCCAGCTCGGTGAGTGCGATAAAGATCAACGGTCGGCGCTCGTACGCGCGGGTGCGGGCGGGTGAGGAGGTCGCCCTCGCGCCCCGCCAGGTGACCGTTTCCCGGCTGGACCTGCTGGCCGTGCGCCGCACTCCGGATCTCGTCGACCTCGACGTGGACGTGGCCTGCTCCAGCGGCACCTACATCCGCGCGCTGGCCCGCGACCTCGGCGCCGACCTCGGCGTCGGCGGGCACCTGACGGCGCTGCGGCGCACCGCTGTCGGCGGGTTCACCCTCGCCGAGGCCGTCAGCCTGGAGGCGCTGCCGGACCGGGCGATGATGTCCCTGTCCGAGGCGGCGGTGCGGCTGCTGCCCCGGCGGGACGCCTCGCCGGAGGAGGCGCGGGTGCTCGCGCACGGGGGACCCCTGCCGGCCCGCGGCATCGACGGCCCCTACGCGGTGTTCGATCCGGCTGGCGAGGTGATCGCCGTGGTGCTGGAGCGGGACGGCCGGGCCCGGGCCGAGGTGGTGCTCGCACCGGCGGCCTGACCGCAACCGCGAGCCACTAGTATCCGAAGGCGTGTCGCCTTCTCGGCTCCGCCTGGTCACCTGGGTGGGCCTCGCCAGCGCGGCGCTGTGGTCGGCCGCGGGGTGCGGTGGTGCCACGCAGCCCGCGGCGGCCCCGGTGCCGGTACCCACGCCGGCGTCGGCGCCCGCCAGTCCGTCCGACTTCCCGACGTCCCCGGCGTCATCGGCGTCGTCGGCGCCCGCAGCGCCCGCGGCGGCCTCCCCGGTCCCGGCGTCGCGCAGCCTCGCCGGCAAGGTCATCGCCGTGGACCCCGGCCACAACGGGAACGCGGGTGCGCATCCGGAGATCATCAACAAGCTGCACGACGCGGTCAGCAAGTGGAAGCCCTGCGAGACGACCGGCACCCAGACCAACGCCGGCTACCAGGAGGCGGCCTTCACCTTCGACGTCGCCACCAGGCTGACCGCGATCCTGCGCGCGGCCGGTGCCACCGTCGTGCTGACGAGGACCAACAACACCGGCGTCGGGCCCTGCTTCGACGAGCGGGCGGCGATCGGCAACCGGGCGCACGCCAACGTGGCGATCTCCATCCACGCCGACGGCGCGCCCGCCAGCGCTCACGGGTTCCACGTGCTGGTACCGGTCGACGTGCACGGCCCGTCGACCGCGATCCTGGTGCCCTCCCGGCGGCTGGGTGTGGACGTCCGGGACGCGTACCGCACCGGTACCGGGCTGCCACCGGCGAACTACATCGGTACGGACGGCATCAACCCCCGGTCCGACATGGGCGGGCTGAACCTGTCGACGGTACCCAAGGTCATGCTGGAGTGCGGCAACATGCGCAACGCGGGCGACGCGGCCAGGCTGACCGGTGCCGCGTTCCGGCAGCGGATCGCGGCGGCGATCGCGGCCGGCCTGGCCCGGTTCCTCACCGGTTAGGCTGGTCCCTCTGATCCGCACGGGAGGAGCGGCTCGCCGCGCTTGCCCGCCCCGTGGAGGAGCGGCCTGCGGCGGCACTGTCCTCGCTTCGTGACTATCCTTGCTTCGTGCAGCGGTGGCGGGGATACGAGTCGGCGCCCGGTGGGTGGGGGCGCTCCGTGGTCACGATCGGCGTCTTCGACGGCGTGCACCGGGGTCACCAGGAGATCATCGGCCACACCGTGAAGCGGGCCCGGGACCAGGGCCTGCAGTCCGTGGTCGTGACGTTCGACCCGCACCCGGCCGAAGTGGTGCGGCCTGGCTCGCACCCGGCGATCCTCACCGAACCGGCGCGCAAGGCCGAGCTGATCGAGGCGCTCGGCGTCGACGTGCTGTGCGTGCTGCCGTTCACCCCGGACCTGTCCCGCCTGCCGGCCGAGGAGTTCGTGCACGACGTCCTGGTCGAGCACCTGCACGCGGCCGTGGTCGTGGTCGGGGAGAATTTCCGCTTCGGGCACCACGCGGCCGGCGACGTGGACCTGCTCACCCGGCTCGGCCGCCGGTTCGGCTTCGCCGCCGAGGGTGCCCCGCTGGTCACCACGGACGGCACACCGTTCTCCTCGACGTACATCCGCGCCTGTGTCGACGCCGGTGACGTCGCCGCGGCGGCGGCGGCGCTGGGGCGGTCGCACCGCATCGAGGGTGTGGTGATCCGCGGCGACCGGCGCGGCCGGGAGCTGGGCTTCCCCACCGCCAACCTGCTGTGTGGGCAGCACGTGGCGGTGCCGGCCGACGGCGTGTACGCCGCCTGGCTGGTGCGGCGCGGCCAGCGCCTGGCGGCCGCGGTGTCGATCGGCACCAACCCCACCTTCTCCGGGCGCGAGCGCCGCGTGGAGGCATACGTACTGGACTTCGACGAGGACCTCTACGGCGAGCGGCTGGCCCTGGACTTCGTCGTCCACCTGCGGGAGATGCGCCGGTACGACGCGATCGAGCCGCTGATCGCCCAGATCCACCAGGACGTGGCGGATACCCGCAGCGCATTGCCCGGGTGACGTGCTGGTAACGTTGACCCGACGTCGGTTACCGACGCACCTCCGCTTGCCTGCTCGACGCCGCGGGCGCGGAGGGCAAACACCCGAAGACGAGGGAGAACATGGCGCTCGAAGCCGAGCTCAAGACCACGATCATGCACGAGTACGCCGTCCACGAGGGCGACACCGGATCGCCCGAGGTGCAGGTGGCGGTGCTCACCAAGCGGATCGCGGATCTGACCGAGCACCTGAAGGTGCACAAGCACGACCACCACAGCCGTCGCGGGCTTCTGCTGCTGAACGGCCGGCGCCGCCGGCTGCTCAACTACCTGCGGAAGACCGACATCCAGCGCTACCGTTCGCTCATCGAGCGGCTCGGCCTGCGCCGGTAGCCCCGACGGGGAGCGATCACCTGGTCGCTCCCCTGATCCGCACGGGCAGGGCGGCTCGGCCGCACTGCCTGATCAAACTACACATGGCCACCGCAACCTCACGGACGGGGAGCCAGTCGGCGCACCGGTCTTTGGTAGTGGCCCTCGGGATCGATGGATCCCGCGAGCTTCGATCGAAGACCGGCCGCCTGGTAGCTCCCCGAGGTCGTGGCCGCGACTGAAGGAGCACTACAACCACATGACCGAGCAGAACACTCTCGGCACCCAGCACAGCACGGCGATCATCGACAACGGACCGTTCGGCACCCGCGAGGTCGTCTTCTCCACCGGCCGGCTGGCCCAGCAGGCCGCCGGCTCCGCCGTCGCCCGACTGGGGGACACGGTCGTGCTGTCCGCCACGACGGCCAGCAAGACACCCAAGGAGCAGTTCGACTTCTTCCCGCTGACCGTCGACGTCGAGGAGCGGATGTACTCGGCCGGGCGCATCCCCGGCTCGTTCTTCCGCCGGGAGGGCCGGCCCACCGAGGACGCGATCCTCACCTGCCGCCTGATCGACCGGCCGCTGCGCCCCAGCTTCGTCAAGGGCCTGCGCAACGAGATCCAGGTGGTGGAGACGATCCTGGCGCTCGACCCGCAGCACCCGTACGACGTCGTGGCGATCAACGCCGCCTCGCTGTCCACCAAGCTCGCCGGCCTGCCGTTCTCCGGCCCGATCGGGGCGACCCGGGTGGCGCACGTGGAGGGTCAGTGGGTCTCGTTCCCGACCCAGGAGGAACTGGGGCGGGCCACCTTCGACATGGTCGTCGCCGGCCGGGTGCTGCCCGACGGCGAGGTCGCGATCATGATGGTCGAGGCCGAGGCGACCGAGCACACCGTCGCGCTGGTCGCGGGCGGCGCCACGGCGCCCACGGAGGAGATCGTGGCCAGCGGTCTGGAGGCCGCCAAGCCGACCATCCGCGAGCTGTGCCGCGCCCAGGACGAGGTGGCCCGGGTGGCCGCGAAGCCGACCGGCGAGTACCCGGTCTTCCTGGAGTACCAGGACGACGTGTACGAGGCGGTGTCCGCGGCGGTGGCCGGCGAGGTCGCCGAGGCGCTGCGGATCGCCGGCAAGGCGGAGCGCGAGGAGGCGCTGGACCGCGTCAAGGAGGCGGCACACGCCCGCCTGGACGCGCAGTTCGAGGGCCGCGAGAAGGAGATCAGCGGCGCGTTCCGCTCGGTGGTCAAGAAGGAGGTGCGGACCCGGGTCCTGCGTGACCAGGTGCGCATCGACGGCCGCGGGCTGCGGGACATCCGGCCGCTGACCGCGGAGGTGGGCGTGCTGCCGCGGGTACACGGGTCGGCGATCTTCGAGCGCGGGGAGACCCAGATCCTCGGCGTGACCACGCTGAACATGCTGCGCATGGAGCAGACGCTCGACACGCTGTCGCCGCAGAAGACCAAGCGGTACATGCACAACTACAACTTCCCGCCGTACTCGACCGGGGAGACCGGCCGGGTCGGCGCGCCCAAGCGGCGCGAGATCGGGCACGGTGCGCTGGCCGAGCGGGCACTGATCCCGGTGCTGCCCAGCCGCGAGGAGTTCCCGTACGCGATCCGGCAGGTGTCCGAGGCGCTGAGCTCCAACGGCTCCACGAGCATGGGCTCGGTGTGCGCCTCGACGATGGCGCTGCTGTCCGCGGGCGTACCGCTGAAGGCTCCGGTGGCCGGCATCGCGATGGGCCTGATCTCCGACGAGGTGGACGGCAAGACCAGCTTCGTCACGCTGACCGACATCCTCGGCGCGGAGGACGCGTACGGTGACATGGACTTCAAGGTCGCCGGTACGGCCGAGTTCGTCTCCGCGCTGCAACTGGACACGAAGCTGGACGGCATCCCGTCCGACGTGCTGGCCGCGGCCCTGCAGCAGGCGCACGAGGCCCGGCAGACCATCCTCGACGTGATGGCGCAGGCGATCGGCTCGCCCGCCGGCATGTCGAAGTACGCGCCCCGGGTCACCACGATCCGGATCCCGGTCGACAAGATCGGCATGGTGATCGGGCCGAAGGGCCAGACCATCAACGCGATCCAGGACGAGACCGGTGCCGAGATCACCATCGAGGACGACGGCACCATCTACGTCGGCGCCACCGACGGCCCGTCCGCGGAGGCGGCGGTCGAGCGGATCAACGCGATCGCCAACCCGACGCTGCCGAAGGTGGGCGACAAGTTCCTGGGCACGGTCGTGAAGACGGCCCCGTTCGGCGCGTTCATCTCGCTGCTGCCCGGCCGCGACGGCCTGCTGCACATCTCGAAGGTGGGCAACGGCAAGCGCGTCGAGCGGGTCGAGGACTTCCTCAACGTCGGCGACAAGGTCGAGGTGCAGATCGCCGACATCGACCAGCGCGGCAAGATCTACCTGGACAAGGTGCGTCCGGAGGGCGAGGAGGCGCCGGCCGAGTCCGGCGACCGGCCCGCCGGCCGGGACCGGGGCGACCGTCCGGACCGGGGTCCGCACAACCGCGGCGGGCGCGGGTTCGACCGCGACGGCGACCGCGGCCCGGCCCGGGGTCTGGACCGGGGACCGGCCGGTGACGGCCCGGCGGATCAGGACGGCGAGGAGAGCGGGGGCGACGGCGAGGAACTTCGCCGGCGCCGTCGGCGCCAGCGCTGACCCCGGCCGTGGTCCTCTCTGCCCGCGCCTCTACCCGCACGATCTTCGAGGACCCGCAGGGCGGCACGGTACGGCGAACCGTGCTGCCCAGCGGGTTGCGCATCCTCACCGAAGCGGTACCCGCGATGCGCAGCGTGTCGTTCGGCGTCTGGGTCGGCGTCGGCTCGCGCGACGAGACGCCCGGCCTGTCGGGCGGCTCGCACTTCCTGGAGCACCTGCTGTTCAAGGGGACCAGGAAGCGCAGCGCGCTGGAGATCTCGGCCGCCATCGAGGCGGTCGGCGGCGAGACGAACGCGTTCACCACGAAGGAGTACACCTGCTACTACGCGCGGGTACTCGACGTGGACATGCCGCTGGCGGTGGACGTGGTGTGCGACGCGGTCGCGGACTCGGTACTGGCCGAGCGTGACGTGGAGGTCGAGCGGGGTGTCATCCTCGAAGAGATCGCCATGCACGACGACGAGCCGGACGACGAGGTGCACGACCTGCTGGCCGATGCGGTGTACGGCAGCCACCCGCTGGGGCGGCTGGTCTCCGGTACCACGCAGACCATCACGGCGATGACGCGCCGCCAGATCCACGGCTTCTACCGCCGCCGGTACGCGGCACCGGTGATCGTCATCGCGGCGGCCGGCAACCTCGACCACGCGACCGTGGTGCGGCTGGTACGCCAGGCGCTGGCCGGTACCGCCCTGGGTGACGGCGCCGGATCGCCGGCCGGGTACCGCGACCCGCGTGCCCGGGTACCGGTGCGCGCGGCGCGGACCGTGGTGCGTACCAAGGACACCGAGCAGGCGCACGTGGTGCTCGGCGCGCCCGCCGTGGGACGGCTGGACGAGCGCCGCTTCGCGCTCGGCGTGCTGAACAACTCGCTCGGCGGCGGCATGTCCAGCCGGCTGTTCCAGGAGATCCGGGAGAAGCGCGGCCTGGCCTACTCGGTGTACTCGTACGCGTCGGAGTACGCGGAGACCGGCCTGTTCGCGGTGTACGCGGGCTGCGCGCCCGGCAAGGTGGCCGAGGTGCTCGACCTGGCGCGCGGCGAGCTGGCCGAGGTGGCGGCGCACGGGCTGACCGACGCGGAGGTGGCCCGCGGCAAGGGAATGATGAAGGGCGCGCTGGTCCTGGGCCTGGAGGACACCGGGTCACGGATGGGCCGGCTGGGCAAGGGCGAGCTGCTCTACGACGAGCTGCTCTCCGTCGACGAGCTGCTGGCCAGGGTCGACGCGGTAACCCCCGACCACGTCCGCGCCCTGGCGGCCGACCTCCTCACCCAGCCGATGTCCCTGGCCGCGATAGGCCCCTTCGACGACCTCCCCGCCCCGCAACATCCCTGAACGCGGGTCAGCGCGAGCGGGGCAGGAGGAAGGCGAAGGCGGCTGCCACGACGGCGGCTGCGGCCTCGGCCGTCGCGGTCAGGGCAAGGGCGTGGGCGGACGGGTCGCGGCCGACGAGCGACAGGTACATGGTGGCGAACGTGGCCACGCCGACCACCTGGGCCAGCTGGGTCATCGTCGTCAGCAGGCCGCTGGCGTCGGCCGCGTCGGCCGCTGGCACCCGAGCCAGCGCGAGCGTGATCAGCGGCGAGAACGCGCTGCCGAAGCCGAGCCCGAAGCACGCCTGGGACAGCCAGAACAGCGGGCCGGGGCCGGTACCGCCGCGCATGGCGAGTGCCACGAGGACCAGCGCGAGCGCGCCGACCAGCAGCCCGACCGGGATCATGCGGCGGTGCCAGCGCGCCGGTACCCGCCGCCAGTTCAGGCTGGCCAGCGCGAAGCAGATCCCGGCGGGGACGAACGTCAGCCCGGCGCGCAGCGGCGAGAAGCCCAGCCCGGACTGCAGGTGCAGGGCCATCGACAGCAGGTACCCGGCGTACCCGGCCATGGTCACGAAGATCGCCGCCAGCGCGGGCAGCATCCCGGGTGCCCGCAGCACCCGGCCCGGTACCAGCGGCGCGGTGGCCCGGCGCTGCACGAGAGCGAACACCGGGAGCAGGACCACGCTCGCGGCCAGGCACAGCCAGCCCCACACCGGCCAGTGCTCCTCGCGCCCGAGGACGAGCGGCACCACGAACAGCAGGACCGAGCCGGAGAGCGTCACCAGGCCGGAGAGGTCCATCCGGCGGCCCGGCTCGCCTGCGTCCCGGGGCAGTGCCCGCCAGCCCGCGACCAGCACCGCCACCCCGATCGGCACGTTCACCAGGAACACCGGGCGCCAGCCGGTACCCGCGAGGTCGGCGCCGACCAGTGCGCCGCCCACCACCTGCCCGACGATGGCACCGCAGGCGATCACCGCGGCGTACCGGCCCAGTGCCCGGGCCCGTGCCCGCGGCGGGAAGTGGCGCTGGATCAGGCTGAGCACCTGCGGCACCATCAGCGCCGCGCCCGCGCCCTGCACCAGCCGGAAGCCGACGAGCATGCCGGTCGACGCGGCCAGCCCGCAGGCCAGCGACGCGGCGGTGAACAGCGCCAGGCCGGCGAGGTAGACCCGCCGGTGGCCCAGCCGGTCGCCGAGCCGGGCACCGGTGATCAGCAACATCGCGTACGCGATCGTGTAGCCGGCCACCACCAGTTGCAGCCCGGCCCCGCTGGCGTGCAGGTCGGTACGGATGGTCGGCGCGGCGACGTTGACCACGGAGACGTCGAGCAGCGCCATGAACTGGCCGAGGAGGAGGATCGTGAGCAGGACGCCGGTACGCGGCGCCGGTGCCGCCGTCCGCATCGGGACCGCGTGACCCGGGCGGTGCACAGTTGTCATGCACCCAAGGTGCCCGCCAGCCGGTACCAGTGGGGAGAGCCCCTTGATCCTGGTACCACCAGCACCTGGCACGGGGCACGGACAGGTACCAGCATGGAGGAGTGACGACGACACTGCCCGCCCGTCGCGCGGAGCTGGCCCAGTTCCTGCGCAACCGGCGGGCCCGGCTCACGCCCGCGAATGTGGGACTGCCGCCCGGCCTGCGCCGGCGCACCCCGGGTCTGCGCCGCGAGGAGGTGGCGCAGCTGGCCGGCGTGGGGGTCACCTGGTACACCTGGCTCGAACAGGGCCGGCCGATCAACGCGAGCGTGCAGATCCTCGACGCGGTCGCCCGCACCCTGCGGCTGGACCAGGCCGAGCGGGAACACCTGTACCGGCTCGCCGAGGTGCCCGCGGTACCCGACGAGGGCACCTCCGACTGCGTCACGCCGGAGGTGCAGACGATCCTCGACAGCCTGGTACCGCTGCCGGCCGGCGTCTACAACGGCCGGTACGACCTGCTCGCCTGGAACCGTACCTACGCGGCGCTGTTCCCCGGCCTGGTCGGTGCGCCGCCCGCCGAGCGCAACGCGCTGTGGCAGATGTTCCTCGTGCCCGGCTGCTGTGCCGCGGTCGCCAACAAGGACGCCGAGCTGCCGGCGATGGTCGCGACCTTCCGCAGCGCGTTCGGCCGGCACCTGGGCGAGCCGTCCTGGAGCCAGTTCGTGAAGCGGCTGTGCGAGGTCAGCCCGGAGTTCGCCCGGATGTGGGCGGAGCACGACGTCGCCGGCCCCAGTACCCGGATGAAGATCTTCCAGCACATCGACGGGCACGTGCTGGCCACCACGTCGACCAGCCTGGCCATCTCCGCCACCCCGGAGGCGCGGATCATCGTGTACACCCCGCTGGACGAGGCCGGGCACCGGCTCCTCCGCGAGGTGACGGCCCGGCCCCCGTTGATTACCAGATGTCCCATGCACTCTGCTGTCCGCGGCGTCGCCGGCTTCGCCTGACGGCTGCGGCGCGACGCTGCCCGACCTCCCGCGACGCCGGGGGTCGCTTGGCGATAAGTTGAGCGGCGTGAGTGACGTAGAGCCGATCCGGGTCGGTGTGCTGGGCGCGCGCGGGCGGATGGGGACCGAGGTGTGCAAGGCGGTCGACGGGGCCGACGACCTTGAGCTGGTGGCGATGATCGACCAGGGTGACTGGCTGTTCAACGCCTCGGACGCCGGAGCCGAGGTGGTCGTCGACTTCACCAACCCCGACGTGGTCATGGACAACCTGCACTGGTGTGTCGACCAGGGCATCAACGTGGTGGTCGGCACCAGCGGCTTCAGCGAGCACCGGCTGGAGCGGGTGCGGGCGTGGCTGGCCCACAAGCCCGACGTGGGCGTTGTCATCGCACCGAACTTCGCGCTGGGCGCGGTGCTGATGATGGAGTTCGCGGCGCGCGCGGCACGCTTCTTCGAGTCGGTCGAGATCGTGGAGCAGCACCACCCCAACAAGCTGGACGCGCCCAGTGGCACGGCGGTGAGCACGGCCGGGACCATCGCGCGGGCGCGCGGCGAGGTGGGCTGGGCGGCCATGCCGGACGCGACAAAGGATGAGGTACCCGGTGCCCGCGGCGCGCTGATCGACGGCGTCCGGGTGCACTCGGTGCGGGCCAGCGGGCTGCTCGCCCACCAGGAGGTGCTGTTCGGCACCACCGGCGAGACGCTGACGATCCGGCACGACTCCTACGAGCGCGCGTCGTTCATGCCCGGCGTGCTGCGCGCGATCCGCGCCGTCGTGCACCGGCCGGGCCTCACCGTCGGCCTGGGCTCGCTGCTGTCCTGACCCCGTGACCGCTACCGGCGCCGTCACGGGTTCAGGTCAGCGTGCAGCCGCAGCTGCGGTACCAGCAGGTCGTCCACGTCGAGCGCCCGGGTCGCGCCGTCCGGCGCCCAGCCGGCGCTGCCGAGGAACTTCACGGTGGCCGCGTCGCCCTCGTAGGCCCAGGCCACCGCCGTGGTGAAGCCGTCGGCACGCCAGCCCTCGACGCAGGCGGCCAGCAGCCGGCTGCCGTGCCCGCGCCGCCCCCAGCGCGGCTCGACGAGCAGGTCCGTGATCGCCGCGGTACCCGTGCCGAGCGCGTCGGGTGGCTCCTGCGGTGCCATCGAGGCCTCGTCGGCCGGCCCGGCCGCGGCCAACCCCACCAGGTACGATTGCGCCGACTGCTCGACCGCGACCAGCACCCGGTGTGCCGGGCTCGGCGGCGCCTCGATGGCCTCCCGCCAGCGCTGCGTCATCCAGTCCTCGTCCAGTTCGTCGAGGACGCGCCGGGGAAGCAGTCGGCGGTAGGCGGTGCGCCAGGTGGACAGCTGGATCCGGGTGATCTCGGTGGCGTCCTGCGGACGCGCCGGTCGGACGTATCCCAGCGCCATGGTCACAGCCTAAGCGGCCGGCCTGGAGGAGGTGATCGCGGTGGACAGCGGCGGGCGCCGGGTACGGGCCGGGCAGGTCCTGGTCATCCTCGCGCTGGCCGCGCTGGTTCTCTGGTACCTCGGCCGGTTCGCCGACCGGCACGGCTTCTTCGACCTGAAGGTCTACTACGGCGCCGTGCGGTACTGGGCCGGCGGCCACGGCGAGATCTACGACTTCCTGAAGGCCGGCACCAAGTACGGCTTCACCTACCCGCCGTTCGCCATGCTGACGATGCTGCCGATGGCGGTGCTGCCCTGGCCGGTCGTGTTCACCACCAGCTGGATCGCGAGCGTGGCGGTGACCCTCGTGCTGATCTACTGGCTGCTGGGCCCGGCCGTGCGGGGCCAGGGCTGGCCGATGTGGTTCGCGCTGACGGTCGCCATGATCCTGGCCGCCGGGTTCGAGCCGCTGCACGAGACGATCAGCTTCGGCCAGGTGAACATGTTCCTGGTCATCGTCGTGGTGGCCGACTTCGTCCTGCTGGTGAAGCCCGGCCACCGGTGGGCGGGGCTCGGCGTGGGGCTGGCCACCGCGGTCAAGCTCACTCCCGGGATATTCATCGTGTACCTGCTGCTGGCGCGCCGCTTCCGGGCCGCGGCGGTGGCCGGTGTCACGTTCGCCACCGCGACCGTCTTCGCGATGGCCGTCGCCCCGGACGCGTCGCGCGAGTACTGGACCGAGGCGGTGTGGGACACCGACCGGGTGGGTCAGCTGTCCTACATCTCCAACCAGTCCTGGGAGGGGCTGGTCGCCCGGCTCAACCCCGGGCACCCGAACACCCTGCTGTGGGCGGTCCTGGTGCTGGCCACGCTCGCGGTCTGGGTGTGGCGGGCGCGCCGGGCCGGCCGCGCCGGGGACCTGCTGGGCGGGGTCGCGCTGACCGGTGTCGCCGGCAGCCTGGTCAGCCCGATCACCTGGGTGCACCACCTGGTCTGGCTGCTGCCCGCCCTGCTGTTGCTGGTGGCTCAGGGGCTGGGCGCGCGCGGCCGGCGCCGGGTCGCGCTGCTCGCCTTCGCGACCGCGCTCTACGCGCTGCTGTGCAGCGAGGTGGTGTGGCACTTCGCCGACCACTTCCGCGGCTGGGGGCTGGTGGGCAGCAACGCCTACGTGTTCGCGAGCGCCGCCCTGCTGGTCGGGCTACCCCTCGCGCGGCGCGGTGCCGTTCCCGGCGTCCCCGACGGCGAGGCGGTACCTGACCTCGGGGAGCTGGACCGGGTCGGCGCCCGGCCGGTCAACGGTGAATCCGGCGTACGCGTCGGGCGCGGTGTCGACGGCGAAGCCGTACCGCTCGTAGAACCGGCGGGCCCGAAGGTTGGCTTCGAGCACCCATAGCCTGATCTCAGCCCAGCCGCGCCCGGCGAGCCCGGCCACGGCCGCGTCCATCAACACCCGGCCGGTACCGGCGCCGAAGTGCTCCGGGTCCACGTAGATCGCGTACACCTCGCCGTAGCGAGGATCGGGGTTCGCGCGGTCCTGCGCCAGCCGGTACGGGCCGAAGCTGGCGAAGCCGCGCAGGTGGTGGCCGTGCAGCGCCACCCGGGTCTCGGCGCCTTCCCGCCGGCCGAGGTTCTCCCGCCACCGCGTCGCGCGAGCGTCGACGTCGAGGGCGGCCAGCGTCTCGTCGGGCAGGATGCCGGCGTACGCCCGCTGCCAGGCCTGGACGTGCAGCCGCGCGATCGCGTACGCGTCGTCGATCGTCGCCGGCCGTACGGTCAGCACACCGGCCGCCACCGGTACCGGCGCACCACGCCCACCGCGCGGAAGCCGAGCCGGCGGTAGATCCGCTCCCCGTACGGCGAGGCGGTCAGCACGGCGGTGCCGCAGCCGCGTTCCCGGATCAGCGCGAGTGTGCGGCTGGTGAGCCAGGTGCCGATGCCCCGGCGGCGCGCCTGCCGGACCGTCACCACGTGCTGCACCTCGCCCGCGTCCGGCCCGTGGAAGGCCGCGGCGCAGGCCACCGGTACCCCGTCGAGCAGCCCGAGCAGGTGGCTGAAGGCGGCTCCGCCGTTGCGCCGCAGCCGTACCAGCTGGTCGAGCTCGACGGGATCCGCGTGGCCGCTCCAGACCTGGGCGAACTCGGCCAGCCGCGCATCCGAGTCGGCGGCCAGGACCGCCAGCCCCGGTACCGGCGGCACGGGTGGCGGCGACCGGTCGAGGTCGATGGTCATCAGCGGCTCCTCGTGGTCGAACACGCAGCCCGCGGAGCGCAGCCGGGCGGCCATCCGGCCAGGTGCCCGCGGTCCCAGGTGCCAGAGCATCGGCACCCGCCGGCGCTGGAACGGTACCAGCGCCCCGGCGACGTCGACCGGCTCGCCGAGCGGGAACACGCCGTTGAGGCCCGGGTACCGGCAGCCGGTCAGGTACCACCGGTGGCCCACCTCGACCGCTGGATCGGCGGCGTACGCCGCGCAGCCGGACCAGATCGTCTCCTCGGCCAGCGCCGCGAGCGCTGTGTCGGTCGGCACGTGTTCCTCCCCAGAAACCGCCCGCCACTGTAGTACCTCAGCCGTGCTCGCCTCCGCCCCAAACCGGCTCCGGCTGCGTTCCCGGCAGGTCGCCTCAGGTCCTTATGTCGTACCGCCCCGTTATCCTTCCGCCTTGATGGCCCTCGAACAGCTCTCGCTCGCGCAGGCCCGGCGCATCGCGCTGGCCGCGCAGGGCTTCGCCGACCCGCCGCCCGCCGGCGTGCCCACCCGACGGCACCTGCGCCGGGTGCTCGGCCGCGTGGGCCTGCTGCAGATCGACTCGGTCAACGTGCTGCAGCGCGCGCACTACCTCCCGCTCTACAGCCGTCTCGGGCCCTACCCGACGGAGATGCTCGACCGGGCCGCCTACCGCCGCCCGCACGAGCTGTTCGAATACTGGGGACACGAGGCGTCGCTGCTCCCCGTGCGGCTGCACCCCTACCTGCGCTGGCGGATGGCCAACCCGCACCCGTGGGGCGGCATCAGCCGGCTGGCGCGGGAGAAGCCCGGCCTGATCGACTGGGTACGCGCCGAGGTGGCGCGCAACGGCCCGCTGACCGCCGCGCAGATCGAGGCCGACGCCGCGCCCCGCTCCGACCAGTGGGGCTGGAACTGGTCCGAGGCGAAGACCGCGCTGGAGTGGCTGTTCTACCGGGGCGAGGTGGTCGTCGCCCGGCGCAACAGCTCGTTCGCCCGCCTCTACGACCTGCCGGAGCGGGTACTGCCGGCCGAGGTCCTGGAGATCCCGGAGCCGCCGCCGGCGGAGGCCTTCCGCGAGCTGGTCGGGGTCGCGGCCCGGGCGCTGGGCGTGGCGGCCGAGGTGGAGCTGCGCGACTACTTCCGCCTGCCGGTCGACGGAGCCCGGCAGGCGGTACGGGACCTGGTCGACGCGGGCGACCTGCTCCCGGTCCAGGTGGCGGGCTGGCGGCAGGTCGCCTACCTGCACCGCGAGGCGCGGTTGCCGCGCTGGATCCGGGCCAGTGCGCTGCTCAGCCCGTTCGACCCGGTGGTCTGGGAGCGGGGCCGGGCGCAGCGGCTGTTCGACTTCCGGTACCGCATCGAGATCTACACGCCCGCCGCCCAGCGGATCTACGGCTACTACGTGCTGCCCTACCTGTTCGGTGACCGGCTGGTCGCCCGGCTGGATCTCAAGGCCGACCGGGCCGCCGGGGTCCTGCGCACCCCCGCCGCGTGGGCCGAGCCCGGCATGCCCGAGGAGGCGCTGCCCGCCCTCGCCGCCGAGCTGCACCGGCTGGCCGGCTGGCTCGGCCTGGCCGAGGTGGCCACCCCCGAGGGGGGCGACCTGGCACAGCCCCTGGCCGAGGCGGTGAAGCTGTCCGGCCTATGACCTGACGAACACCGTCGTCAGGCTGGGCAGGCCGAAGCTGTTGGACATGCCGGTGCCGCCGACCCTGGCCCCGCGCAGGTAGGTACCGATGGGGTAGTACAGCGGCACCACCGGCGCCAGCTCGGCCATGATCTTCTTGTCCAGCGCGCCGGCCGGGCTGGCCGGGTCGGCGCGCTGCGCGCCCAGGCCGTCCAGCGCCGCGTCGACCCCCTGGTCGTCGATCAGGGACAGGTTGAAATTGCTGGCCGTGCCGACGGTGCGGCCGTCGAACATCAGCGAGAGCATGTTGTACCCGGTGGGCCAGTCCGCCTCGTACGCGCCGATGTAGAGGTCGTACGGGTTGTCCGGCTTGGCGATCGCCGCGTAGAACTTGGCCGTGTCACCCACCTCGGTCACGTGCACCGCGATGTCCGCCTCGCCGAGCATCCGCTTGATCGCGGCGGCCTGCTTTCCGCGCGTGGCGTTGGTGCTGATCGCGAGCGTCAGCGTCGGCTTCCGCCCGCCCAGCAGCTCGCGCGCCCGGCCCGTGCTGTACGGGTACGGGTCGGGGTAGTCGAGGTGCCCGGCCAGCGACGGCGGGATGATCGTGCTGGCCGGCCAGCCGCCCAGGTCGCCCACGCTGCCGTCCACCACCTGCTGCTTGTCGATCGCGTAGTTGATCGCCTTGCGCACCGCGACGTCGGTGACCCGCCGCGTGTTGATGTTGAGGAACATCGTGTAGCCGATCGGTCCGGAGATCAGGCGGGCGCCGGTACCGGCGTCCGGGCTGCTGGTGAAGGAGCTGGACGTGGCGGTCGACCAGGACAGCGAGGTCTGCTCGGCGCCCTGGTCGGCCCGCATCCGGGTGGTGATGTCGCCGCTGTCGCCGCTCTGCGCCACCCGTACGGAGTCCGGCTCGGCGGTGCGCAGCGGGTCGCTCCCGCTCTGCCAGTACCCGTTGCGCGCCAGCACGATCGCCTTGTCGTCGTGGGACTGCACCCGGTACGGGCCGGTCGCGAGCGGCTGCCTGTCGAACCCGCTCGTCCCGTCCGCGCTGGCCGGTACCGGCGCCGTGGTGGGCAGCGAGGCGGCGTACGGGAGATCGCAGTGCGGCTTCGGCAGGCGCAGCACGATCGTCGAACCGTCCGGCGTGGACACTCCCGGTGGCAGCGCGCCACTCTTGGGCCCCTGGTAGGTCTTGTTGTAGTCGGCGCTGCCGGACAGCCACTGCTGCAGGGTGGTGGCGCCGTCGGACAGGTCGGACCGGAACGAGCGGGCGATCGCGTGCGCCACGTCGGCCGACGTGACCGAGGCACCGTCCTCATAGGACAGTCCGGAGCGCAGCGTGAACCGCCAGGTCCGGCAGTCGTGGTCGACGTCCGTACCCGGGTCGGTGGCCAGGTCGCCGACGAGCGTGCCGGTACCGTCGCCGTTGCTGCGCACCGCGGTGAGCGTGCGGAAGACCAGCTGGCCCAGCGCCCAGTCCTCGCTGAAGTACACCTGTGCCGGGTCGAGGTGGGTGACGGTGTCGTCGAGCAGGAGGGTCAGGGTGCCACCGCGTTGGGCGCCGGCCGCGCGCCTGGCCGGGCCCCGGTTGTCCGCCTTGGCGTAGGAGATGTCCACGGCGCGGGCGGCCGGGCTGGGGCTGCCCCTGCCGCCCGGCGTGCCGCCGCCCTGCCACGGCCGCACCACGAGCAGGACCGCCGCCGCGATGACCAGCACGCCCAACGGCGCCAGGAGGGCGACCAGCCGCCCGCGCCGCGACCGCCGCACCGGCGGCATCCCCGGGGGCGGTCCCGCCGGCAGGCGTGGCGCGAGCGGGGGCGGTGGGGGCGGTGGCGGGCCCACGGGCGCCGGCCGGACCGGGTAACGCGGGGCGGGCAGCGGGTACAGGCTGCCGTCGGCCACCACGAGCTCCGGCTGCTCCACCGCGCTGGGCACCCGGCCCAGCCCGCGGTGCAGCAGCGTCGCGGCCAGCGGCATCCGGCTGGAGCCGCCGACCAGGAACACGCCCGCGACCTGGGCCCCGGTCAGGCCGGCCGAGCGGATCGCCAGCCGGGTCGCGGCCACGGTCCGATCGAGTACCGGCCGGGCCAGCCGCTCCAGCTGCTCCCGGCCCAGCGGCAGGTTGTCCTCGACCAGCGGCACGTGGACGTACGTGGACGTGGCGCGCGACAGCGTCTCCTTCGCCGCCCGTACGTCGTCCCACAGCAGCCGCCGCGCGCGCCGGTCGGCGTCGGTGCGCGGCTGCTCCAGCCGCTGCCAGGCACCCGGTTCCCGGGTCACGACGGTGGCACCCAGGTACCCGACGATCGCGGCGTCCACGTCGATCCCGCCCGCGTCCGGCAGCCCCTCGCTGGCCAGCACGGTGAACCCGGCCGGGTCCCGGCGCACCACGCTCGCGTCGAAGGTACCGGCGCCGAAGTCGTACACCACGATGCAGGCACCGACCGGCACCGGCACGCCGGCCGGTCCGACGAAGTACGCGGCGGCCGCCACCGGCTCGGGTACCAGCTGGGGTACCGGCATCCCGGCCTGCACCGCGGCCCGCGCCAGCAGCTCGCAGCGCGGCGGCCCCCACGCGGCGGGATGGGTCATCACCACGCCGGCGGGCGCGCCGCCGGTGACCCGTGCCGCCTCCGCCCAGACCCGCTGGAGGACGGCGGCGAACAGGTCGACCACGCGCAACTCGCGACCGCCGAGCAGCACCGTTCCCTCGTCCACGCGGCGCTTCGGGTTCGGCTCGTACGCGTCCGGCCGCACCCGTGCTCCCCGCTCGGCGTCGCGGCCGGTGGCCAGGCCCCCGTCCCCCGCGAACACGGCCGAGGGCAGCACCGGCGAACCGTCGAACAGCAGCGGCCTGGTCCGCCCGTCCGGCCAGCGCAGCACGGCGACCGTGTTCGAGGTGCCGAAGTCGACGCCGAGAGCGGGCCCGGGGACAGCCATGGCGAAAACCTAGCCGATCCTCACCTCGGTGCGGCCGGTGTACCGTGATGATGACCGTGAGCGCGACCGACCGAGGGGTGCGGATGACCCAGGTGACCTCACAGCCGGCCCCCCACCCCCATGGCGGACCGGGAGCGCTGGCCGTCGGCGGGCCGGTCGGCCCGTTGCACGCCGGGTTCTGGGCCCGCCGCCCGGCCTGGGCCGCCCCGCTGGCCATCCTCGCCTGCTTCGGCGGCGGCGTCGCGTACACGATGATCGCCCATCCGACCGAGATCTCGGCCACCGCCAGCCCCACCTGCCTGGTCAAGCTGACCACGGGCTTCGACTGCCCGGGCTGCGGCGGTACCCGCGCCTTCTGGTACCTGCTGCACGGCAACGTCCCGGCGGCGGCCCGCTCGCACATCGTCGCCGTGTTCGCGGCGCCGTTCCTCATCTACCTCTACGTCGCCTGGGCCGCGAACCTCGCCTTCAAGCGCAAGCTGCCGATGCTGCGCTTCACGCCCCGGACCATCTCGATGTTCCTGGTCGGGTGGGCCGGCTTCACGATCCTGCGCAACCTGCCGTGGGCGCCCTTCACCTGGTTCTTCGTCTGAGGCTGTTCTTCGTCTGAGGCTGTTCTTCGTCTGAGGCTGTTCTTCGTCTGAGGCTGTGGCGCCCGGAGCGGTCAGGCCGCGGTCGCCGGCTCGCCGGGTCGGGCCGGCGAGGTGCTGCGGTGCACCTCGATGTCGCCGCTGGCGGTGCGCACCTGCACGGTCAGGTCCGGCGCGTCGCCGGCCGGAGCCGCCTCGGTCATCTCCAGGTCGGTGCGGGTGTAGCCGGACGCCGTCAGCAGGTCGAGCCAGACGCGCGTGCCGCGCTGGACCCCCACGCTCACCGCGCCGGAGGCGGAGTGGACCTTGACCACGCCGGAGCAGGCCGCGCCGATCGCCACCTGACCGGAGGCGGTGGTCGCCTTCACCGAGCCGGCCGCGCCGAGGATCTCCACGTTCCCGCTGGCGGAGTGCGCCGCGGCGGGACCGCCGACGTGACCCACGTGTGCGTCCCCGGAGGCGAAGTCAACGGTGAACTGGCCGTCCACCCGGTCGACGGTCACGTCGCCGCTGCCGGTCTTGATCGCCAGGTCGCCGGTCGCGTGCTCGACGCCCACGTCGCCGGAGCCGCTGGTCACGCTGCCCGACTCGTACCGGCCGGAGCAGTGCACGCCGGCTGAGCCGGTCTTGACCTGCAGCCGGCAGTCCAGCGGTACCCGCACCTCGACCCGTACCCGGCCGGAGCGCCGGTACAGCCAGCCGCCACCGCCCGGCGCCTCGATCTGCAACCGGCCGCCGGTGAGCTGTACCCGGGTGTCCGCGGCGGCCTGGCGGGATCCCTCGGTGTCGTCGTGCGGGCTGACGTCGACCGACGCGGTGTCCCGCGGCTCCGCGACGATGGTGAGTGTGCCGGCGCCGACGCGCGCGTCGACGGCGATCGGGTCGGGACAGGGGTACTCGTACATGATCATCAACCTTTCAGGCTTGTGCGAAGCCGGTGACCCGGTGGCCAAGACCGCGGCCCTGGCCCGGCTGGTTGGGCTGGCCGCCGCGGTGCACGGCGGCACCGACGGCGCGGACCAGCCAGGCGTTGACCGAGATGCCCTCGGCCGAGGCGGCCCGCTCGACCTCCTCCTTCAGCGGCTCGGGCAGGCGCAGGGTGATCCGGGCCACGTCGCCGGAGTCCGCGCCCGGGCCCGGCGGCGCGGGCGGCGCCGGCTGGCCGGACAGCTCCGTGACGACGAGATCCGCCTCGCGACCGCGCAGCCGGACGTCCACCGTGGCCGTCCCCGCCAGCTTCGCGGTGATCTCGGCCGCCGCGTCGGACAGCGCCTCCATCAGGCACAGCCGGGTCGAGGCGTCCAGCGAGCCGGTGAGCAACTCGGCGGCGCGCGCCACCTCGTCACCGCCCGGCGCGGCGGTGGCCGCCAGGTCGCGGCGCAGGGCGTCGAGGTATGGGCTGAGGTTCATGACGTCATCATGACGTCGTCGGTGACATCAGTCAAGTGTCAGCTTGGCGTCCAGCCGGACCGCCTGCGGAGAAGTGTCGGACCGGACGGTTACCCTGCTGGAAAGCCCGAGAGGAGTTGGCACCGTGCCGGAGATCGTCGCGCCCGAGGTCAGGCTCATCGCATGGACCCATTTCGAGCCGCCGGAGGACGTGCCCTGGTCGACCGACGCGGAAGGTGGCCAGGCGCTCGCGGAGTTTGCCGGGCGCGCCTGCTACCAGTCGTGGCGCAAGCCCAATCCGGCCACCGCCACCAACGCCGGCTACCTGGAGCACATCCTGGAGGTCGGCCACCTGTCGGTGCTCGAGCACGGCTCGGTGACCTTCTACATCAGCGGCATCTCGCGCTCGCTGACCCACGAGCTGATCCGGCACCGGCACTTCTCCTACTCCCAGCTGTCCCAGCGTTACGTGCCCGAGCGCGACGCGGCGATGGTCGAGCCGGAGGTGATCGCCGAGGATCCCGAGCTGCACGCGAAGTTCCTGGCGGCGGCCGAGGCCAGCGTCCGCACCTACACCGAACTGCTGGAGGGGCTGGAGAAGCGGTTCGCGGACATTCCCGACGGGACCGCGCGGCGCAAGCAGGCCCGGCAGGCGGCCCGCGCGGTGCTGCCCAACGCGACCGAGACGCGCATCGTGGTCACCGGCAACTACCGGGCCTGGCGGCACTTCATCGCCATGCGGGCGACCGGACAGGCGGACGTGGAGATCCGCCAGCTCGCCGTCGCCTGCCTCAAGGAGCTGCGCCGGGTCGCTCCCAACGTCTTCGCCGATTTCACCCTTTCGACGCTGGCCGACGGCACCGAGGTGGCCACCGGTCAGCACAGCTGGGAGTCGTGAGGCATGGACGGTCGATCCCTGGCAGTTGTCAGATAGGTTGAACGCATGACAAGCACGGGTTCCCGCGCGGTTGACCCACGGCGGCCATTCGGGCGGTTGCTCACGGCCATGGTCACGCCGTTTCGCGCGGACGGCTCGCTCGATCGGGAGGGTGCGGCGGCGCTGGCCACGCACCTCGTCGACGAGCAGGGCAACGACGGGCTGATCATCAGCGGCACCACGGGTGAGTCGCCGACGACCACCGACGCCGAGAAGGACGTCCTGCTGCGCATCGTCGTCGAGGCCGTGGGAGACCGGGCACACGTGCTCGCGGGCGTCGGCACGAACGACACGCACCACACGGTCGAGCTCGCCCGGGCGGCGGAGAAGGCCGGCGCGCACGGGCTGCTGGCGGTCACCCCCTACTACAACAAGCCGCCACAGGCGGGGCTGCTCGCCCACTTCACCGCGGTCGCCGACGCCACCGGCCTGCCGGTGATGCTCTACGACATCCCCGGCCGCACCGCCACGCCCATCGAGACCGAGACACTCTGCCGGCTGGCCGAGCACGAGCGCGTCACCGCGGTGAAGGACGCCAAGGGCGACATCGCCGGCACCTCCTGGGTCACCCGCCGCACCGACCTGGCCATCTACTCCGGCGACGACCGCAACACACTGCCGCTGCTGTCGATCGGGGCGGTCGGCGTGGTCGGCGTGGTCACCCACCTGTTCGGGCGGCAGGCCAAGGCGATGATCGAGGCGTACGAGCGCGGCGACGTCGCCGAGGCGCTGCGCCTGCACCACCTGCAACTGCCCATCTTCTACGGCTTCTTCGCCAC
The DNA here is from genome assembly GCA_039649115.1 of Micromonosporaceae bacterium. Classification (GTDB taxonomy): domain Bacteria; phylum Actinomycetota; class Actinomycetes; order Mycobacteriales; family Micromonosporaceae; genus DATEJJ01. The sequence continues at coordinate 25,274 of JBBWZQ010000056.1, read as the reverse complement.
CCAGGGCGTGATCACCGTCAAGGCGGCCCTCAACCGGTTGGGCCTGCCGGCGGGGCCGACCCGCCCGCCGCTGGTCGACGCGACCGAGGCGGAGATCGAGCGGCTGCGCCAGGACTGCGCCGCGGCAGGGCTCGACCTGTGAGTGGCCACCATGAGTCCTGAGCCAGAGGGGCCGCCGCCGCCGTTGCCCGCCGGCGCCCTGCGCGTGATGCCGCTGGGCGGGCTCGGCGCCATCGGCCGCAACATGACGGTCTTCGAGTTCGACGCCAAGCTGCTGATCGTCGACTGTGGAGTGTTGTTCCCCGATGTCGACCAGCCGGGGGTCGACCTGATCCTGCCCGACTTCGCGCCGATCCTGGACCGGCTCGGCGACGTGCTCGCGATCGTGCTGACCCACGGCCACGAGGACCACATCGGAGCCGTGCCCTACCTGCTGGCGCACAAGCCCGACATCCCGCTGGTCGGCTCGCAGTTCACGCTCGCGCTGGTCGAGGCCAAGCTCGCCGAGCGCCGCATCGAACCACTGACCCTGACCGTCCACGAAGGACAGCGGGAGCGGCTGGGCGCGTTCGACTGCGAGTTCTTCGCGGTCAACCACTCGATCCCCGACGCGCTGGCGCTGGCGATCCGCACCCCCGCGGGCACGGTGCTGCACACCGGTGACTTCAAGATGGACCAGCTGCCGCTCGACGGGCGGCTGACCGACCTGCCGGGTTTCGCGCGCCTCGGCGCGGAAGGCGTCGACCTGCTGCTGTCCGACTCGACCAACGCGGAGATACCCGGGTTCGTGTCGCCGGAGCGGGAGATCGGGCCGGTACTGGACGGCATCTTCCGCAGTGCCCGGGGACGCATCATCGTCGCGTCGTTCGCGTCCCACGTGCACCGGGTGCAGCAGGTGCTCGACTCGGCCAACGCGCACGAGCGGAAGGTGACGTTCATCGGCCGCTCCATGGTGCGCAACATGGGCATCGCGCGCGACCTGGGGCTGCTGCGGATCCCGGCCGGGCTGGTCGTGGGGCTGGACGAGGCCACCACGCTGCCACCCGAGCAGATCGTGCTGATGTCCACCGGCTCCCAGGGCGAGCCGATGAGCGCGCTGGGGCGGATGGCGACCGGCGACCACCGGCACATCACGATCGCGAACGGCGACACCGTGGTGCTGGCCTCGTCGCTGGTCCCCGGCAACGAGACCGCGGTGTACCGGGTCATCAACCGGCTCTCCCGGCACGGCGCGTTCGTCGTGCACAAGGACGTGGCGAAGGTACACGTGTCCGGGCACGCGCCGGCCGGGGAACTGCTCTACCTGCTCAACGTCGTGAAGCCGAGCAACTTCCTGCCGATACACGGGGAGTGGCGGCACCTGCGCGCGCATGCCCGACTGGCGGTCGTGTCCGGCGTGGCGCCCGACCGGGTGGTGCTCTGCGAGGACGGCGACGTCGTCGACCTCGTGGACGGGCGCGCGCGCCTGGTCGGCCAGGTCGGCTCCAGATACGTCTACGTCGACGGGCTGGCCGTCGGCGACGTCAGCGAGTCCCTGCTCACCGAGCGGCGCATCCTCGGCGACGGCGGGTTCATCGCGGCCACCGTGGTGGTGGACTCGGTGACCGGGAAGGTGGTCGGTGGTCCGGCCGTGTCGGGCAAGGGGTTCTCCGAGGACCCCGCGGCGTTCGACGCGGTGATACCGCTGATCACGGAGGCGCTGGACCGCGCGGCGATCGAGGGGATCACCGACCCGCACCAGTTGCAGCAGATCGTCCGGCGCACGGTCGGCCGCTGGGTCAACGACGCGTACCGGCGCCGACCGATGATCGTACCGAGCGTGGTCGAGGTCTGACCGGGTCCACCGGCGGCGCGCCGCGTAAAAACGAGGAAACGTCCCACGCCACCGTTACCGTGTGAGCATGGCGGGCCGCACCCCTTCGGCGGGAAGCAGGAGCGCGTCGCGGCGCGGTACCACCTCGTGGTTTGGTCGCCGGCGGCGCGGTCGCGGGAGCGCGCCCGCCATCGGCCCGGTGGATGTGCTGCTGCGCCTGTGCGTGCTGCTGTGGATGGGCCTCGCGCACGGCGTCGGCTGGCTGGTGCGGGCCGTGGGACGCCGGGCGGCGGACGCCCGGGAGCTGGACCCGGAGCACCGCCGGGACGGCGCCGGCCTGCTGATGATCGGCGTGGCTCTGCTGCTCGCCGTGGCGGTCTGGTTCCAGGGCGCCGGCCCGGTCGGCGTGCGCGTCTCGTCGGTGACCAGGTTCTTCTTCGGCGCGATCGCCGCGGTCCTGCCGATCCTGCTGGTGATCGGTGCGGTGCGGTCGATGCGCGCGCGGGACGAGGAGCCGCACCGCGGGCGGGGCCTGGTCGGCTGGAGCTGCCTGTTCATCGGGGTCGCCGGCCTGCTGCACCTGGCCGCCGGGCAACCGACGCTGCCCAGCCGCACCGACGGGGCCGGCGGCCTGCTCGGCCGGCTGGCCGGGGGCCCGCTGGCCAGCGCCGTGAGCGACTGGGTGGCCGCGCCGCTGCTGGCGATGCTGGCCCTGTTCGGGCTGCTGGTCGTGACGGCCACCCCGCTCAACCGGGTACCGCAGCGCCTCGCGCAACTGCGCGACCTGGCGCTCGGCCGGCTGGTCGACCAGTCCACCGCGGCGGACGAGGAGCCGGCCGCGGAGGAGGAAGAGGAGGAGCCCGCGCCGCCGCGCCGGCGCCCCTCCCGCCGCCGGCAGGCCGCGTTCGCCGGCCGGGCCGAGGAGTCGGGCGAACCGGACGACAGCGCGGACGGCGACGTGGTGCACGACACGGTCGCGCTGCCCCGCAAGCCGGCCCGTCCCCCCGGCTCCCGCAAGCCGATGCCGCCACCGGAACACTCCCCCCTGCCCACCCGCGCCGAGCAGCTCGCGCTCACCGATGCCGACTACAAGCTGCCGCCGCCGCACCTGCTCGCCGCCGGCGACACACCCAAGGCGCGCAGCAAGGCCAACGACGAGGTGATCAACGCACTGCAGAGCGTGTTCGAGCAGTTCGACGTCGACGCGGCGGTGACCGGCTTCGCGCGCGGCCCGACGGTCACCCGGTACGAGGTCGAGCTGGGGCCGGGCGTGAAGGTGGAGCGGATCACCCAGCTCTCCCGCAACATCGCGTACGCCGTCAAGTCGCCCGACGTAAGGATCATCAGCCCGATTCCGGGCAAGAGCGCGGTCGGCGTGGAGATCCCCAACGCCGACCGGGAAAACGTCGCCCTCGGTGACGTGCTGCGCTCCCGTGCCGCCACGTCCGACCACCATCCGCTGCTGGTCGCGCTCGGCAAGGACATCGAGGGCGGGTACGTGGTGGCCAACCTGGCCAAGATGCCGCACGTGCTGATAGCCGGGGCAACCGGTGCCGGCAAGTCCTCGCTACTGAACAGCCTGCTCGTGTCCCTGCTGACCCGGGCCACGCCGGACGAGGTGCGGCTGCTGCTGGTCGACCCGAAGCGCGTGGAGCTGACCTCCTACGAGGGCATCCCGCACCTGGTCACGCCGATCGTCACCAACCCGAAGAAGGCGGCCGACGCGCTGGACTGGGTGGTGCGCGAGATGGACATGCGCTACGACGACCTCGCCGCGGCGGGGGTACGGCACATCGACGACTACAACAAGAAGGTACGGGCCGGGCAGGTCAAGCCACCGCCGGGCAGCGAACGGGTCATCCGCCCGTACCCGTACCTCGTGGTCCTCGTCGACGAGCTGGCCGACCTGATGATGGTCGCACCGCGTGACGTGGAGGACTCGGTCGTGCGGATCACGCAGCTGGCCCGGGCGGCGGGCATCCACCTCGTGCTGGCCACCCAGCGGCCCAGCGTCGACGTGGTCACCGGTCTCATCAAGGCCAACGTGCCGTCCCGGCTCGCGTTCGCCACGTCCAGCCTGGCCGACTCCCGGGTCATCCTGGACCAGCCCGGTGCGGAGAAGCTGATCGGGCGGGGCGACGGTCTGTACCTGCCGATGGGTGCGTCCAAGCCGGTCCGCATCCAGGGTGCCTGGGTGGGTGAGTCCGAGATCCAGGCGGTGGTGAAGTTCTGCCGGGACCAGCGGGAGCCGGAGTTCCGCCCGGACGTGCTGGTACCGACGACGGAGAAGAAGAAGATCGACGAGGACGTCGGCGACGACCTCGCTCTGCTGGTGCAGGCGATCGAACTGGTGGTCACGTCGCAGTTCGGCTCGACCAGCATGCTGCAGCGCAAGCTGCGGGTGGGCTTCGCCAAGGCGGGGCGGCTGATGGACCTGATGGAGACGCGCGGCATCGTCGGCCCGTCCGAGGGCTCCAAGGCCCGCGACGTGCTCATCAAGCCCGACGAGCTGGATTCCGTCCTGGTCGAGTTGCATGCCGGATAGACCACCCGGCACGCCCACGATCCGGGTCAGCACCCTGGAGCTGTTCCTCGATCTGGTCTTCGTGTTCACCATCACGCAGCTGACCGCCCGGCTGTCCGCGGGGCTGACGGTGACCGGGTTGCTGCGCGTGATGCTCATGCTGGCCGTGATCTGGTGGATGTACGACGGGTACGCGTGGCTCACCAACACAGTGGCGCCGACGAACGGCTGGCGGCGCGGGCTGCTCGTCACGGGCATGGCCGGCTTCTTCACCATCGCGCTGGCCATCCCGGACGGGTACGCCTCGTCGGGCTGGGCCTTCGGCATCGGGTACTTCGTGGTCAATCTCGTCCACAGTGGACTGTTCATCGTCGCGGGCGGGCAGGGCGTCACCGTGGCCATGCGCGGCCTGGGTCCGCTGAACCTGGCCAGCGCCAGCCTGGTGCTGGCCGGCGGCTTCCTGCCCGACCCGTGGCGCACAGTGACGTGGTGTGCCGCGGCCGCGGTGCAGGCGGCCAGCCCGTTCCTGCACCCGATCGGCGGGTTCACCATCTCGCCGGCGCACTTCGTGGAACGGCACGGGCTGGTGGTGATCGTGACGCTGGGCGAATCCGTGATCGCGATCGGGGTCGGCGCCGGTGAGCACCTGACCGTCAAGCTGATCGTCGCCGCGTTGCTCGGGCTGGTCCTCGCGTACTACCTCTGGTGGGCCTACTTCGGCGGCGACGACGAGCGCGCCGAGCACGCGCTGGCGGGCATCGCCAACACCCAGCACCGGGCGCGGGCCGCCGTGCTGGCCTTCGGGTACTGGCACTACTTCCTGCTGCTGGGAATCGTGGTGCTGGCGGCGAGCGTGAAGAAGGGGATCGGGCACGAGTTCGAGCCCATCGAGCGGGCGCAGGCCCTGGCACTGGGCGGTGGGGTGGCGCTGTTCCTGTTCGGCGACCTGGCGTTCCGCCGGGTGCTGCGGATCGGGCGGCCCTGGTTCCGGCTGGGCGGCCTGGTCGTCGCGCTGGCCACGGTGCCGCTGGGCCTGGTGTACGGCGCGGCGCAGCTCATCGTCCTGACCGTGGCGCTCGGCGTCCTGCTGTCCCTGGAGTCCCACGCCCACCAGGCGTAAGCGCCGGTGTCAGGGCCGCCCGGTACCCTCGGTGGGTGTCCGTCACCCAGCCCACCCCCGATCAGCCCAGGCGGGTCGCGCTGCTGACCCTCGGCTGTGCCCGCAACGAGGTCGATTCGGAGGAGCTGGCCGCCCGGCTGACCGCGGGCGGCTGGGACGTGACGACCGACGGGTCCCGTGCCGACGTCGTTCTGGTCAACACGTGCGGCTTCGTGGAGAAGGCCAAGCGTGACTCCATCGAGACCCTGCTCGCCGCGGCCGATACCGGCGCCCGGGTGGTCGCGACCGGCTGCCTCGCCGAGCGGCACGGCCGGGAGCTGGCCGACAGCCTGCCGGAGGCGGCCGCCGTGCTCGGGTTCGATCACTACCCCGACATGTCCGCCCGGCTGTCCGAGATCGCGGCCGGCGCGAGCATCCCGTCGCACGAACCCCGCGACCGGCGCACCCTGCTTCCGCTGACCCCCGTCGCGCGCGCCGCCGCGGCCGTGGTGCTGCCGGGCCACGGCGGCGCCGTGGACGCGGCGACCCCGGCGCACCTGCGGGGGGTACTGCGCCAGCGGTTGACCCGCGGGCCGGTGGCGCCGCTCAAGCTGGCCAGCGGCTGCGACCGGCGCTGCGCGTTCTGCGCCATACCCTCCTTCCGCGGCGCGTTCGTCTCGCGTACCCCCGACGAGGTGCTCGCCGAGGCCGAGTGGCTGGCCCGGGACGGCGTGCGCGAGCTGGTGCTGGTCAGCGAGAATTCCACCTCGTACGGCAAGGATCTCGGCGACCCGCGGCTGCTGGAGAAGCTGCTGCCCCAGCTGGCGGCGGTGACCGGGATCGTCCGGGTGCGGGTGTCCTACCTGCAGCCGGCCGAGGTCCGGCCGGGGCTGGTCGAGGTGATCGCCGGCACCCCCGGTGTCGCGCCGTACTTCGACCTGTCCTTCCAGCACGCGTCCGAGCCGGTACTGCGCCGGATGCGCCGGTTCGGCTCCACCGAGCGGTTCCTCGCGCTGCTCGACAGCGTCCGGGCACTCGACCCGCACGCGGGAGCGCGCAGCAACGTGATCGTCGGGTTCCCCGGCGAGACCCGCGCAGACGTGGCCGAGCTGGAGCGCTTCCTCGGCGAGGCGCGGTTGGACGCGATCGGCGTCTTCGACTACAGCGACGAAGAGGGCACCGAGGCGGCGACGCTGCCGGGCAAGGTCTCGACGGCGACGATCCGGCGGCGGTACGCGCGCCTGTGCGCGCTCGCCGACGAGCTGTGCGACCAGCGGGCAGCGCAGCGCCTGGGCGCGACGGTCGAGGTGCTGGTCGACCAGGTGGCCGGCGGCGTGGTCGAGGGCAGGGCGGCGCACCAGGCACCGGAGGTGGACGGGTCCACCACCCTCGTCGGAGATGTCGAGGACTGCCGCCCCGGTGATCTCGTCACGGCCGTGGTGGTCAAGACCGAGGGCGTGGACCTGATCGCCCAGGTGACCGGGATCACGTCCCGGGGACGTCCCCGGTGACGGTGGAGCCCACCCCGGCGGCCGACGGTACGCAGCCCACGGTCCGCCCCGCCTACGCGGCGCCGATCGTCAACGCCGCCAACGCGCTGACCGGGCTGCGGCTGATGCTGGTACCGGTGTTCCTCATGCTCGTCGTCGCGTCCGCCATGACCGACTACGGCCTGCGCATCGCCGCCTGCCTGACCTTCTGCGTGGCCTCGCTGACCGACTTCGTGGACGGCTGGATCGCGCGCGCCTACGACCTCGTCACGCCGTTCGGCAAGGTGGCCGACCCGATCGCCGACAAGGCGCTGACCGGCACCGCGCTGGTCCTGCTGTCCGGGTACCACCGGCTGAGCTGGTGGGTGACCGCGGTGATCCTGGTCCGCGAGCTCGGCGTGACGGCGCTGCGGTTCTGGGTGATCCGGCGCGGCGTGATCGGGGCCAGCCGGGGCGGAAAGATCAAGACGGCGGTACAGATCCTCGCGATCGCGTGGTACCTGTGGCCGTTCCCTTCCCGGGTGGCGGAGGTCGGCCCCGGGATCATGGGCGTCGCCGTGGTGGTGACCGTGGTGACCGGCCTCGACTATGTGTTCCGCGCGCTCGCGCTGCGCCGGCTGGGGAGGACCTAGGGTGTCGCTGGGCTTCGACGTCGACCGCTATCTCGCCAGGCTCCGCGTGGCAGCCACCGGACCGCCCAGCGTCGAGGGACTCCGTATCCTGCACCGGGCCCACGCGGAACGGGTGCCGTACGAGAACCTGGAGATCCAGCTCGGCCGGCCCACGTCGGTCAACCCGATGGAGTCGGCGGCGCGGATCATCGGTGGCCGCGGCGGCTACTGCTACCACCTCAACGGCGCGTTCGCGCTGCTGCTCTCCGCGCTGGGCTACGGCGTGCGCCGGCACTGGGCCGGCGTGCAGGGGTGGGGCGACGCGCGGCCGGTGGGCGCGAACGGCAACCATCTCGCGCTGACCGTGCACGGCCTGCCCAGCCGCGAGAACCCCGACGGCATGTGGTTCGTGGACGTCGGTCTCGGCGACGCCCTGCACGAGCCGCTGCCGCTGCGGGCCGGTGAGTTCGCCGACGGCCCGTTCCGGTTCGAGCTCGCACCCTCCACTGTGGAGTTCCTCGGCTGGCGTTTCACGCATGACCGGGTCGGGTCCTTCACGGGCATGGACTTCCGGGCCGACCTCGCCACCGAGACCGACTTCGCCGGCCGGCACGAGTGGCTGTCCACCGACGAGCGCTCGCCCTTCCTGCAGGTGGCGACGGTACTGCGCCGGGACGCGGGCGGGGCGGACGTGCTGCGCGGCCGGGTGTACCGGCGGCTGCCCGGCGGCACCGGGCGGGAGCTGGACTCGCCGGGCGAGTGGTTCGCCCTGCTCGCCGACGTGTTCGGCCTGACGCTGGCCGACGTACCGGCGCCGGAGCGGCAGGCGCTGTGGCGCCGGATCAACGCGGCGCACGAAGCCTGGCAGGGGCAGGCGGCAGGATGACCGAGCGGTTGAGCGAGGTCCCAGCCAGCGGTGTGGTGGCCGCCCTGGCCGCGCGCGGCCAGACGCTGGCGGTGGCCGAGTCGCTGACCGGCGGGTTGCTCGCCGCCACGATCGTCGACGTACCCGGTGCCAGCAAGGTCTTCCGGGGCGGGCTGGTGGTCTACGCGACCGACCTGAAGGCGGCGCTGGCGGGGGTACCGGAAGATCTGCTCGCGCAGCGCGGACCGGTCGATCCCGACGTGGCCGGCTGGTTGGCCACCGGTGCCCGGCAGCGCTGCGGCGCCGACTGGGGCCTGGGCACCACGGGGGTGGCCGGGCCGGACCCGCAGCACGGGATACCGCCGGGCACGGTGTATGTGGGCCTTGCCGGGCCGGGTGGCACCGGTGCCGTGCGGCGGCTGGACCTGCCCGGGGACCGGGCCGCGATCCGCCGCAGCACGGTGATCGCGGCCCTGGCCCTGCTGGCCGAGGCGGTGCCGGGCTAGGCCGCTGCCGCGGTCGCCGCGAACGACTCCAGGATGCCGCTCCAGCCGCCGCTGCCGCTGATCCCCTGCAGCACCTCCGGTGCCGACTCGCCGTGCCGGGCCAGCTCACGGTGCTCCACATCGACCCGGGTCTGCCCGTCACCGAGATCCGTGAACAGCACCTCAACCTCGCTGGCGCGCGACGCGTCCGGCTCGTACTGCCACTCCCCGTTGATGTGCCAGGACATCAGCACCCGGCGGGGTGGTTCGAAGGCCAGCACCTGGCCCCAGTCGCACTCGCTGCCGTCCGTGCCGCGCTCGTACCACCGGCCGCCCTGCTTCTGCTCCAGCACGGCCTGCGCCAGGTCTGCTTTCCCGATGTGGTGTGTCGCCGGCCACCATGTGGTGAAGCCCTCGGTGAAGACCCGGAAGGCCTTGTCGATCGGCGCGTTCACGGTGACGGAACGCCGTACGGACGGGATGGTCTGCGTGGTCATGTCTGCTCCTCTGCTCAATTGTCCGGCGCCTGGACCGCCATCGTGAAAGCGGCCAGGGCGTCACTCCAGATCTGGTCGAGATAGCCGTGCAGGTTGGCGACGCCGGTCGGGTTGACCTGGTAGATCCGGCGGGTGCCGGCGGCACGGTCGGTGACCAGGCCCGCCTCCTTCAGCGCGCGCAGGTGCTGGGAGACCGCGGGCCGGCTGACCGGCAGCTCGCCGGCCAGCTCTCCGACCGAGCATGGCCCCTGGGCCAGCCGCTCGAAGATCGCACGCCGGGTCGGATCGGCCAGCAGGCCGAGCCCGGCGTCTTCGTAAGTCCCCACGAACGGTAAGTCTAGACTTACAAAGTCCTCCGCGCAAGGAATGCGTGCGACAGGTGGTTGGTTGTGCCATGGTCGATGCGAGACCGCGGGTGCGAAGGGTCGCGGCGAGCGGGTACCGTGGCGGGAAACTACGCGGCTGTGGTCGACGCGGCCCGGCTTGGCCGAGGGGGGTGCGATGGTACTGCTACGACGGGTGATCGGTGACGCGCTGCGCGCGCGCCGGCAGGCACAGCACCGCACCCTGCGCGAGGTGTCCACGGCCGCCAACGTGAGCCTGGGCTACCTCTCCGAGATCGAGCGCGGTCAGAAGGAGGCGTCCAGCGAGCTGCTGGCCGCGATCTGTGACGCGCTCGGCGCGCACCTGTCCGAGTTGCTGCGCGAGGTGAGTGGCACGGTTGCCGACGCCGAGGCCGGCAGCGCGATGGTCACCACCCGCGTCGAGGGCGACGTCGCCGTCACCGTGCGGCAGGACACGCCGCTGCGCGCGACGCTGCGCGCCACCCGCAAGCCCCGCGACGAGGTACTGACAGCGGCCTAGTTTCGGTAAGCCTCAAGCCCGGTCCGCGAGCGGCGACCTGCCACACTGAGGCCGTGGTTTTCGAGCAACCGCGCCGTCGGCGCAACGCGCTACCGCTGGTCATCGCGGTGATCGTCGGACTGGTCGCGATCGTCGGGGTCTACACGGTGCTCAAGAAGGGCAAGAGCACCGGCGGTGGCTCCGGCCAGAGCGCCGTGCACCGGCCGGGCTGCACGCCGCTGCGGCTGGCCGCCTCCGCCGAGAAGGCGGCACTGCTCGGGCAGATCGCCAGCGGGTACAACGGAAGCACCCGCAGCTACGGCGGCGGGAAATGCGCGGACGTGACCGTGGTCTCGGTCGCCTCCGGTACCGCCATGCTGGCCCTGGCCAGCGGCTGGGACGCGCAGCGCGACGGTGGCCCGGCGCCGCAGGTCTGGTCGCCGGCCTCCTCCGCGTGGGTGGCCCTGCTGCGCCAGCAGGCCGTGGTCAACGACAAGGCGATCGCGCTGCCCGACGGCAAGCCGCCCTCGATCGTGCAGACGCCGCTCGTGCTGGCCATGCCCAAGCCGATGGCCCAGGCGCTGGGCTGGCCGGACAAGCCGATCGGCTGGACCGACGTGCTCAGCCTGACGCGCAACCCGCAGGGCTGGGGCGCGGTGGGCCACCCGGAGTGGGGACGGTTCCGGCTCGGCAAGACCAACCCGCACATCTCGACCGCGGGGCTGTCCGCGACGATCGGCGCGTACTTCGCCGCCACCGGCCGCTCCTCCGATCTCACCGAGGCGGATCTGGCCAACCCGAAGGTGCTCGACTTCGTGAAGGGCGTGGAGAGCGGCGTGGTGCACTACGGCGACACCACGCTGACCTTCCTGGCCAACCAGCTCGAAGCCGACGCGAGGGGGCAGGGACTGTCGTACGTCGGCGCGGTCACGGTGGAGGAGAAGTCGCTCTTCGACTACAACACCGGCAACCCGAGCGGTGACCCGAAGACCGCGGGCAAGGGGCGCAAGCCGCAGGTACCGCTGGTCGCGGTGTACCCGAAGGAGGGCACGCTGCTGTCCGACAGCCCGTACGTGGAGCTGGGCGGGATGACCGACGAGCAGAAGGCGGGTGCCGAGGACTTCCTTGCGTACCTGCACGAGCCGGCACAGCAGAAGCGGTTCACGGATGCCGGCTTCCGCACCTTCGAGGGCAGACCGGGTGCCGCCGTGACCGCCGCGAACGGGATGCTCCCGGACGCGAAGTACACGGTGATCAACCCGCCGCCCGCGCCGGTCACCGCGAAGGCACTGTCCACGTGGGACACCCAGCGCAAGCGGGCCAGGGCGCTGCTGGTGCTCGACGTATCCGGTTCGATGGCCGAGCTGACCGCCGGCGGCCCGTCAAAGCTCGACCTCGCCAAGCGGGCCGCGAAGCAGGCGATCGACATGTTCGCCGCCGACGACCAGGTCGGGCTGTGGACCTTCTCGACCGAGCAGACCGCGGGCGGCACGCCGTACACGGCGCGGGTGCCGATCGGGCCGGTGGCCCAGGTCGGCGGGCAGCTGCGCAGCACGATCGACGGCCTGCACGCCGAGGGCGGTACCGCGCTGTACGCCAGCACGCGGGCTGCCGCCCAGGCGATGCTCGCGGACAGCGACCCGAGCCGGATCAACGCGGTCGTCGTGCTGACCGACGGCCAGAACGAGTACCCGCGGGACAACGACCTCACCCGGCTGCTGCGCGACCTGGACGCGTCCCACCTGGAGAACTCGGTGCGGGTGTTCACGATCGCCTACGGCGACGAGGCCGACCTGGACACGCTGAAGAAGATCGCCTCGGCGTCCCGCGCCGCGGCGTACGACGCCCGGGACCCCACCACGATCACCAAGGTCCTGACGAACGTCATCAGCAACTTTTAGACCACCTAGGGGAGGCGGTCCCGGGAAAAGTCCGGGTGGGGGAGGGGCGCGCGACGGCTCCGGCGGGGCAGACTTGGCGGGTGGGCGTGAGACAGCAGTTGGGCGATCCGTGGGGGATCGTCACCGCCGTCCTGCTCGGCGGGCTGGGCGGCGCCGTGGCCGCCGCGCTGGGCACCGGCGTGCTGTTCGGGCTGCCGATCGGGGTCGGCATCGCGGCCGGCGTGTACGGGATCAAGGTCGGTCTCGGCGCGTTCACCGATCGGACGCCGGCTGCCGCCGGTACCCCCGGATTGCCCACGCCCCCGCGGGGCAGCGCCGCCGAGCGGTGGCTGCGCCGCGCGGACGCCGCGCTGCTGACCCTGCGGCAGCGGACGCGGACCGGCCCCGACCAGGTGTTGGCCGTCCAGATCGACGACGTCGACGACCAGGCCGCCGCGGTCGTGACCGACCTGCGCCGGCTGGCCGGCCAGGTTACCGTGGTGGAACAGGCGCTGGGCGGCATCGACGCGGGCCGCCTGGGGCAGCGCGCGACGCAGTTGCGCCAGGAGGCGGCCACCAGCGTGGGAGCGCTGCACGACGAGAAACAGCGGGCGGTACGGGCGGTCGAGGACCAGATCCGGGTGTTCGAGCGGCTGGTCGAGGTGCGGCAGACGCAGCTGGCCCGGATGGAGTCGGCCGTGCTCGGGCTGGAGGGGCTGGCGGCCCGGCTGGCCGAGCTGGTCGCCATGCGGCTGACCAGCGGCGGGGGCGAGACCACCCCGGCCCGGCTGGCCGAGCTGACCGGCGACCTGGACGGCCTGCGCGCCGGCCTGGCCGAGACCGAGGAGCTGTCCCGGCGCCTGCTGGCGGGGCAGCCCACCGATCCGGGCGGGTCGGAGGTGGTCCGATGAGCGTAGTCTGCCTGTCACGGGCCGCGCGTCCGGCTGGCCGGCGGCTGCCATCATAAAGGTGAGCGACACTTGCAAGCAGGACTGACGAAGGCTGGAGAGGACCGCAGATATGGCGAACCCGTTCGTCAAGGGCTGGCGATACCTGATGGCGCTGTTCGGCGCCAAGATCGATGAGTACGCCGATCCGAAGGTACAGATCCAGCAGGCGGTCGAGGACGCGCAACGCCAGCACCAGGCTCTCGTGCAGCAGGCGGCGGCGGTCATCGGCAACCAGCGCCAGCTGGAGATGAAGCTGTCACGCTCGATGGACGAGGTGCAGAAGCTGCAGGGCTCGGCCCGGCAGGCGCTGGTGCTCGCGGACAAGTCGCGGGGCGAGGGCACCGAGAGCAAGGCCACCGAGTACGAGAACACCGCGCAGATCTTCGCCACCCAGCTGGTCGCCGCCGAGCAGTCGATGGAGGACCTGAAGACCCTCCACGACCAGGCGCTGAGCGCGGCCACCCAGGCGCGCAAGGCGGTGGAGAACAACGCCACGATCCTCCAGCAGAAGCTCGCCGAGCGCACCAAGCTGCTCAGCCAGCTGGAGCAGGCCAAGATGCAGGAGACCGTGGCCCGGTCGCTGGAGTCGATGTCGTCGCTGGCCGCACCGGGCAACACGCCGTCCCTGGACGAGGTGCGGGAGAAGATCGAGCGGCGGTACGCGACCGCGATGGGCCGTGCCGAGCTCGCCTCGAACTCGGTCGAGGGCCGCATGCTCGAGGTGCAGAAGTCCTCGCTGGACATGGCCGGAGCCTCGCGGCTGGAGCAGATCCGCGCGAGCATGGCCGGTGACCAGCTGGCCGCGGCACCCGCCGCGCCGGCGGTCGGCGCAGGTCCCACGGCCCAGCCCACCGGTCAGCCGGCGCAGAAGGACGCGAGCGTGGCCCGGCTCGACGAGATCAGGGCGAACATGTCCAAGGACAAGAGCACGGACCAGGCCGCGGGCTGAGGCACGGGGGGCGGGGGTGGACGAGCGCAACCGGTACTTCCGGCAGCTGCGCAGGCTGCGCCGCTCCGCCCGGCGGTGGAGCGTGCTCGCCGGCACGCTCGCCGGCACCAGTGCGGTCCTCGTCCCGTACCACGGCCTGGGCTGGCCGGACGCGGTCTGGGCCGCGCTGACCGGCGGATCGGCGGCGCTGACCTGGTGGCGCTGGAGCGACCTGCGGGAGCTTGCCGCGCAGCCGCCGCCGGAGCCGATCGAGGCGCCGCGCGCGCCGCTGCTGGGCAGCCGCCGGATGGATGCGCTGGTGTCCCGCTGGCCGGCCGGCCGCGGCGCACTTGTCGAGCTGCGCCGGATGCAGTCGCGGTCGAAGGTGCGCGGATCCTCGGTGCTGCCCGCCTGGAACAGGCTGGACCGCGCCGCGCAGACGTTCGCCGGCCTGGCCGGCCGGCTGGGCGGCCCGGCGCAGCCGGCCGTGCGCGAGGCCAACCAGGCCGAGCACACCCTGCGCGAGCTGGGTGAGCGCACCGCCGCCGTGGAGCGGGCGCTGCGCCTGGCCCCCTCCGACGGCCGGCTGCCGGCCGCGCACGCCGACCTGCTGGGCCACTTCACCCAGGGCGTCGAGGCGTACGAGCGGCTGGTCGCCGCGGCCGCCGGGTACGTCGCGGAGGACGGGCGCACCGTGGTCGACGGCGGCCCGATGCACCGGCTCACCGAGGCGACCGACCTGCTGGCCGGCATCGCCTCGGCCCTCTCCGAGCTGCGCACCGCGACCCGTCCGGCCTCCGCCTGACTCTCGCCGCCTGACCCCGGTGGCGCCGGCACCCCGGCTGGCATGGGATCCTGCGGTGGCCAGGTCCCGCGGTGACCCGGTGAGGAGGCACGATGGACTACTCTTTGACGTTTGCCGGCAAGGAGATGCCGCTGCCGGTACGGGACGCGGTCGAGGGACCGTCCGGTCTCGGGGTCGGCAAACTGCTCGCCGAGACCGGACACGTCACGCTCGACCCCGGGTTCATCAACACCGCGTCGTGCACCTCCGAGATCACGTACATCGATGGTGACGCCGGCATCCTGCGGTACCGGGGATACCCGATCGAGCAGCTCGCCGGGCACTCGTCCTTCCTGGAAACCTCGTACCTGCTGATCCACGGCGCGTTGCCCACGCAGGCGCAGCTCGACGACTTCATCCAGCGCGTCAAGCGGCACACCCTGCTGCACGAGGAGATGCGCCGCTTCTTCGACGGCTTCCCGCGCGACGCGCACCCGATGGCCGTGCTGTCCTCGGCGGTCAGCGCGCTGTCCACGTTCTACCAGGACAGCCTGAACCCGTTCGACCAGGAGCACGTGGAGATCTCGACGGTACGGCTGCTGGCGAAGGTACCGACGATCGCCTCGTACGCGTACAAGAAGGCGATCGGGCAGCCGATGCTGTACCCGGACAACTCCCTCGGGTACGTGGAGAACTTCCTGCGGATGACGTTCGGCGTGCCGGCCACCCCGTACGAGGGGGATCCGGTCTTCGCGCGGGTGCTCGACATGCTCTTCGTGCTGCACGCCGACCACGAGCAGAACTGCTCCACGTCCACCGTACGCATGGTCGGCTCGGCGCACGCCAACCTGTTCGCCTCCGTATCGGCGGGCGTCAACGCGCTGTTCGGCCCGCTGCACGGCGGGGCCAACCAGGCGGTGCTGGAGATGCTGCAGCGCATCCAGGACGACGGCGGCGACGTGGACGGGTTCGTGAAGCGGGTCAAGGCGCGCGACGCGGGCGTGAAGCTGATGGGCTTCGGGCACCGCGTGTACAAGCACTACGACCCGCGCGCGGCGATCGTCAAGCAGGCGGCGCAGGAGGTACTGGGCCGCATGGCCAGGCCCGACCCGCTGCTGGACCTCGCCATGCAGCTGGAGGAGATCGCGCTCGGCGACGACTTCTTCGTCTCCCGCAAGCTGTACCCCAACGTCGACTTCTACACCGGCCTCATCTACAAGGCGATGGGTTTCCCCACGACCATGTTCACCGTGCTGTTCGCGCTCGGCCGGCTGCCCGGCTGGATCGCGCAGTGGCGCGAGATGATCAATGATCCGGAAACCAAGATCGGCCGACCCCGCCAGGTGTACACCGGGGCCCCGGTGCGCGACTACCTGGCCATGGCGGACCGGGTCGCGACTGCGCCGTGAGACCGTTCGGCAGGCTGCTGCTCGACGTGGCGGTCGGCTCACCGGCCATGGCCGCGCCGGTGTGGCCCTGGGCCCGGCGCAAGTGGCTACGGATGGTCGCGCCCGCGCTGTGGATCGGCCTCGGGCTCGGCATGACGGGCGGGGCGATCCCCCAGCTGATCGACGACCGGCACCTGACGCCGGGGCTGGGCACCGTGATCGGCCTCCTTGAGGGCGCGCCGCTGATGTTCGCCCTGCGCTGGCCGCTGGTGGCGTGGCGGGTCACCGTGGTCGGCCTGGTGCTCAACCTCGTCGCGCTGTCCAGCACCAGGCCGCACTGGCCGTGGACGGTGAACGGCTGGATGGCGCTGATGTTCCTGCTGCTCCAGGTCGCCATCGTCTACCCACGCCGGGTCTCGATCGCGGTCGGCGTGCTGACCGCGCTGCTCGTGGTGCTGCCGGCCTCCTTTGTGGACGGCACGCCGCTGTGGCTGGCGCTCATCGTCGTGGGCCTCGTCGCGGTACCGCTGCTGCTCGGCGGCGAGATCCGGGGCCGGCGTGCGGCCGAGACGCAACTGGCCGAGCAGGCCGAACTGCGCCGCCACGACCTCGCGCGGCAGGCCGTGCTCGAGGAGCGCGGCCGGATCGCCCGCGAACTGCACGACGTGGTGGCGCACCACATGTCGATGATCGCGATCCAGGCCGAGGCGGCGCCGCTGAAGATCCCCGACCTGCCTCCCGAGGCCGCGCAGACGCTCGCCGCCATCCGCGGTGCGGCCCGCGAGGCGCTCGCCGAGACCCGGCGCGTCGTCGGACTGCTGCGGGAGGACGACGAGGAGATCGAGCGGGTACCACAGCCCGGGCTGGAGCGGCTGGACGACCTGGTGGCCGGCGCGGTGTCCGCCGGGCTCACGGTGCGGGCCGCGGTCCTCGGGGTACCGAGGCCGCTGCCCGCCGGGGTCGACCTGTCCGCGTACCGGATCGTGCAGGAGGCGTTGAGCAACGCCGCCCGGTACGCGCCCGGTGCCCAGGTGCGGGTCGAGGTGCGGTACGGCGCGGACGAGCTGAGCTTGTCCATAGTAGACAGTGGCGGGTCGGGATCGGCCGTACCGGACGTGGACGGCGGCCATGGCCTGGTCGGCATGCGGGAGCGGGTGGCGATGCTCGGTGGCCGCCTGTCGGTGGGCGGGTGCGAGGACGGCGGCTTCGCCGTCGAAGCGTCCGTGCCGTACGGGGTGACCTCATGATCCGGGTGCTCGTGGTGGATGACCAGATCATGATCCGGGACGGACTGGCCACGCTGCTGTCCGCGGCCGGGGACATCGAGGTGGTCGGCCGGGCCGGCGACGGGCGGGCGGCCGTCGAGCTGGCCCGGACGCTGGCACCGGACGTGGTGGTGATGGACATCCGCATGCCGGTGCTCGACGGGCTCGCGGCCACCGCGGAGATCGCGGGTGCCGGGCCGCGACCGGGCGTCCTGATCCTGACCACCTTCGACCTCGACGAGTACGTGTACGAGGCGCTCGGCGCCGGTGCCAGTGGCTTCCTGCTCAAGGACGCGTCGGGCGCGGAACTCGTCGAGGCGGTACGCGTGGTGGCGCGCGGCGACGCGCTGCTCGCGCCGTCGGTCACCCGGCGCCTGATCAGCGCGTTCGCGCGGCGCCGCCACCACGAGCGGCCGGACTCGGGTGCGGCGGCGGCGCTCACCCCGCGCGAACTGGACGTGCTGCGGCTGGTGGCGCGCGGGCTGTCCAACGCGGAGATCGCCGGGGAACTGGTGCTCGCCGAGCAGACGGTCAAGACGCACGTGGGCAACATGCTCGCCAAGCTCGGGCTGCGTGACCGCACCCAGGCCGTCGTGTTCGCCTACGAGAACGGCTATGCCGGCTGATACCTGAGTACTAGACGGGAATCGGCTCCGTCGCGGGAGGCGCGTCCGGTACCGCGATCCCTAGCGTCTGCGGCATGAGAGCCATCATCAGCGGGATCGTCCTCAGTGGACTGTTGCTGACCGGTGCCACACCCGCCAAGGCACCACTCGCCCGGGACCTCACCGTGGCGAAGTGGCGCACGGACGTCGCCGCCATCGCACCCGGCGTTGCCGCGCCGGACCCGGCGACCGCGTCGCCCGCACAGGTGGCCGGCTTCTTCACGGGCCTGTCCGCCGGGCAGCGGGAGACGCTCGCCCGGCGGGACCCGGCCCTGGTCGGCAACCTGGACGGCGTACCGGTCGCGCTGCGGTACGAGGCGAACGAGCGGGTCGTACCGGAGGTGTCGCGGATACCGGGCCGGCTGCTCGGGTACGACCCGCGCGGGGACGGGCGGGCGATCGTCGTGCTGGGCGACCTCGCCACCGCGCGGCACATCGCCGTGCTGGTGCCGGGCATGGGCTGGGGCGCCACCAACCTGCTCGGGGCGGCCGGGCAGGCGGGCAACCACCCGCTGGCCGCGGCGCGTGCCGTGTTCGACGAGGCGCACCGGTTGGACCCGCGCGCCCCGGTCGCGGTGCTGGTGTGGCTCGGGTACGACCCGCCGCAGGGGCTGGATCCGCTGGTCGCCCGCTCGGAGCGCGCCGAGGCGGGCGCACCGGCTCTGCGCCGCTTCCTCGAAGCCCTGCCCGAGGAGAGCGTCACGCTGCTGTGCCACAGCTACGGCGCGGTGGTCTGCGGTCGGGCCGCCCAGGGGATGCGGGCCGGGGATCTGGTGGCGCTAGCCGCCCCGGGACTCGATGTGTCCACAGTGGACGAGCTGCGCACCGCGGCCCGGGTGTGGGCCGCGCGTACCCCGGACGACCCGATCCGCTTCGCGCCACACGTGCGCGTGGCCGGCTTCGGGCACGGCGCGGACCCGGTCGCTCCCGGCTTCGGGGCGCGGGTGTTGCGCACCGGCACCGCCCGCGGGCACGAGGGCTACTACGCCCCCGGTACCGAATCTCTGACCAACCTCGCCCGCATCGTGCTGGGACTGACCGCGGAGGTGTCCCGTGCCGACTCTGTCTGACCGTCGAAAGTGGACGTACGGCGCGCTGGCGCGGCGCATCGACGCCGCGACTCCCGCCGGCCGGGACCGCACCCTGGACGGGCTGCGCGCGCTGGCCCTGCTCGGCGTCGTGGTGGGCCACTGGCTCGTCATGCCGTTGCACCCGGACGCCACCGGCGCGCTGCACGTCTCCAGCCCGCTCGCCGCACTGCCCGGCTTCGCCCCGGTCAGCTGGCTGCTGCAGATGCTGGGACTGTTCTTCCTCGTCGGTGGTTACGCGTCAGCTCGCAGTTACCAGGCGCCGTACCGGGTGTGGGTGCGCCGCCGGCTGGTGCGGCTGGCCCGTCCGGTCGTCGCGCTCGTCATCGCCCTCGGCGTGGGGCTGCCGCTGCTCGGGTTCCTCGGGGTGCCGGCGGGCACGCTGCGGACCACCGTCGTGCTCACCGTGCAGCCGCTGTGGTTCCTCGCGGTGTACGCGGTCGTCACCGCGCTGACACCGGTGATCATCGCGACGGTGCGCCGGCTGGGCGCCGGTGCCGCGGTACCGCCGCTGCTCCTCGTGGCCGCGGTCGACCTGCTGCGGTACGGGCCGTGGCAGCACGCCATGCCGGGCTGGCTCGGCCTGGTGAACCTGCTGCCCGGCTGGGCGTTCGGCTACGTGCTGGGGGTGGCGTGGGCAGGTGGGCGGCTCGGCCGGCGCGGCGCGGCGCTGCTGGCGGCCGGGGGAGCGGCGCTCGGCGTGCTGCTCGTGGCGCGGTTCGGCTACCCGGTCAGCATGGTGGGCGTACCCGGCGCGGCGCGTACCAACTCGCACCCGCCGTCGCTGCTGGTGCTCGCGCTGGCCGCGAGCCAGTGCGGGCTGGCGATCCTGCTGCGCGACCGGATCGCCGCGCTGCTGCGCCGGCCGCGCTGGTGGGCCGCTGCCGCGCTGGTGAACCTCGGCACGCTGACGATCCTGTGCTGGCACCAGGTGGCGCAGGTGCTCGTCTGCGGCGTGACGCTGGCGCTCGCGCCGCACGGGGTGCCCGGACTGCTCGACGTACCCCGGGGGCCGGGCTGGATCCTGTTCCGTGTCGGCTGGCTCCCCGGGTACCTCATTGTGTTGGGCTGTTGCGTGCTGCTCGCCCGGCGGTTCGAGCGGCCGTGGGTCAGGGTCGACCCGCAGCGCAGGTCGCCCCGTTCAGCGTGAACGCGCCGGGTTGGCGTCGCGCCGTTCGAGGACGCCAGGAAGCCGAGGTTGCCGGTGCCGCCGGCGCCGATGCTCAGTCAGCGGATCCTGCGCTCCGGGTGCTCGCGGTTCCACGCCCGCATCCGCTCGGGATAGCCGACCCTGGCCGCCTCGTACAGCGGCACCGTGCGGCGGCGGGCGATCTGCTGCGCCGCCCGTGGCGATCCGGTGCGCCGGCGGATCCACTCGCCGTCGTGCGCGATGGCGACCACGGTCGTGTCGGTCGCGGTCGTCTCGGGCTCAAGGTAGAGCTCGACGCCGCGCCGGCTCACGATGAAGGCCTCCAGGGAGGCGAGGTCGTGCGCGTCGGCCTCGCGGTCCAGTTTGGTCGGCGCCTCGTCGGACGCCCGTAAACGCCGGGACAGCCAGCTCATCGTGTCAGTTCAACACATGGCGCTGGGAGAAACCTGCGAGGAGGATGTGAGGACCATGGAAGCCAGCGCGGCCGGCGGCGGGCCGTCGTGCAGGACGCCAAGACGTTTCGTGGTACGGGTCAGCGCGACGTAAAGATCACGCCAGCCACGCGGCGACTCGGCCAGGATCCGCGCCGGATCGACCACCAGCACGGCGTCGAACTCCAGCCCCTTGGCCTGCCGGACGGTCAGCACGACCACCGGACTGTCCAGCCCCGCACCGGCGTCCGGTACCGCTCTGCGCACCTCGTCGAGGCGGGACGCCGGTACCAGCACCGCCAGCCGGCCCTCGCCCAGCCGCGCCACCTCCCCGGCGACGGCCTCCGCCACGGAACCGTTCTCCCATCGCCACGGCATCTCGCCGGTCTCCCGTACCGACCGCGGTGGCTGCCGGTCCGGGTCGATCTCGGCCAGTACCCGCGCCGCGACCGCCATCACCTCGGCCGGCGTGCGGTAGTTGACGGTCAGCTCGGCCAGCCGCCACCGGTCCGCCACGTACGGTTCGAGGATCCGCTGCCATGAGTCCGTACCAGCCGGATCGCCGGTCTGCGTGACGTCGCCGACGATCGTCATCGACCGGCTCGGGCAGCGGCGCATGAGCATCCGCCACGCCATCGCGGACAGCTCCTGCGCCTCGTCGACGATGACGTGCCCGAAGGCCCAGCCGCGGTCCACGGCCGCCCGCTGCGCCGCGGTCAGGTCACCACCGTGCTCGTGCCGCTGCGCCAGCTCGTCGGCGGCCAGCAGATCCGCCGCCGTGAGGATCTCGTTTTCGATCTCGTCCTCCGCGTCCAGCGGTGCCGAGCCGCCGAGAACGTCCAGCACGCCCTGCGCGTACGCGATCCGCTCGCGCTCCCCCCGCGCGGCGCGGGCACGCGCCTCGCTGTCGTCCTCGCCGAGCAGCTCGGCCGCCTCGTCGAGCAGCGGCACGTCAGCCGGCGACCAGCCGTCCTCCGGCGCCCTGTCGAACAGCTCCGACACCACGCGCTGCGGGGTCAGCACCGGCCACAGCTCGTCCAGCGCCGCGCGTACCCCCGGGTCGGCGGCCAGCTCCCGGCGGATCTCCTGGATGTCCGCCTCGGCCAGGATCTCGTCCGGATCGACCTCCTCGTTGATGTACGGGTCGGCCGGGTCGATGTCCGGCGCACCGATGCTGAGCACGTCGTCGCGCACCCGTTCGGCCGCGTCGCCGGCCAGCATGTCGAGCGCCTCGCGGAGGAAGACCGCGCGGGCCTGGTTGTGCGGCAGGCGCGAGCGGCGGGCCCGGTACCGGGCGGCCGTGCAGCTGGCCGGGTCCAGCGTCACCACGCCGTGGTCGAACGGGATCTCCAGCGGCTCGTCCGGTACCCGCTGCCGGTCCCGCACCGCCTCGGCGAGCACGTCGACCATCGCGAGACTGCCCTTGCGCTCCGCGACCTCGGCCGGCTCGTCCCGGTCGGCGACCACCCCCGGGTACAGCTCGCCGACGGTGGCGAGCAGCACGCTGGTCTCGCCCAGCGACGGCAGCACCCGTTCGATGTAGCGCAGGAAGGTCGCGTTGGGCCCGACGATCAGCACCCCGCGCTTGGCGAGCTGCTCGCGGTGCGTGTACAACAGGTACGCGGCCCGGTGCAGCGCGACCGCGGTCTTGCCGGTACCCGGGCCGCCCTGCACGACCAGTACCCCGTCGTGGCCCGAGCGGATGATCCGGTCCTGGTCGGCCTGGATGGTCTCGACGATGTCGCGCATGTGGCCGGTGCGGCTCGCGTTGATGGCGGCGAGCAGCACCGCCTCGCCGGCCAGACCCTGGTGCGCCCCGCCCGCCGCGCCCAGCTCGGCCGCTGCCGCGAGGTCGAGCACCTCGTCCTCCACGTCCAACACCCGCCGGCCGCCGGTGCGCAGGTGCCGGCGCCGGCGCACGCCCTCCGGCGAGGCGGCGGTGGCCAGATAGAACGGGCGGGCGGCGCTGGCGCGCCAATCCAGCAGCAGCGGTTCGTAATCGGCGTCCGTGTCGAAGATGCCCAACCGGCCGACATACCGGCGCTCGCCGTCGTCGAAGTCGAGGCGGCCGAAGCACAGGCCACTCTCGACCGCGTCGAACTGGCTGACCTGATCGGTGTACATCGCGGCGCGTGCCTCACGCTCCCCGCGCGCCTGCGGGGTGCCACCGGTCTCCAGCAGCACCTTGGCCCGGCGGGTGGCGGCGGAGGTCCGCATCCCGTCGAGCCGGCCGTACAGCATCGAAAGGTACTCCTGCTCGCGATCGATCTCGTCGCTCGGCAATTGTTGTCCCTCTCTGATACAATTCCTACTGCGCATTATCGGTTGCATAGCGTCGCGTTGGGTTCAAGCCTCGCAAAAATAGCGCGCAATCGCCGGAGCGACAATCTGCCGGCACGACCCGACTCATCCTGGAACCGCATCCCCGCTGTGCTCACGCCCGCGGCCCCGCGCCGCGGCCCCGCGCCGCGGCCCGCGCGGGGAGTCCGCGCGGGGAGTCCGCGGCCGTAGCCCGTAGCCTGCGGCCCGCAACCGCGGGCGGAGCCCGCGGCGGCAGCTCGGAGATCGGTATTCGGTGGAGGTTCGCGCAGTTCACTGCACAAACCTCCACCGAGTCGCGATCAACGCGCCATTCATCGTGATCACGGCGCCTTTACGCATGATCACGGCGCCACCAACGGCCCTCTGCCGGCGCCCGATCTTGCCAACCGCCCTCGGTCGGCGCTTGATCTCCCTAACGGCCCTCGGTCGGCGCCTGATCTCCCGAACCGCCCTCGATCGGCGCCTGATCCTGAACGGCCCTCTGCCGGCGCCTGATCCCGAACCACCTTCGGCCGGCGCCTGACCTTGCCTGCGGCCCGTCGAGACGGGCCGCCGGCCGAAATGGAGCCGTTGCCGCGGGACCACGGTGCTATCCTGACGCCGTGATCCAGTCCGCGCCCCGCCCCGACCTTCGGGTGCTGATGCCCACCACCCTGGGGCGCTCTCCGCTGGACTGAACTGACCATCCGAGGCCCCGCAAACGGGGCCTCGTTCCGCATGCGCGGCCCCGTCCCTCTGTCCACACAGGAGGTTCGGTTGACCCCGCCTTGCTATGTCACCACCACGATCCCGTACGTCAACGCGCGCCCGCATCTCGGCTTCGTGCTGGAGATCGTGCAGGCAGACGTGCTCGCCCGCCACCACAGGCGGCGCGGCCGGCCGGTCCGGTTCCTCACCGGTACCGACGACAACTCCCTGAAGAACGTGCTCGCCGCGCAGCAGGAGGGGGTACCGACGCAGGAGCTGGTGGATCGCAACGCCGGTGCCTTCGCCGCGCTGCGGGAACCCTTGGCGTTGACGTACGACGACTTCATCCGCACCAGTACCGACCCCCGGCACCGGCGCGGGGTGACGGAGTTCTGGCGCGCCTGCGCGCGGTCCGGGGACATCTACCGCAGGCGCTACGCCGGCCTGTACTGCGTCGGCTGCGAGCAGTTCTACCCGCCGGACGAACTGCGGGACGGCCGCTGCCCGGAGCACGACACGCCACCGCAGCCGGTCAGCGAGGAGAACTGGTTCTTCCGCCTGTCCCGGTACGCGGGGGAGTTGCGCGAGCTGATCGGCAGCGGCCGGCTGCGCATCGAGCCGCCGGCCCGGCGCAACGAGGTGCTCTCGTTCATCGACGCCGGACTGGCCGACTTCAGCATCTCCCGGTCGCGCGAGCGCGCGCACGGCTGGGGGATCCCGGTACCGGACGATCCCGACCAGGTCATCTACGTCTGGTGGGACGCGCTGGGCAACTACGTCACGGCACTGGGCTACGGTACGGAGAGCGCGGACTATCCACAGTGGTGGGTACACAGTGGACAACGGGTGCACCTCGTAGGCAAGGGTGTGCTGCGCTTCCACGCGGTGTACTGGCCGGCGATGCTGCTGTCCGCGGGGGTACCCGTGCCGACCGCCGTCCTGGTCCACGACTACCTGACCGTGGACGGCCGCAAGCTCAGCAAGTCCAGCGGCACCGGGGTGGACCCGCTGACCCTGGTCGACCGGTTCGGCGCCGATGCCGTGCGCTGGTGGCTGCTGCGCGAGGTGCCGCGCGTCGGGGACACCGACTTCACCGTGGACCGGTTGGTGGCCCGGGCCAACCAGGATCTCGCCAACGGCGCCGGCAACCTCGTCAACCGGGTGGTCAGCATGGTCCACCGGTACCGGGACGGGCGGGTGCCGGTGGACTGCGCGGCGCCGGACTGGACGCAGGTTGACGGCACGGTCGACGCGGCGCTCGCGGTAGGCGACTTCCGGACGGCCAGCGCCGCGGTCTTCGGCATCGTCGAGGCGGCCAACCGGTACGTCGAGCGGGTGCGACCCTGGCACCTGACCGGCGAGCCGCTGGACGAGGCGCTGGATACCCTGCTCAGCGCGTGTACCGTCCTGGCCCGGCAGCTCGCGCCGTTCCTGCCCGGCGCCGCGGCCCGGATCGCGGCACAGTGCGAACCGCGCACGGGCCGGCTGCCGCGCGCGCGACCGCTGTTC
>JBBWZQ010000094.1:0-15535 GCA_039649115.1 Micromonosporaceae bacterium | reverse complement strand
GCAGGTGGCGGGGGCCGCGGCGCGCCCGGCGGACCGGCTGGACACCCGGCTGCTGTGGCGGCTGGCGGCCACCGAGGTCGCGGCGGCCTCGGGCAACGCGGCAGCCGCCCGCCGGCACCTCACCGCCGGGCTGGCCACGCTGCGCCGGTACCGGGAGCTGCTCGGCACCCTGGACCTGCAGACCGGAGCCGCGGTCTACGGGCGGGACCTGGTCCGGCACGGGCTGCGCCGGGCGATCGCGGCCGGCCGGCTCGCCGAGGTGTTCCGCTGGGCCGAGCTGGCCCGGGCGCAGGCGCTGCTCATGCCCGCGGTCCGCCCCCCTGCCGATCCGGCGGCGGCCGCCGCGCTGGAGGAGCTGCGCGGGGTGCGTGCCGCGCTGGACAGCGCCGAGCTCGCCGGCCGACCGACCCGCGCGCTGCGGACCCGGGTGGAGGACCTGCAGCGGGCCCTGCGCGAGCACGCCTGGTCGGCGCCGGGCCGGGACGGGGCCGGGCGTGCGGCGCGCCCGGCCGGGCTGGCCGAGGTGCACGCCGACCTCGGTGCCGCGGCGATGGTGGTCTACCTGCGCGACGGGCCGGTGCTGCGGGCACTGGTCGTCGCGGGCGGGCGGTCCCGGCTGGTGCGCCTGTGCCCGGTGGCGCACGCCGAGGAGTACCTGCGGCGGCTGCGGGCCGACCTGGACGCGCAGGCCGGGCGGGCACTGCCGGACCGGCTCGCGCTGGCCGTACACGCCGCCGCCCGGCGGGACGGTGCGGCGCTCGCCGCGGCGATCCTCGACCCGCTGCTCGGCTTCGCCGGCGACCGCGACCTGGTCGTCGTGCCGACCGGCGCGCTGCTGACTGTGCCGTGGCCGGCACTGCCCGGCTGCGCCGGCCGCACGGTGACCGTGGCGCCCTCGGCGACCACCTGGCGCGCGGCCCGGGCCCGGCTGCGCCGCGCCACGCCGGTCACCCGCACGCTGCTCGTCGCGGGGCCGCGCAACGACCGCGGCGTGCCGGAGGTGCAGGCGATCGCCGGCCTGCGCGGCGGGGCGACGGTGCTGGTCGGGCCGGACGCGACCCCGGCGGCGACGCTCGCCGCGCTGCCGGCCGCGGACCTGGCCCACCTCGCCGCGCACGGGCGCCACCAGACCGACAACGCGCTGTTCTCCGGCCTGGACCTCGCCGGCGGCCCGCTGATGGGGTACGACCTCCAGCAGCTGCCCGGCGCCCCGGCGATGGTCGTGCTGTCCGCGTGCGATCTGGGCCTGCACGACGTGCGGCCGGGTGACGAGTCGCTCGGGATGGCCAGCGCGCTGCTGGCCGCCGGATCCGGCACGGTGGTGGCCAGCGTGTGCCGGATCGCGGACACGACCGCGATGACCGTGATGACCGGGTACCACCGGATGCTCGTGGCCGGCCGACCACCCGCGGCGGCGCTGGCCGCGGCGGCCCCGCCGGACCTGCTCAGCAGCTTCGTCTGCTTCGGCGCCGGCTGAGCGGCGGCTCAGCGGGC
Organism: Micromonosporaceae bacterium; assembly: GCA_039649115.1. Taxonomy (GTDB): domain Bacteria; phylum Actinomycetota; class Actinomycetes; order Mycobacteriales; family Micromonosporaceae; genus DATEJJ01. The sequence continues at coordinate 14,041 of JBBWZQ010000094.1, read as the reverse complement.
TCAGCGGCAGCTCAGCCCGCGTCGGCCAGCAGGGTGATCCGCGCCGTGTCGTCCAGCCGGTACCCGACGCCGCGCACCGTGCAGACCAGGTCACCGCCGAGCTTGATCCGCAGCCGGCGCACGTGCACGTCCACGGTGCGCTCGCCGCTGACCATCTCGTACCCCCAGACCTGCGCCAGCAACTGGGCGCGGCTGAAGACCCGGCGCGGGTTGCCGGCCAGGAAGGCGAGCAGGTCGAACTCGCGACGGGTCAGCCGGACCGGCGCGCCGCCGCACTGCACGCTGCGCGCGGCGAGGTCAACGTGCAGCGCGGGGCCGTCCGCCTCGGCGCACACCAGGCGGGGCCGGGTGCCCGGGCCGGCCGCTGGCTCCGGATCCGGCCGGGCGGTCCCGCCCGCGAGCGAGGCCAGCGCGTGCAGGTTCTCGATCAGCCGCAGTGCCGCGTCGGGCAGCGGGGCGTCGCCGAGGGAGATGTGGATGGTCAGGGTGACTCCCGCGCCGTCCGCCGGTTCGGCGCGCGACCGCCGGCTCGGAGTGAGGTCATGGATGGTGGCCAGCGCGCCCGTCATGCCGGCATGTTAGCAGGTAATCCCACCGGAATAGTAGGAGTTATCATGCGTTCCGGCGTGCGGTACATTGCACCGGTGGTGCGGATCGGCGTGCTGGGCGCGGCGCGGATCACACCGGTCGCCCTGTTCAGGCCGGCCCGGTCGGTGCCCGAGGTGCGCGTCGAGGCGGTCGCCGCCCGCGACCCGGGGCGCGCCATGGTGGTCGCCAACAAATATCACCTCCCGCGGGTACATCCGGACTACGCGGCGCTGCTCGACGATCCGGGGCTGGACGCGGTGTACATCCCGCTGCCCAACGGGCTGCACGCGCGGTGGACGCTCGCCGCGCTGGCGGCGGGCAAGCACGTGCTGTGCGAGAAGCCGCTCACCGCCAACGCGGTGCAGGCGCGCGAGGTGGCCCGAGCCGCACAGGCCGCCGGGCTGGTGGTCATGGAGGCGTTCCACTACCGGTACCACCCGCTCATGGCGCGCGCGGTGCAGATCCTGCGCGCCGGGGAGATCGGCGAGGTGCGCCGGGTACGCACCCGGATGTGCGTCTGGCTCCCGCTGCCCCGCGACATCCGGTACCGGCTCGACCTCGCCGGCGGCGCGACCATGGACACCGGCTGCTACGCGATCAACTGTCTGCGTGTGCTCGCCGGGGAGGAGCCGGCGGTCGTGTCGGCCCGGGCGAAGCTGCTGCGGCCGGGGATCGACCGGTACATGAGCGCGGAGTTCCGGTTCCCCGGCGGCGCGACCGGGCAGATGATCTGCGCGCTGTGGTCCAGCCGGGTGCTGGGCGTCGGCTTCCGGGTCGACGGCAGCCGGGGCAGCCTGCGGGTGCTCAACTACGTGGTGCCGCACCTGTACCACCGGCTGACGGTGCGCACCCCGGCCGGTACCCGGCACGAGCGGGTACCGGGCGAGTCGACGTACACGCACCAGCTCCGCGCGTTCGCGGCCGCGGTGGCCGGCGGGGCGCCGGTACCCTCGGATGCCGCGGACGGCGTGCGCACCATGGCCGTGATCGACGAGGTCTACCGCGCCGCCGGATTGCCGCCCCGTTAGGGTTGGCTCTCGTGACCTACCTCGCCGCCTCCTCGCGGTACGACACGATGACCTACCGCCGGTGCGGGCGCAGCGGGCTGCTGCTGCCCGCGATCTCGCTCGGCCTCTGGCACAACTTCGGCGCCGAACGCCCGTTCGGCACCCAGCGCGCCATCGTGCGGCGCGCCTTCGACCTGGGCGTGACCCACTTCGACCTGGCCAACAACTACGGGCCGCCGCCCGGCGCGGCGGAGGACAACTTCGGCCGGCTGCTCGCCGCCGACCTGCGGCCGTACCGGGACGAGCTGGTCATCTCGACCAAAGCCGGGTACGACATGTGGCCCGGCCCCTACGGCGAGTGGGGTTCCCGCAAGTACCTGCTGGCCAGCCTGGACGCGTCGCTGCGCCGGATGGGCCTCGACTACGTGGACGTCTTCTACTCGCACCGGCCCGACCCGGACACTCCGCTGGAGGAGACGATGGGCGCGCTGGACTCGGCGGTACGGGCCGGCAAGGCGCTGTACGCCGGGGTGTCCAACTACAACCCGGAGCAGACCAGGCAGGCCGCCCGGATCCTGCGCGAACTGGGCACGCCGCTGCTGATCCACCAGCCGTCCTACTCGATGTTCAACCGGTGGATCGAGGACGGCCTGCTGGACGTGGCGGGTGAGGTGGGCATCGGCGTGATCGCCTTCTCCCCGCTCGCCCAGGGCCTGCTCACCGACCGGTACCTGCACGGCGTGCCGGCCGACTCGCGCGCGCGGACCAGCGTCTTCCTGTCCGAGGGCGACCTGACCGAGGCGACGATGGCGAAGGTGCGCGCGCTCGGCGAGCTCGCGCGGCGCCGCGGGCAGAGCCTCGCCCAGACCGCGCTGGCCTGGGCGCTGCGCGACCCGCGGATGACCTCGCTGGTGATCGGGGCGAGCAGCGTCGCCCAGCTGGAGGACAACATCGGCGCGCTGCGGCAGCCGGACTTCACCGACACCGAACTGGCCGAGATCGACCAGTACGCGACCGGGGACCGCTGAGCGATGCGGGCCCGGCCGGTGTCCCCGGTCCGGCTGGTCGAGGAGCTGGCGGACACGGTAACGGCGGCGGCCGGGTCGGGCGGCCGGCTGCGGGTGGCGGTCGACGGCGCGCCGGCCGCCGAGCCGCAGCGGCTGGCGGACGCGCTGGTGGACCCGGTGCGGCTGCGCGGCCACGCGGTGCTGCGGGTGGACACGAGGGACTTCCTGCGCCCGGCATCGGTGCGGCTGGAGCAGGGGCGTACCAACCCGGACGCGTTCTACGAGCAGTGGTACGACCTCGGCGCGCTGTCCCGCGAGGTGCTGGCCCCGCTCGCCCCCGCCGGTACCGGCCGGGTGCTGCCGACGTTCTGGGACCCGCGGACCGACCGCGCCACCCGCGCGTCCTATGTGGACCTGCCCGCCGGCGGCGTGCTGCTGCTGTCCGGACCGCTGCTGCTCGGCGCCGGGCTGGACCTGGACCTGACCATCCACTGTGCGGTGTCCCCGGCCGCCCTGGCGCGGCGCACCCCACCCGGGGAGCAGTGGACGCTGCCCGCGTTCGCCCGCTACGAGGAGGAGGTCGGGCCGCGGTACCTGGCCGACGTGGTGATCCGCGCCGACGACCCGCGCCACCCGGCGGTGGTGCTCTGATGCGCGTCCTGCTGATCGACAACTACGACTCGTTCACGTACAACCTCTGCCACCTGCTGGGCCGGGTCAACGGCCGGGCACCGGTCGTGCTGCGCAACGACGACGCGGCGGGCCTGCGCGCGCTGGACCTGCGGACCGTCGACGCGGTCGTGGTCTCCCCCGGGCCGGGCCGCCCGGACGTCGCCCGCGACTTCGGCATCAGCGCCTGGGCGCTCGGCCAGCCGGACCTGCCGGTGCTCGGGGTGTGCCTCGGCCACCAGGGCCTCTGCCTGGCCGCCGGCGCGACGATCGGGCGGGCCCCGGAGCCGGTGCACGGCCGGCGCAGCGCGGTACACCACGGCGGCACCGGTCTCTTCGCCGGCATCCCGTCGCCGTTCGCCGCCGTGCGCTACCACTCCCTGCTGGCCTACGACCTGCCCGACGAGGTGGCGGCGCTGGCGAGCACGGCCGACGGGCTGGTGATGGCGGCCCGGCACCGCAGCCGCCCGCACTGGGGCGTGCAGTTCCACCCCGAGTCGATCGCCACGGAGTGGGGTGAGCGGCTGCTGGCCAACTTCCGCGACCTGGCCGGCGGCGGGCCGGTGGCCGCGCCCGCGCCGGCACCCCGCCGCCGCCCGGCCCCCGCGCCGCCGGACGGCGCGCCGTACCGCCTGCACGTGCGGGAGTTGCCGCGGTCGCCGGATGCCGAGGCCGCGTTCGCCACCCTGTTCGGCACCGACCCGGCCGCGTTCTGGCTGGACAGCAGCCGGGTGATCCCCGGCCTGTCGCGGTTCTCCGTGCTGGGCGGCGCCGGCCCGCTGGCCGAACTGGTCAGCTACCGGGTGGACACCGGCGAGGTGACGGTCGCCCGCCCCGACGGCACCGAGATCGCCCGGCACCGGGAAGACATCTTCGGTTACCTCGACCGCTCGCTCGCGCGGCGCCGGCTGCCCGACCCCGGCCTGCCGCTGGACTTCAGCCTGGGCTACGTCGGCTACCTCGGGTACGAGCTGAAGGCCGACTGCGGCGGGGTGGCCACGCACCGCGCGGCCCAGCCCGACGCCGCGCTGCTGTTCTGCGACCGGGCCCTGCTGATCGACCACCTGGCGCGACGCGCCTGGCTGCTGACCATCAGCACACCGGACTGCGCGGCGGCCGCCCGCGACTGGCTGGACCGGGCCGCCGCGCTGCTGCCCGGCGCGAGCGCGCCGCCACCACCGCCCGGCGGCCCGGTCGATGCCCCGCCGGTCTGTGCCCGGCACTCCGCCCAGGAGTACGCCGGACTGATCCGCGCCTGCCAGGAGGAGATCAGGGCCGGCGAGTCGTACGAGATCTGCCTGACCAACACGCTGTCGGTACCGGTCGCCGTGGACCCGTTCCGCACCTACCAGGCGCTGCGGCGCGGCAACCCGGCGCCGTACGCCGCCTTCCTCCGGCTGCCGGGCGTCGCGGTGCTCAGCTCGTCACCGGAGCGCTTCCTGCGCATCGACCGGCACGGCGCGGTCGAGTCCAGGCCGATCAAGGGCACCCGGCCGCGCGGCACGGATCCCGCGAGCGACGGCCGGCTGCGCGAGGAGTTGCGCGGCTGCGAGAAGGACCGCGCGGAGAACCTCATGATCGTCGACCTGGTGCGCAACGACCTCGGCCGGGTCTGCGAGCTCGGCAGCGTCCACGTGCCGTCGCTGTTCGCCGTCGAGACGTACGAGACGGTCCACCAGCTCGTCAGCACGGTGCGCGGCCGGCTGCGCCCGGACGCCTCGGCGGTCGACTGCGTCCGGGCCGGCTTCCCGGGCGGCTCGATGACCGGTGCCCCCAAGCTCCGCACCCTGGAGATCCTCGATCGGCTGGAGGGGGGTGCGCGGGGCGTCTACGCCGGAGCGCTGGGCTACCTGTCGCTCAGCGGCGCGGTCGACCTGAGCATCGTCATCCGCACCATGGTGGTCACCGCGGACGAGGTGTCCATCGGGGTGGGTGGCGCCATCACCGCGCTGTCCGACCCGGCCGCCGAGATCGAGGAGGCCTGGGTCAAGGGGCGCGCCCTGCTCGGCGCCCTCGCCACGGTCGCCGGCCAGCCGGTGGCGCTGGCCGGGACGATCCGCCCGTAGGCCGGTTGACGATCAGCTCGCACCGGCTCCGGTTGTGGATGTCCCACTTGGTGTGCGGGACCTCGTGCGAAACTGGCCCGGTGTGGTTGACCTGGCTCGGCGTGGCGCTCGCGGTCCCGGCCGCGCCGGTGGCTCCGGCGGCCACGGTGTGCGTCGTCACCGACCCGAGGCTGACCGAGATCTCCGGGATGGTGCGCACCGCCGACGGTTACGCGGTCGTCGACGACGGCTCCGACCTGTCCAGCCACTGGCGGATATTCTTCCTCGACAACCGGTGCGCGGTGACCCGGACGGTGCGCTACCCCTCGACCCCGCGCGACACGGAGGACATGGCACAGGCCCGCGACGGCACGCTGTGGATCGCGGACATCGGCGACAACAACCGGTCCCGTCCGACGGTCGCGCTCTGGCGGCTCGCGAAGGGCGACCGGTCCCCGGTGCTGTACCGGCTGAGCTACCCGGACGGCGCGCACGACGCGGAGGCGCTGCTGCTGTCCGGCGACGGTACACCGGTGATCGTCACCAAGGATCCGGGCCGCGCCCTGCTCTACCAGCCGGCCGGCGCGCCGCGGGCCGGCGGGACGGTGCCGCTGCGCGAGGTCGGCGCGTTCGACCTGCCCGCGAGCGGCACGAGCAACCCGTACTCGTTCGCCGGGCACCTGGTCGTCACCGGCGGCGCGAACGCACCGGACGGGACCCGCGTGGTGCTGCGGACCTACGCCGACGCGTACGAGTTCCCAGTCGCCGGCGGCGACGTGGTGCGCGCCATCGCGACCGGTACCCCCCGGGTGGTCCCGCTGCCCGGCGAGCCGCAGGGTGAGTCCATCACCTACGACCGGGACGGCGTCTCGCTGCTGACCGTCTCGGAGCAGGCGACCGCGGCGCAGCCGGTCGTCATCCGCTACCCCGGACCCGCGATCGCGGCCCGGCGCTCGACCGGGACACCGCGCGGGCCCGCCTCCGCCGCGGCCGGTGCGGCGCCGGTGCCTGTGTCCACAGTGGTCGGTGCGGTGGGTCTGGCCGGCCTGGGTCTCGCGGCGCTGATCGCCGTCGCGGTGAGACGCGGCCGGCGCCGCCGCTGATCCTGCGGTGTAATGGCCGGATGGACGTGCCACTCGGCGAGGTCACCCTGCACGTGCGCGACACCGGCTCCGGCACTCCCGTGCTCCTGCTGCACGGCTGGCCGGACACCGGCGACCTGTGGCGGCACCAGAGCAACGCGCTGGCCGCCGCCGGATACCGCGTGATCGCGCCGGACCTGCGCGGCTTCGGCGCGTCGAGCAAGCCGGCCGACGTCGCGGCGTACAGCGCCCACGTCATGGTCGGCGACGTCGTCGGCCTGCTCGACGCGCTGGAGGTCCCCCGCGCGCACCTCGTCGGGCACGACTGGGGCGCGGCCGTCTCCTGGCTTGCCGCGACCGTGGCTCCGGACCGGTTCGCCTCGCTGACCGCCATGTCGGTCGGCCACCCGTCCTCGTTCCGCTCGGTGGGCCTGCGGCAGCGGGAGAAGTCGTGGTACATGCTGCTGTTCCAGTTCCGGGACATCGCGGAGCGGTGGCTGGCCGCCGACGACTTCCGCAACCTGCGCGACTGGTCCGGGCACCCGGACATCGAGGCGGTCGTCGCGCGGCTGGCCGACCCGGCCGCGCTGACCGCGAGCCTGAGCCTGTACCGGGCGATCGTGCCGCCGGAGTCGCTGCTCGGGCCGCCGGCCGAGCTGCCGCCGGTGACGGTACCCACGATGGGGGTGTGGAGCAGCGGCGACTTCGCGCTGCTCGAAGAGGGGATGACCGGCTCGGCGCGGCACGTGACCGGCCCGTGGCGGTACGAGCGCGTCGAGGGCGCCGGTCACTGGCTGCAGCTGGACGCGCCGGCCACGGTCAGCGCCCTGCTGCTGGACTTCCTCACCGACCGGTAGCGGCGGCGACCAGGCGCTCCAGCAGCGCGTCGACCGCGTCCGGCGGGAAGTCGCGCCGCCTCGTGCGTACGGTCAGCGTCGTCGTGGTCGCGGTGCTGACCGCGCCGAACGCGACGCCGGCCGGGCCGCTGTGGACCGGGTAGAACGCCAGTGCCCGCACCGCACCGCCGGCGTGCACGACACCGAGGTTGGAGGCGAGGAAGGTCGCGCCGAGCCGGCCGGCCAGCAGCCGGCGGGCGGTGGCGGCGCGGCCCTGGAGCGGCGGGAAGTCCGGCTCCCGCGCCTGGCTGCGCAGCAGCGCGCGGACCAGCTCCCGGTCGGCAGCGGCCGGCAGCCGCAGCCGGAACAGCGCCGCGAGGTGCTCCGGGCGCAGGTCCGCACCGCCGCGCCGGGAGGCGCCGACGGCGGCGACCACGCGCCGGCTCGGTACCCCGTGGGACTCGTTCCATGACGAGGTCACCGCGTGTGCCGCCGCGGTCAACGCCGCGCTGCCCACCGGTGCCCGGGGCAGCCGGGCGGCGCGCAGCACCTCACCCGGTCGCGCGCCACCGGGGTCCCGGGGCGGGCGCCACAGGCGGGTCGGCGGGGTGAACACCGCCTCGAACCCGCGCCGCGCCGCGGACCCCGCGAAGGAGGTCGGGGGCGGCCGGTCCACCACGCCCGGCGCGTCGCTGCGCACCGGCTCGCCCAGCGCCGCCCCGAGCAGCGCGAGCAGGCCGAGGCCGTCGACCGCGCCGTGGTGCGCGGCGAGCAGCAGGGTCGGTTCCGCGACGCCGAGCGCGACCCGGACCAGCGGCTCCCCCGGGGCGTACGGGACGCTGGCGAAGGACTCCCGCACCCGGTCGACCGCCGGTACCGCCTCGACGCGCGGCGCCGCGCCGAGGTGCGGGTACCGGGCCGCGAGGCCGGCCATCCGCTCGCGCACCGCCGCTGGTGGCAGCGGCCCGGTCAGCTCGGCCTGCAGCAGGATGCTCCACGAGAAGTCCGGGTCGGCGTACCCGGCGACCGAGCCGCGCGCCTGCTCGGCGGGGTCGGCGGCGGGGTCGGCGGCCGGGTCGGCGCCGGCGTCGGTATGCTGCATCGCCGAGATGCTAGCGGCACCGCCGCGCGAGGCCCAGGTGTCCATCACGTAAAGGCCTTGAAAGAAGCGGATCAAAAAAATCGGCCCCCCGGCTTTCGGCCGTAGCTACTCCGGGGTAACATCTGCCACCAGCCCAGTGACGCCGCTCACTCGTTGGAGGTCTGGTGCGACGTGCCATCTGCCTGGTGCTCCTGACCCTCGGCATCTTCGGGGTCGCGCTGGGGCTGTTACTGCGCTTCTACGCGTACCCCAAGCTCGCCGTCGCGCCGCTCGACCCGAAGGCGAAGACGGTGGCCCAGGGCACCGGCATCACCGTGTTCTACCCGGGCGACCTCAAGCAGCGCACGGACGTGACGCTGACCGCCACCCGCCGGATCGAGGGCAAGATCGATTCCCCGGACGCCAAGGTGAACGGGGACGTCGCCGTGTGGCAGATGGGCCTGGTGACCGAGGACGAGAACGGCACCCTGGTCGACGCGGTCGACCAGTGGGTCTGCGTCGACCGGCGCACCGCGCGGGCCGTGCAGCCCTGCACCGACCAGCGGGTCAACCAGGACACGAACGTGCAGGCCACCGGCCTGCAGTACAAGTTCCCGTTCAACACCCACAAGCACGACTACGCGTTCTACGACGTGGTTACCCGGCAGGCCCCGCCGATGCACTTCGACGGCCAAGAGGTCATCAACGGCCTGTCCGTGTACCGGTTCGTGCAGACGATCCCGGCCACCAAGATCGCGGACATCGACGTGCCGGGCAACCTCGCCGGCGGTACCACCACGGAGACGGTGAGCGCCGGGCGCATGTACCAGAACGTCCGGACGGTGTGGGTCGAGCCCTACACCGGAAGCATCGTGAAGGGCCAGGAGAAGCAGCGCCAGTTCCTGCGCGGGCCGGACGGCCGGGACGGCACGGTGCTGCTGGACGGCACGCTGACCTTCACCCCGGACACCGTCAACGCCCAGGTCGCGGACGCGAAGAAGAACAGCGCGAAGGTACGCCTGCTCTACCAGACCGGGCCCCGGTTACTCATCGGGCTCGGCGTGCTGTTCCTTCTCGCGGGGCTGGCCGTGATCCTCGTGCCCCGCCGGTCCAGCGCACCGAGCGGGCGGCCGGTCCGCTACCGCCACGAGATGGCGGGCACGGCGTAGGGCCGCCGGAGGCGGCGGCCCCTCACCCCTTCCGCAGCACGACCACCAGGTTCCAGGAGAGGACTTCCCGAGCCAGCGGCACCCGTACGATCCACCGCGCCCACCACGGGTGGTAGCGCGGCAGGACATCGACCACGCTGGCGGCCTCGCAGGAGCGGGCCCAGGACAGGGCCCCCCGCACCGAAATGGGGAAAAGGCTGTGCCCGAAACGGTTCTTCGGCTCGTGTCCGCTGTGCCGGACGTAGCGCCGCCGGGCCCGTTCGCCGCCGAGATAGTGCCAGGGTGCGGTTTCGTGGCCACCCCAGGGCGACCACCACGGCGTGAACGACGCGAAGACGATGCCGCCCGGGCGGGTCACCCGCACCATCTCGTCGAGCATGCGGTCAGGTTGCGCGACGTGTTCGAGCACGTTCGAGGAGTAGCAGACGTCCACTGTGGACGTACGGACCGGCAGCGCGGTACCGCTGGCGCGCACCATGCCGGGTGCCGGGCTGCCGCGCGCGGACAGCTCCCCCACGTCCGGGTCGACGCCCAGGTACGTCGCGCCGGCGTGGCGGAACGCGTCGGCGAAGTAGCCGGGACCGCCGCCCACGTCGAGCAGGGTGCGCCCGGCCGGGTCGGCGTACCGGGACAGCTGGCGCACGGAGTCCTGCGCGAGCGCCTGGTAGAACCGGTCCGGGTCGGTCTGCTCCACGAGGAACGCCCGGAACATGTGTACCGAGCGGCGCAGCGTGGCGGCGCGGTCTGGGGTCATGACGGCATCCGTATCGGGATCGAGGTGGGGTAGCGGTGTCCCCCACGGTTCTCATGGTCAGCTGGCGGGACACCCGCAACCCCGAGGGCGGCGGCTCCGAACGGTACATCGAGCGGATCGCGGCGGGCCTGGCCGCCCGCGGGTACCGGGTGACCATCCGGTCGCGGCGGTTCCCCGGCGCGCCGCGGCGGGAGGTGGTCGACGGGGTGCGCTTCGTGCGCCGCGGCAACCGGTACACGGTGTACCTGTGGGCCCTGCTGACGCTCCTGGTGTCCCGGCACGACGTGGTGGTCGACGTGCAGAACGGGCTGCCGTTCTTCAGCCGCCTGGCCACCCGCCGCCCGGTCGTGCTGCTCGTCCACCACCTGCACCAGCAGCAGTGGGGCAGCTGGTTCGGCCCGGTGCTGGGCCGGATCGGCTGGTGGGTCGAGTCGCGGGTGGCGCCGTGGGTCTACCGCCGCTGCCCGTACATCACGGTGTCCGAGCACACCCGCGCCGAACTCACCGGTCTGGGCGTGGCGGCCGAGCGGATCACGGTGGTACCCAACGGGTTCGACCCGATACCGCCGGTCAGCGCGGTGCCGGACGCGCAGCCGCTGCTGGTCGCGATCAGCCGGCTCGTCCCGCACAAGCGGCTGGAGCACGCGGTCGAGGCGGTGGCCCGGCTGCACCACCGCTACCCCGGCCTGCACCTGTCGATCATCGGCCGCGGGCTCTCGCTCGACCCGCTGCGCCGGCTTGCCGCGCAGCGCGGGGTCGCGGACCGGGTGCGGCTGCACGGCTGGCTGGACGAGGCGGAGAAGCACGAGATCCTGGCCCGGTCCTGGGTGCACCTGTGCCCCTCGCTCAAGGAGGGTTGGGGCATCTCAGTGATGGAGGCGGCGGCGCACGGGGTGGCGACGGTCGCGTACCAGTCCGCCGGCGGGGTCTGCGAGTCGGTCCGGCACGGCACGACCGGGCTGCTGGCCGGCACCGGTCCGGACGGCGACAGCCTCGACGAGTTCGTCGCGCACGTGGACCGCCTGCTGGGCGACGCGCGGCTGCGCGCGGCGATGGGCGAGGCGGGTCGGGCCCATGCCCGCGCGTTCGACTGGGAACGCAGCGTCGAGTCGTTCGAAGAGGTCATCTGCCGGGCGGCGGCGCGGGAGCCGGTGCACCGGCCGGTGCGCGCACCCACCCCGCGCACCGGGGCGCCGCTGGCGGTGCCCCGCCAGCGGCGCCCGGAGTCGGCGTCCGCGACCCAGCGATGACTGTCGCCCCGGCCCTGACCGTAGCCCAGCCCTTGACTGTCACCCCGGGCCTGACTGTCGCCCCGGGCCTTGAATGTCGCCCCAGCCCTGACTGTCGCCAGCCCTGACCGGAGACTCAGTGCTGACCGTGGGCTCAGCGCTGGCCGTAGACGACGGCGTTGGGCTGGGGCACGTTGCCGGACTTAAGCTGTTGCGCCGCCTTCGCGTCCGGCGCGTTCGCCGACACCAGGGCGTAGGTCGCGCCCAGGGCCAGCCCGAGGCCGACCACCAGCGCGGCGGCCAATCCGAGGAGTGTCCGCACCAGTGCCACCATCCTTCCGAGGAGCTCCCGAACCCGGAAGCTTCCTCAATCTACCGGTGAGTAACCACCGTCGCAACAGGGCCGCGGCGACCAGCGCGAGGGCCGCGGCGTCGGCGCCCAGCACGGGCGCGCGGGGCGCCGTCGCGGTCCGCCCGGGCAGCACATCATCGGGTACCCGGTACAGCGAGAGCCACTGTCCCTCGTGGACGGTGACCAGCCCGCCCGGCACCCGCACCTCGGTCGCGCCGGGCGTGCCGTGCTCGACGAGGACCCAGCCGATGCCCAGCCGGCCCAGCGGCTGGCCGGCACCCATCGCGGTACGCACCCGGGCGGCGCGCGGGTCCTCCCCCGCGACGCTGACCGGTCCGACCGGCAGCGTGTCGTCCACGACCGTGGCGCGGGGCAGGTACCGGGGTGCCGGGTCGAGCAGCGTGCGCCCGCCGTTCCAGGCGAACTGGCGGAACGCGGAGAACGGCAGCACCAGCACGTCCCCCTGGTGCGGGTCGCGGGCCACCAGATCGCGCACGGCCGACCATTCGCGCGGGTACTCCACAGGGGACAGTCTGCCCAGCCCGCCCCAGGCGAGGTCGGGCAGCAGCACGACGGGCAGCAGTACCGCGCCGGTCACCAGGACGGCGCGCAGCCCCTTGTCCGGCAGCCGCCGGGCCAGCGCCTCGACCGCGAGCGCGCCACAGAGCGCGGCGAGCAGGGCCCACCACGCGACCCACTTCTGGCCGTCGCGCAGCAGGCCGGCGCCGGGCAGGTGGACCACCGCCCAGCGCAGCGCGCCGCCGGTACCGGGCAGCGCGCCGGCGCCGGCGAGCACCAGGCCCGCGACGGCCAGCCCGCCCAGCGCGCGTACCGGCCCGGTGCCCCACGCGCGCGCCAGCGGGCGCAGGCCGGCCAGTACGCCGGCGACCAGCAGCAGGGCGGCCACCGGTACCAGCAGACCGCCCCGGCTGGCCGGGGCCGCCTGGGCGTTCCAGACGCCGCCCAGGCCGAGCAGGCTGGCCAGCGGTCCGCCCGGGCCCTCGCCCCGCGCCGCGAACGCACCCACCGCCGCCGGATCGGAGCCGGTACCGCCCGGGTGCAGCGCCGCCGGCACCCACCACGGCGCGTTGAGCACGACCGCGATCCCCAGCACCGGAAGCACCCGGCGCAGGCTTTCCGCGGGGAGCTTGCGGGTCCGCGACGGCAGCACCGCCGGGAGCTTGCGGGTCCGCGACGGCAGCACCGCGGGGAGCTTGCGGGTCCGCGACGGCAGCACCACCGCGAGCGCGACGGCCGCGGCCAGCACGCCGCCGGTCGGCACCAGGACGGCCGGCGCGCAGGCCAGCACCAGGCCGGCCCAGGCACCCGGCTCGCCACGGCGCAGCCGCAGCCCGGCCGCGACCACCCACGGCAGGCTGGCGTAGGCCAGCAGCAGCGTCCAGTGCCCGAGAAACAGCCGCTCGGCGAGGTACGCGTTCCAGCCGTAGACGACCGCGGCGACGACGCGGGTCGCGGTGCGCTCGGTCGGCACCAGCCGGCCCGCGCCCAGGGCGGCCCCGAACAGCGCGGCGGCCAGCGCCACCTTCTGCACGACGGCCCCCGGCACGGCGACGGAGAGCAGCGCCACGACCGCGTCGACCGGCACCGCGCGGGGCAGTGCGGAGCCCAGGCCCAGGCCGTCCGGCAGCAGCGGCTGGCGCGGCGTGAACACCATGTCGTAGACCAGCACGTACCCGGGGGCCAGCAGCGGCGCGAGCACGGCGAGGGTCAGCACGGCGCACGCCGCGGGCAGCACGGCGGCCTGCCGCACGCGGGGACTGGTCATGTTCCTCCCGATCGCTTGTAAGCTACCGTCGAGTAGCAAGCGGAGGTGCGCCCGTGGTCGCTGTCGATCCTCGCAGGAGCCGGCGCCTGCACCTCGCGGCGATGCTCGTCTCGGTCGCGCTGTTCGGCAGCAACGCCGCAAGCTACGTCTTCACCGTGCTCGCGGCGCGGGTGCTCGCGCCGGGCGCGTTCGGCGAGCTCAGCTCCCTGCTGGCCGTCCTGCTGGTCGGCATGGTCCCGGCGCTCGCCGCGCAGACCGCGGTCGCGCTGCGGACGGCGGGGCCTGGGGGAGCACAGCCGGAGCCGGTCTTTGGCGGAGGCGAGCACCCCCGGCGCATCCCTTGGGGAGCACAGCCGGAGCCGGTCCCAGGCTGAGGCGAGCACCCCCGCAGCAGTCTCTTATAAACATATCCGAGCCCACGAGACCGTTATTCTAA
>JBBWZQ010000420.1:0-4822 GCA_039649115.1 Micromonosporaceae bacterium | reverse complement strand
ACGTCGTCCACGCCCCAGTCGGCGGACAGCGCCACCAGGCCGGACTCGCTGACGACCGCGAGCAGGGGCACGCCCAGCCCGGTCGCGTGCAGCATGCGGGAGGTGGCGCGGGCGTCGGCCAGTTCGCTGCGCGCGTCGATCAGTACGACGTCGGGCGACGGGCCCGCGACCAGGGTGCGCACGTCGCGTGGCGCGGTGCGCACGGAGTGGGGGAGCAGGTCCAGAGCGGGCAGCACGCTGGCGGGTTCGCCCGCTCTCGCGCCGGTCAACAGCAAGATTTCCACGCGTTACCTCCGTCTCCGCGGCTTGCGACCGCAGCCGGCCAACTTTCTGGGCCGGTGCCGATCCCGGCATCGCTGACGGGCGGGTTAAGGACTGAGGATATCTGATAGTGCCGCCGAACTCACCAGGTGATATTGCACACCGCGATGATCAGGAGCGGTCCCGATGAGCCGGCGCGGTCGCGGTGACGTGTGCGGCTCTGGCACGATCGGGGGCGTGTCCCCCTCAACGCCACCGGGCGAGGACGGCCCCGGCGACTGGCCGCGCGGTCAGCGTTCCGCCACGGGCCGGCCACGCCGCACCGATCCCGAGCCACAAGGTGACCGCAGGGACGACTCCGACCCGTACGGATGGTCGACCGTCGGCACCGCGCCCGCATCCGGGGAGTCGTCGTTCTGGGACGCACCGGCCCCGGCGGAGCCCAGGAGGGGCAGCGAGCGGCGCCGCCGGCCGCACCGGCGCCGGGCGCAGGCGGGGCAGCAGACCGGGCTGGATCCGAGCCAGCTCTCGGCGCTGCCCAGCTGGCTCGGCGCGGAGCGGGTCAGCACCGCACCCGCCCGCCGGCTGGTGTCGCTCTCGGTCGCCTGTTTCGCGGCCCTGCTCGGGTTCGGGCTGCTGGTCGGCGCGCACACCGTGCCCAACTCGTACGGGATCGTGATCCTCGGGGTGCAGGTCCTGTTCGTCCTGTCCTGGGCCGTCGCCGTCCGGCCGGCGGGCACCCGGCTCGTGGTGGGGATCGGCCTGGGCACCGCCGTGCTCGCGGACCTGGCCGCGGTCTGGCCCGAGCAGCCGTCGCTGGCGCCGCTCGGCTACGTCACCGTCGCCGCGTTCGCGGCCGGGGTGATCGGGCAGCTGGCTCTCGGCGAGCGGCGGATCAAGGTCACCGAGTCGCTGGGCAACACGCTGCTGGTGGTGGTGGGCGTGATCGCCTACGCGTCGCTGGTGGTTTTGAGCCGGCACGTGCTGGGTACGCAATCGATCGTCGTGTGCCTGCTGGCCGCGGCCGTCGCGTTGGTGGTGGCGAGACTGACCGATACCGTCCTGCCCAGGCCGAGGACCAGCTCCCAGGTGTCCCGCGGCTCGATCGGGGTGGTGCTGGGTGCCATGGCCGGTACCGGCGGCGGCGCCGTGGCCGGTTCGTACCTCGTCGGCGTCAGCGCCGGCAACGCGGCCGTGGCGGGGCTGGTGAGCGCGATGGCCGCGATCATGGCGGACCTCGCGATCTCCTACGCGGACGCCGGCCGGGAACTGGCCGGCGAACCGTCGCGCCTGTGGGTGGCACGGCACCTGCAAGGGCCGCTGGCCGGCTTCGCGCTGGCCGCACCGGCCGCGTACGTGCTGAGTGTGATGCTGCTCGTCCCCGCACTGTAAGGGGTGCGGGGGCAGGCGAAGAGGGAGGATACGGCGATGGCGGCCGGTCGAGGACGCAAGGTCACCACCGTGCTCGTTGTGCTGGTGCTGGTCCTGTTCGGACTGTTCCTGGTGGGCGACCGGGTGGCCGCGTACGCCGCCTCCCAGGAGCTCGCGAGCCAGGCGCAGCAGCAGATGAAGCAGCGGGACATCAGCACGCCGTCCAGGCCCACCGCGGTCATCGGCGGTTTCCCGTTCCTCACCCAGGTCGTGCGCGGGCGGTACGACAAGGTCACCATCCACGCGAAGGACCTCAGCAGCCAGGGCGTGACCATCGACACGCTCGACGTGACGGCGACCGGGATCAACGCGAAGACGAACGCGCTGATCAACGGCAAGGGCGACATCACCGCGGACAACGTCACCGGTACCGCACGGGTGGGCTGGGCGGCGGTGACCAGTCTGATCAAGAAGAACGGCCCCGGGGTGGACGGGCTGGCCGTCTCCGCCCTGCCGGACGGCCAGATCCAGATGAGGACACCGGTCAGTGTGCTGGGGGTGTCCACGAACGTGCTCGCCACCGGCACCGTCAGGGTGTCCGGTTCGGTGGTGCACGTGACCGTCACCCGGGTGCAGGCGCAGGGCGGCGACGTGCCGCCGGGACTCAACTCGATCATCGGCTCGCTGAAGACCGCGCTCTCGGTGGACCTCAAGATCCCGGCGCTGCCGTACAACCTGAAGATCCGCAGTGTCCAGTCCACTGTAGAGGGTATCGTGGTCACCGCGTTTGCCCAGAATGTGGCGCTCGCAACGCACTCGGGAGCATGAGACGCGCTGTCCACCCGGCAACTGCGGATGGTAGGCTCGGCAGCCATGAGCCCGCTGGTCGTCCCCGCGCCCGTCCCGGCGCGAACGGATGTCGGCACGATGCTCACCAAGCGCCGGCCGATCGACTTCGGCCGGGTCGCGACCTGCCTGTGTCGCCCCGCCTGACGCGGCGGCCAGCCCTCCGCACACGTTGCCAGTAGCTCCCCGATGGGTCGCGCCGGTGTGTCGACTGCGGCCCGCCACCACATCTTGAGAGGCAATCCATGAGTCGCGACTCCGTACTCGTCTCGGCGGACTGGGCCGAGAAGAACCTCGGCGCGCCGGGCGTGGTCTTCGTCGAGGTCGACGAGGACACCTCGGCCTACGACACCGGGCACCTCGCCGGCGCCGTCAAGCTGGACTGGAAGAAGGACCTGCAGGACCCGGTACGCCGGGACTTCGTCAACAAGCAGCAGTTCGAGTCGCTGCTCTCGGCCCGCGGCATCGGCAACGACGACACCGTGGTGCTCTACGGCGGCAACAACAACTGGTTCGCGGCCTACGCGTACTGGTACTTCAAGCTGTACGGCCACCGCGACGCGAAGCTGCTCGACGGCGGGCGCAAGAAGTGGGAGCTGGACAACCGCCCGCTGGTCAAGGACGAGCCGCACCGCGCGCCCACCAACTACCTGGCGCAGGACCAGGACCTGTCGATCCGCGCGTTCCGCGACGACGCGGTCGCCGCGATCGGCGTGCAGAACCTGGTCGACGTGCGCTCACCCGACGAGTACGCGGGCCGGCTGCTCGCCCCGGCGCACCTCCCCCAGGAGCAGGCCCAGCGGGCCGGTCACATCCCCACGGCGATCAGCGTGCCGTGGAGCAAGGCCGCCAACGAGGACGGCACCTTCAAGTCCGACGCCGAACTCGGCGCGCTGTACGGCGAGGCGGGGCTCGACGGGAGCCGGGACACGATCGCGTACTGCCGCATCGGTGAGCGCTCCTCGCACACCTGGTTCGTGCTCCGCGAGTTGCTCGGCCAGCAGAACGTCAAGAACTACGACGGGTCGTGGACCGAGTACGGCTCGCTGGTGGGGGTACCGGTCGCGCTGGGCGACACTCCCGGCACGGCGTGAGGCAGGAGAAGACAATGACCGACTACATCTTGGGCTGCGGCGCGCCGGAGCAGGGCGCCACGATCCCGGCCAGCGTCGATGTCGAGAAGGAGACCGTGATCAGTGGCGTGGTCCGCTCGGGTGAAGAGCCCGTCGGCGGCGCGTACGTGCGGCTGCTCGACGCCACCGGCGAGTTCACCGCCGAGGTCGTGACCTCGTCGGCCGGGCAGTTCCGGTTCTTCGCCGCGCCGGGCCACTGGACCCTGCGGGCGCTGTCCCGGCAGGGCAACGGCGACGCGACGATCGCCGCCAACCGCGGCCTCAACGAGATCGCGGTCGCGGTCGCGATCGCCTGAACACAACCTGAGGCGGCCTCCACCTGGTGGGTGGGGGCCGCCTGTCACGATGGACACCGTGACCGCCCCCGATGCCGGATCCGCGATTCCACCCGGCGCCACCCCGTACGGCTGGCCGCCCGTGGTCGCCTTCCCCCCGCCGCCGCGGCCACCGGCACACCCGGGCCGGCGCCGCGTGCTGGTCGCGCTGGCCGTCGCCTGGGCACTGGCGCTGGTGGGCACCGGGATCTGGTACTCGTTCCACGGCACTCCGACGGTGCGGGACCAGACCACGATCGCGCAGGCCGCGCCGCACGTCGACGATGCCGTGGGAAAGGTGCTCGCGGTGGCCGGCGCCGACCCTGTACCCGCGGTCTCCGGGTACCAGAAGGTGGCCGACTGCGGCCTGACGCCGGTACGGGCCGGTGCCCGGTACCAGCGCTCGGTGCGCCTGTACACGCGGGTCGGCGCGGAGCGGGATCTGCTCGGGCGGGTCGCGGCCGGGCTGCCCCGCGGGTACCGGGCGAAGATGAGCGGTCGCTCGCTGGCCGCCGACGCGGGCTACTACGTCGCGCTGACCGGCGGTGTCGAGCAGCCGGGCGTCGTGAAGATCGTCGCCAGTACCGGCTGCCGCGCGCTCGGCCACCAGCCCGCGGGCGATCCCGACGCGCAGCCGCCGGCCGGCGACCGGGCGGCGATCGATCCGGTGCTGGCCGCGCTGCGCGCCGGCACCGTGCGGTGGAGCACCCACCGGCTGCCGTGCGGCGTGCGTACCGTCGAAGCGGTCGTGGGTGGCGCGGCCGGCTCCCTGCGCACGGCGCTGCACCCGGCGGGCGCCCCGTTGGTCAGCGGCGACGACGTCTACGCCTTCCGCGACGGCGGCGCGGCGGTCGCGGCCCGGCGCAGCGCGGACACCGTCACGGTGACCGCGACCAC
>JBBWZQ010000383.1:0-7887 GCA_039649115.1 Micromonosporaceae bacterium | reverse complement strand
TGGTCCCGCTGGGCGTCCTGGCCGACGTCCGCGCGGCCGCACCGGAGTCGCTGCTGGACCTCCTGCCCTCAGGCCGGCCCGAGGTGTCGGCCTGAGGGCTCGGCCTGAGGACTGCGGCCTGAGGACTGCGGCCTGAGGACTGCCGCCTGAGGGCTGCTGAACGGATCAGCCCATGTCGACGATGGCTGCGCAGACGTCGTTGGGGGAGTTGAACTGGTCCTGGGGCAGCGATTCCAGGGTCTGGAGCGCGTCCTGGTCGGCGCCGCGCTGCCGGGCGTGCTGGACGAGGTCCTTCTTGCTCGCCGGGTAGTCGACGCCACTGAGGTGCTTCTGCAGTTGAATCGGATTGACAGCCATACCGTCTCTGCTACCCCGCGCACCGCCCGCCAATCTCGACCCCGCAGGTTTCGCGTCCGGGCCGGGGGTATGAGGACGGCATGGCGAGCGGAGTGGGCGGCACCGGGTCGTGGGAGGAGTTCTTCAGCCAGTTCTTCGGCCCGGGCGAGGGACGCCGGCCGATCAACCGGCTGGATCTGACCCGGCTGATGAGCGGTGCGGCGCGGGATCTGGTCGTCGACGCGGCGCGGTTCGCCTCGGCGACCGGCAGCCGCGACCTGGACACGGACCACCTGCTGTGGTCGGCGCTGCAGCGGGACGCGATGCGGGCCCTGCTGCGCCAGGCCGGTGCCGACCCCGACGTGCTGGACAAGACGCTGGCGCGGCCGGAAAGTCCCGGCGGCACGCGCGAGTCGGCGCTGATGCTGACGCCCGCCACCAAGCGCGCGCTGCTGGACGCGCACCGGATCTCGCGCGCGGTCGGCTCGTCGTACATCGGCCCCGAGCACATCCTCATGGCACTGGCGGCGAACCCGGAGTCACCCGGTGGCAAGCTGCTGGCCGGTCGCGCCACCCCGCGGGCGCTGGGCATGACGCCGCCCGCGGGTGCGCCGCAGGCCGCCGGGGCGAGCGCGATGCCGACGCTGGAGCAGTACGGGCAGGATCTGACCGCGGCCGCCCGGGAGGGCCGGCTGGACCCGGTCATCGGGCGGAGTGAGGAGATCGAGCAGACCGTCGAGGTGCTGTCCCGGCGCAACAAGAACAATCCGGTGCTCATCGGCGAGGCCGGCGTCGGCAAAACCGCCATCGTCGAGGGCATCGCCCAGCGGGTGGTCGACGACGACGTGCCCCGGACCCTCGCCGGCAAGCGGGTCATCCAGCTCGACCTGGTCGGGCTGGTCGCCGGCACCCGGTACCGGGGGGACTTCGAGGAGCGGCTCAAGCGGCTGATCGACGAGATCCGCGAGCACGGCGACGAGGTGGTCGTGTTCATCGACGAGCTGCACACGGTGGTCGGCGCGGGTGGCACCGGCGAGGGCGGCGGGATGGACGCGGGCAACATCCTCAAGCCGGCGCTGGCGCGCGGCGAGTTGCGGGTCATCGGCGCGACCACGCTGAACGAGTACCGGCGCAGCATCGAGAAGGACGCCGCGCTGGCCCGCCGGTTCCAGCCCATTCTCGTACCCGAGCCCGGCGCGGCCGACGCGATCGTCATCCTGCGCGGGCTGCGCGACCGGTACGAGGCGCACCACCAGGTCCGCTTCACCGACGAGGCGCTCGTCGCCGCCGTGGAGCTGTCCGACCGGTACATCGCCGACCGGTTCCTGCCTGACAAGGCGATCGACCTGATCGACCAGGCCGGCGCGCGGGTGCGGCTGCGCACCAAGACCCCCACGGCCAACCTGCGCGAGCTGGAGCAGAACATGGAGGATCTGCGCCGGGACAAGGACCAGGCGGTCGCGGACGAGCAGTACGAGCGGGCCTCGGCGCTGCGCGACCAGATGGCCGAGCTGCGGCGCCAGGTCGAGGAGGCCGGCGGCGGCGGTGACGGGGTACCGGAGGTGGGGCCGCAGGACATCGCCGAGGTGGTCTCGCGTGCCACCGGGATCCCGGTCAGCCAGCTGACCGAGGAGGAGAAGGACCGGCTGCTGCGGCTGGAGCAGAACCTGCACCAGCGCGTCGTGGGTCAGGAGGAGGCGGTACGCGTCGTGGCGGAGGCGGTGCGCCGGTCCCGGGCGGGACTGGGCGACCCCAGCCGGCCGATCGGCAGCTTCCTGTTCCTCGGCCCGACCGGCGTCGGCAAGACCGAGCTGGCCCGGGCGCTCGCCGAGGCGCTGTTCGGCGACGAGTCCCGGATGGTACGGCTGGACATGAGCGAGTACCAGGAGCGGCACACGGTGTCCCGGCTGGTCGGTGCGCCACCCGGGTACGTCGGGTACGAGGAGGCGGGCCAGCTGACCGAGTCGGTGCGCCGCCGCCCGTACTCGGTGGTGCTGCTCGACGAGATCGAGAAGGCGCACCGGGACGTGTTCAACATCCTGCTCCAGGTGCTCGACGACGGGCGGCTCACGGACGGCCAGGGGCGGACGGTCAGCTTCCGCAACACTCTCCTGATCATGACGAGCAACCTCGGCTCGGAGCTGATCGTCGGCAACCGCCAGCGCATCGGCTTCGACGGGCCGGACGGTGCCGAGGCGTCCTCCGCCGGGCTGGACGGCGTGCGGGAGGAGCTGATGCGGCGGCTGCGCGAGCAGTTCCGGCCCGAGTTCCTCAACCGCGTCGACGAGGTGATCGTCTTCCGCCGGCTGGAGGTGGAGCAGCTGCGCGAGATCACCGAGCTGATGCTCGACGCGAGCCGCCGGCGCCTGCACGCGCAGAACATCGGGGTGGAGTTCACCCCGGCGGCGGTGGAGTGGCTCGCGCGGCACGGGTACGAGCCGGAGTACGGTGCCCGCCCGATGCGCCGGCTGATCCAGCGCGAGGTGGACAACGTGCTGTCGCGCATGCTGCTGGACGACGAGCTCTCGCCGGGCGAGCGCGTGGTCGTCGACGCCAACGACGACCAGCTGCGCTTCCTGCGGGAGGCGGCTATCTCTCGCGCCGGCTGAGATCCTGCCCGCCGAGATCCTTTCCGCCGAGATCCTTTCCGCGGAGATCCTGCGCGCGGCGTACCTCGCGCTGGTGCGCGTGCCGCGCCAGATCCGCCAGGTGCGTGCCGTACTTGAGGTCGAAGGCCGGCCGTTCGGACCGGATGCGGGGCATCCGCTCGAAGTTGCGCAGCGGCGGCGGGCAGCTGGTCGCCCACTCCAGCGAGTTGCCGAACCCCCACGGGTCGTCCACCAGCACCCGGACGCCGAAGCGGTAGGACTTCCACACGTTCCACAGGAACGGCAGCATCGAGGTACCGAGGACGAAGGCGCCGATGGTGGAGACGGTGTTCAGCGTGGTGAAGCCGTCCTGCGGCTGGTAGTCGGCGTACCGGCGGGGCATGCCCATGTTGCCCAGCCAGTGCTGCACCAGGAAGGTGCCGTGGAATCCGATGAGGGTCAGCCAGAAGTGCACGCGGCCCAGCCGGTCGTCGAGCAACCGCCCGGTCATCTTCGGGAACCAGAAGTAGACACCGGCGAAGACGGCGAACACGATCGTGCCGAACAGCACGTAGTGGAAGTGGGCCACGACGAAGTACGTGTCGTTGACGTGGAAGTCGATCGGCGGGCTCGCCAGCAGCACCCCGGACAGCCCGCCGAGCAGGAACGTCACCAGGAAGCCGAGGGAGAACAGCATCGGGGTCTCGAACGTCAGCTGACCCTTCCACATGGTCCCGATCCAGTTGAAGAACTTGATCCCGGTCGGCACCGCGATCAGGTACGTCAGGAACGCGAAGAACGGCAGCAGCACCTGCCCGGTCGCGTACATGTGGTGCGCCCACACCGCCATCGAGTACATCGCGATCGCGATCGTCGCGGCGACCATGCCCTTGTAGCCGAACAGCGCCTTGCGGCTGAAGACCGGGAAGACCTCGGTGACGATGCCGAAGAACGGCAGCGCGACGATGTACACCTCCGGATGGCCGAAGAACCAGAACAGGTGCTGCCAGAGCAAGGGGCCACCGTGGTTCGGGTCGTACACGTGCGCGTTCAGTACCCGGTCGGCCAGCAGGCCCAGCAGCGCCGCGGCCAGCAACGGGAACACCAGGATGACCAGCAGCGCGGTGACCAGGATGTTCCAGGTGAAGATGGGCATCCGGAAGAGGGTCATGCCGGGCGCGCGCAGGGTCAGGATGGTGGTGATCATGTTGACCGCGCCGAGAATGGTACCCACGCCGGAGATGACCAGCCCGACGATCCACATGTTGGCACCCACCGCCGGAGTGTTCTCGACCCGGCTCAGCGGCGTGTAGGCGGTCCAGCCGAAGTCGGGCGCGCCGCTCGGGGTCAGGAAGCCCGCCACCACCAGCAGCCCGCCGAACAGGTACAGCCAATAGGCGAACGCGTTGAGCCGGGGGAACGACACGTCCGGCGCGCCGATCTGCAGCGGCACGACGAAGTTGGCGAACGCGAACACGATCGGCGTCGCGAACAGCAGCAGCATGATCGTGCCGTGCTCGGTGAACAACTGGTTGTACTGCTCGGGCGAGAGGAACTGCAGCCCGGGCCGGGCCAGTTCGGCGCGCATCAGCATCGCCATGATGCCACCGGCGATGAAGAACCCGAACGCGGTGACCAGGTACATCAGGCCGATCTGCTTCGCGTCGGTGGTCCGCAGCAGCCGCGCAACGGCCGAGCCCCTGGGTGGCCGGCGCACCGGCCCCGGGTACGGCGAAACCGGTACCGGCATCGGTCCATTGTGTACAGCCACCCCGCCCACGGTCACCGCCTGTTCGCCCTCGGCCGGTGTCCCCGCCGTGCTCCACCGGTCCCGCCCGCCCGCCTCGCGCGCGTCGGCCCGCTCGATGCCCTCGTCGCGGTACTGCTCCCGCCGGTAGTCGCCCGGGTCGGGCACCCGCACGGGACGGGCTCCCGTGTGGTCGCGCGCTGGTCCGTCAGTGCCTTCCGTCACGGACGCGCCCTACCCGCCGGCGAGATGGCGAAACGTCCATATAGAGGGGGTCGGCGGACGCCAGCCCGCCGACCCCAAGGCTCGCCACCGGCCGGCGCGTTCCCCCCGAACGCGACAACCAGCCGTGCTGCGAGCAGGCAACGTGGCAGATCGTCCGGCCCCTCGTCGCGGTGCCCCGCCGCGGTCCCACACCGGGCTGCCTGCCATGCGTTACGTACCGGCCATTACCCGTGGCCGCCGAGCGCTAACCGGCGCCCGGCAAAATTCTTCAGGAGGCGATCCCGATGACCTGCTTGATGGTCTCCGGCTCGTCGAGCACGCGCAGCATGTGGTGGGCGACGTCGGCCCGCGGCACCGACCAGCCGCCGCGGATGTTCCTCCCGTACGCGATCCGGTAGCTGCCCGTCAGTGGTTTGTCGGTCAGCTGCGGTGGCCGGGACACGGTCCAGTCCAGGCCGCTCTCGCGCAGGATCTCCTCGGTGAGCGCGAGGTCGGCGTAGTGGTCGCGGTACATGGCCCGGGCGAGCCGGCTGCCGAAGTGCCGCATGAAGAACCCGTCGCCGGGGTCGGGCCCGGGACCCACCGGCGCCGCGCTGACGACCACGATGCGCCGTACCTGGGTGGCCTGCATCGTCGCCACGATCGCGCGGGTGCCGCGCGAGGTGATACCCGCTTCCGATCTCGGCTTGCGCGGACCGAGCCCGGACAGCACGGCGTCGGCGCCGGCCACGGCGGCCGCGAGTACCGCCGGATCCGGGTCCGCGAGGTCGGCGGTGACGACGCGTACCCGCGCCGGCAGGTTCCTCGGGTTGCGGGCGACGGCGGTGACGTCGTGGCCCGCCGCCACGGCCTGGTCGACCAGGTGCCGGCCGATGCCGCCGGTCGCGGCGACGATGGTGAGTCTCATCATGTGCTCCCGTCAACTGCGAACGTGCCGTATGATACGAGAACCATATTAAATGAGTTCGAGAAAGATACAATATGAGTCGCGTAACATCTGACAGCGGGAAGGCGCGGCGGCGGCTGACCACCGAGATCAAGGACTCCCTGCGGGGCCTGCGCAGCCAGTTGTCGATGCTGAACCGCCAGGTCGGCGCGCACCTCGAACTCAAGGACGTCGACATGGACTGCCTCGACCTCATCAACCGCCACGGCCCACTGAGCCCCAGCGCGGTCGCGCGCCGTTCCGGCCTGCACCCGGCCACCATGACCGGCATCCTGGACCGGCTCGAACGCGCCGGCTGGGTGGTCCGCGAGCGCGACGCGACCGACCGCCGCGCGGTCACCGTCCGGGCGCTGCGCGACCGCAACCGGGAGCTGTACCGGCTCCTGTCGGGGATGAACTCCGCGATGGACGAGATCTGCGCCGGGTACGACGAGAACCAGCTCGAACTGCTGGCCGCCTTCCTCCGCCGCACCACCGAAGCCGGCCACGGCGCCACCCAGGACCTCGCCACCCGGGACCTCGCCGCGGAGTAGCCCCGGGGCGGGGCCGTTGCACGTTTGTGGGCGGTCGGACCGGGTACCGCCGATGGATGGATCGAGGAAGCAGCAAGCACGGTCCTCGCCTGGACGACGAGATGGAGCACGAGGTGCGCGGGCAGCTCCAGGGCTCGGGCGCCGGCGGGCGGGCCGAGGAGTGGCACGAGCCGGAGCCGGCCGGCGACGACCAGCCGGACGCGCCGGACGCGCCGGCGGTGGACCGGCGGCTGGACGCGCAGCCGCCGATCGAGCTGGATGCGCAGGAGCGCGAGGAGCGTTCCCGGTTCGGGCGCTACCTGCCCCGCTCCGCGTTCCCGGCGGACCGCTCCCGGCTGCTGGCCGCGGCGCGGGAGGGGTACGCGCCGGACGGCCTCGTCGCGGAGCTGGAGCGGCTGGACCCGGGCCGGCGCTTCGAGACGGTCGCCGAGGTGTGGGAGTCGCTGGGGTACGAGCCGGACCGCCGCTTCTAGCTGTCAGGTGGCGCCTCGACGTGCACCACCTTGGTCGCGGTGAACTCGTCGAGCAGCTCCGGCCCGTACCCGTATCCCTGGCCGCTGGCACCGCGCGGGTGGGCCGCGCCGCCCGGCGCGCCACCGAAGACGTCGTTCACCTTGACGGTACCGGCCGGCAGCTCCCGCCAGGCCAGCTGCGCGCGTGCCATCGACCCGGTCAGTACCGTCGCCGCCAGCCCGTACTCGCCGGCACCGGCGCCGGCGCCGGCCCGCGCCACCGCCTCGTCGAACGATCCGACCACCGCGACCGGAGCCACCGGTCCGAAGGTCTCCTCGCGCATCACGCGCATCCGGTCGGTGCAGTCGGCCAGCACGGTGGCCGGGTAGAAGGCGCCGGGCCCGTCCGGGATCCGGCCGCCGGCCAGCACCGTGGCTCCCGCCCGTACCGCGTCGGTGACCTGCTCGTGTACCTGGTCCCGCAGGTCCCGGTCCACCAGCGGCCCCATCTCGGTGCGGTCGGACCGCCCGCTGCCCACCCGGATCCCGGTCGCCCGGGCGGCCAGCTCGGCCAGGAACGCCGGCGCCACCCGCTTGTGCACATAGATCCGCTCGACCGCGACGCACAGCTGGCCGGCGTTGGCGAACGCGCCGGTCGCGGCCTGTGCGGCGGCCCAGCGCGGGGGCACGTCCTCGTCCACGATCAGCGGGTCGTTGCCGCCGTTCTCCAGGAGCACCTTGGCGCCGGTCAGCGCGGCCAGCCGGGCGATGCGCCGGCCGGTGGCGGTGGAGCCGACGTGGGCGACCACGTTGACACCCTGCTCCACCAGGCGGGCGCCGACCTGGCCGTCCCCGGACAGCACGCCCAGCACCCCTTCCGGGAGGTGCTCCGCGAGCAGGTCGCCGAGCAGCCAGCCGGTCGCCGGCGTGCGCTCGCTCGGCTTGTAGATCGCGGTGTTCCCGGTGACCAGGGCCGCGCCCAGCAGCCCGCAGGACACCGCCACCGGATCGTTCCAGGGGGTCAGCACGGCCACCACCCCGCGCGGCTCGAAGACCATGA
>JBBWZQ010000083.1:0-12303 GCA_039649115.1 Micromonosporaceae bacterium | reverse complement strand
TGAACAATCGACCTACGATCGTCGCGTGGAGTGGTTCAGGATGCGACGCCAGGCAGCCAGCCCGGCGCACGCCGATGCGGGTGTCCCCGTGCCGCCGGGCTCTGCCGCGCCCGCGGGCAGTGCGTCTCCGGGCGGTGCGTCCTCAGGCGGTGCCTCCTCAGGCGGTGCGTCTCCGGCGCCGGCCACTCCACGCGTGACCGCGGAGAACCAGGCGACCCGCCGCCCTTCGGCCAAGGGCCTGGGCCGGCGCAGCCTGGACGCGCTGCGGGTGGGTGTGCTCGTGCTGGACCCCGACGACCGGCCGGTACTGGCCAACCCGGCGGCCAGGGAGATGGGCCTGCTCCGCGGCGGTACCGGCAACGGCACGCTGGTCGCGCACACCGTCGTGCGTACCCTCGCCGGCCAGGCACGGCGCACCGGTTCCCGCCGGGAGGTGGAGCTGGACCTGCCCCGGGGCAACGGTCGTGACCCGCTCGGGGTGCACATCCGCGCGGTGGCGCTGGGCGACGGGCACGTGACGGTCGAGGCGTCCGACGTGACCGAGTCGCACCGGGTGGCCCGGGTACGGCGTGATTTCGTGGCAAACGTGAGCCATGAGCTGAAGACCCCGGTCGGCGCGCTGCAACTGCTGGCCGAGGCGCTGCTGGAGGCGACCGAGGCGGAGGACGCCGACCTGACCGCGGCGCGCCGGTTCGCCGAGCGCATCCACCACGAGTCCAGCCGGATGGGGCGCCTGGTCAGCGAATTGCTGGAGTTGGGCCGGCTGCAGGGCGGCGAGCCGCTGCCGGAGCCCTCGCCGGTCGGCGTGGACCGGATCGTGGCCGAGGTCATCGACCGCACCCGGATGGCCGCCTCGGCCAAGGACATCGAGGTCGTCTTCGCGGGTACCCGCGGGCTGACCGTGTACGGCAGCGAGAGCCAGCTGATGACCGCGGTGGCCAACCTCGCCGAGAACGCGATCGCCTACTCGCCGGACCCGGTCGACGACGAGATCTCGCCGCGGGTCACGATCGGCGCCCGGGGTGGCGACGAATACGTCGAGATCACCGTTGTCGACCAGGGCATCGGCATCGAACCCAAGGACCTCGACCGGATCTTCGAGCGGTTCTACCGCGCGGACAAGGCGCGCTCCCGGGCAACCGGTGGCACCGGTCTGGGACTCGCCATCGTCAAGCACATCGCCACCAACCACGGCGGGCACGTGGAGGTGGCCAGCACCGTCGGCGTGGGTTCGACGTTCACCTTGAGGCTGCCTGCGCGCCCACTGGACGCTGCCCTACCGCTACCGGCGTCGGTTGAGA
Organism: Micromonosporaceae bacterium; assembly: GCA_039649115.1. Lineage (GTDB taxonomy): Bacteria > Actinomycetota > Actinomycetes > Mycobacteriales > Micromonosporaceae > DATEJJ01. The sequence goes on along the minus strand of JBBWZQ010000083.1, from coordinate 11,002 downwards.
TCCCCGCAGAACCCGCAGCGGCGAAAGGAACGATCTAGTGGCCCGGGTGCTCGTCGTCGAGGATGAGGAATCATTCTCTGACGCGTTGTCGTACATGCTCCGCAAGGAGGGCTTCGAGGTGTCGGTGGCTGCCACCGGCACCCGGGCGCTCACGGAGTTCGACCGGACGGGCGCCGACATCGTGCTGCTTGACCTGATGTTGCCGGAGATGTCCGGTACCGAGGTGTGCCGCCAGCTCCGGTCCCGGTCCAATGTGCCGATCATCATGGTCACCGCCCGCGACTCCGAGATCGACAAGGTGGTGGGCCTGGAGATCGGGGCAGACGACTATGTCACCAAGCCCTACTCGCCGCGCGAGCTCGTCGCCCGCATCCGGGCGGTGCTGCGCCGGCAGGCCGGGGACAGCGCGGAGCTGACGCCGCCCACGCTCGCGGCCGGGCCGGTGCGGATGGACGTGGAGCGGCACGTGGTGACGGTGAGTGGCGAAGGGGTACCGCTGCCGCTCAAGGAGTTCGAGCTGCTGGAGATGCTGCTGCGCAACGCGGGGCGGGTGCTGACCCGCGGGCAGCTGATCGACCGGGTGTGGGGCGCGGACTACGTGGGGGATACTAAGACGCTGGACGTGCACGTCAAACGCTTGCGATCCAAGATCGAGCCGGAACCCTCCGCCCCACGCTACATCGTCACCGTCCGCGGGCTAGGGTACAAGTTCGAACCCTAGCCGGAAGCACGGCGAGTTTCTGGCTAGCCCTCCGTCTGGAAACATGGGGCGACATGACGCAGACGCAACAGCGGGCGTCGGTCGCAGCGGTGGCCGAGACGCAGCCGCGGGAGCCGAGGCTGCGCCGCGCCTGGTGGCCCTGGCTGGCCGTTGTCGTGGCCGCCTGGGTGGTACCGGTGCTGTGCCAGCTGGCGCACGTCGACTGGCTGCTCCCGCCGCTGCTGCTACTGGGGACCGCGTCCCTGCTGCGCGGGCGGTACCTGCTCGACCGCCTGGTCGTGGCGTTCGCCCTGCTTTTCGGCGTCACCTGCGCGGCCGGCCTGGTGCTGTCGATGTGGCCGTGGCACCTGGCCCCGGTACCCGTCGCCGGTGTGGCCTTCACCGCCCTGATCGCCATCGCGGCCGTGCTGCGCCGCGCACCGCACCTGCCGGCCCGGTTCCGGCTGGTCGACGGCGTACCGCTGCTCGCCGGCCTGTTCACCTGGATGACCCTGTGGTGGCCCCGGCGCACCGGGCTGTTCAGCGACCGGTTCGCCCAGGCGTCCGAGGGCGGCGACCGGGGTGCCCACTTCATGCTCTTCGACACGATCCGGGGCGTCGGCGGGTACATCTTCCAGCACCGCCTCGGCAGCGCCTCCGAGATCGCCCCCGGCTACCAGGTGTACCCGCAGGGCGGGCACTTCGTCGCCGCACTGCTGCAGAACTTCCTGGGCTCCAGCACGCACCGGCCCTCGGCGCTCATCTCGATGGCCCAGTTCCTGCGCTTCGACACCGCGACCGTGGTGGTGCTGTGCGTGGCGATGTCCTGGGCCGCGATCCGCATCGCCGGTCCGGCGTTGAGCCTGCGCGTGGCGCTGCCGGCCAGCGCGCTGGCGTGCGGGCTGCTCGTCTTCGGCGACCTTGAGACGATCATCAAGTCCGGGTTCTGGGCGGAACTGGTCTGCATGGGCCTGCTCGTCGTGCTGTTCGCGCTGCTGGTGCGGCCGCTGACGGCGACGGGGGAACAGCTCGCCGCGCTGGCCGCGCTGAACGTGGCGATCGCGTACACCTACTACTTCGCGCTGCCGGTGTCCGTCGGCGGCACCCTCATCTGGCTGCTGTGCTACCACCGGCGGGTGCGCCGGCGCTGGGTGCTGGCCCTCGCGACCGCGGTGGTGGCGTCCGTACTGGGCGCCGTGCCGATCCTGGTGAACCTGACGTGGGTCCGGGCCAACCAGGGCGCGGTGGCCGCGCTCGACGCGACCGGCGCGCTGGACCCGGTCGGCGGCGGCGTGCCGCTGGCCCTCGGCGGGCTGGTCGTGGCCGGCCTGCTGGTCTCCCGACGCTGGTGGACGCCGGTCACCCAGATGGTCGCCGGCGTGCTGGGGGCCTGCGCCTTCTACCTGCTGGCGGTCGGCGACTTCCAGTGGCAGACCGTGATGCGCACCGACTACTACTACGAGAAGACCCTGCACATCATCTCGGTCGCGCTGGTGCTCATGGTCGGCCTCGCGGCGCGCCGGCTGTCTCCGGCGCTGGCCCGGCCCACGGGACTCCCCGTGTACCGCTGCGCCGGGGCACTGCGCGTGCGCGTGGTACCGGTGGTGACCGCGCTCGTGCTGACGTTCGCGGTGGTCGAGATCTTCAACCCGATCCAGCCGCTGATCCCGCCGGCGAAATCGCTCACCCAGCCGAGCCGGGGCCGGCTGTACCTGACCGGGCACCTCGTGTACGAGAACTCCGGCGCGGTACTCGACGTGGTGGCGCACGTACCCGATCCGCAGCGGCGCGCGACGATCGTCATGCCCACGTTCGGCGGCGATCCGGTGCTGTCCAGTTGGGTGTCGGTGCTTCAGCGGGACTACCCGCGGATACAGACCTGGCGCTGGTGGGCCGATGGCGACCGGCCGGCCCCGGAGAAGCTGGTCGAGTTCATCCTCTCGCATCCACAGCCGTACCAGATCGTCACCACCGACCAGAACCAGCTCGCGGCGCTGCGCCAGATGCAGCGCGACCACCCCGAGGTGGACGTGCAGATCGTCGAGTACAACCCGTCCCGGACGTACCAGACCACCTGGTGAGCCGCTAACTGGCTGGGCTGGCCGGGTGCGGGGCGACCAGGCCGGTGCGCAACCGGGCCTCGCACAGCTCCGCCAGCTTCTCGTAGGCCGCCGCCCCGATCAGTGCGATCAGCTCCGGCTGGTACGAACGGAACATCGGCTCGGTGCCCACGTGCGCCTCCGTTGACGACGAGCACCACCAGTGCAGGTCGTGCCCGCCCTCGCCCCAGCTGCGCCGGTCGAACTCGGTCAGCGTGGAGACGAGCAGCTTGGCGCCGTCCGGCCGCTTGGTCCACTCCTGGTCCCGACGGATCGGCAGCTGCCAGCACACGTCGGGCTTGTACACCAGCGGATGCACCCCGTCGCGCAGCGCCTGCGCGTGCAGCGCGCAGCCGCCCCCGCCGGGGAAGTTGGCGTCGTTGAGGAAGACGCAGGGGCCGTCCTCGCCACGGGTGGCGGTGCGCCGCGCCGGGTTCTTGCCGTCGATCGAGTCCATCTCGGTGTAGTTCTTGAACCCGCGCCGGAAGTGCTGCCAGACCTCCGGGGTGAGCGTGCGCACCGCCGTCCGGACCCGCTTCTCGTCATCCGCGTCGGTGAAGAAGGCGCCGTGCGAGCAGCACCCCTCGCCGGCCCGGCCCGGGACGATGCCGTGACAGGCCTTGCCGAACACGCAGGTCCACCGCGACAGCAACCAGGTGAGGTCGGCCCGGATCTGGTGGCGCGGGTCGACGGGGTCGAGGAACTCGATCCACTCGCGCGGGAAGTCGAGGTCGACCTCGAGCTTGCGCGGATCGGATACCTCAACGGCGACGTGGATGGCCATCGGGCTAGCGTACGTCCTCGCTGTGTGCCCGCTACGGTGAGACCTATGCGGCTGGGAGTCCTCGACGTCGGCTCGAACACCGTGCACCTTCTCGTCGTGGACGCGCACACCGGCGCACACCCGTGGCCGGCGTACTCCGAGAAGGCCGTGCTGCGCCTGGCCGAGCAGATCAAGCCGGACGGGCGGCTGTCCGGCCAGGGCGCCGACGCGCTGGTCAGCGCGGTGGCGGGCGCGCGCCGTTCGGCCGAACGGCTGGAGGCCGACGACCTGCTGGCGTTCGCCACGTCCGCGGTGCGCGACGCGACCAACTCCGCCGAGGTGCTCGCGCGGGTGCGCCAGGAGACCGGCGTGGAGTTGCGGGTGCTGTCCGGCGAGGGCGAGGCGAAGATGACCTTCCTCGCGGTGCGCCGCTGGTTCGGCTGGTCGGCCGGGCGCCTGCTGGTGCTGGACATCGGCGGCGGCTCGCTGGAGTTGGCGGCCGGCATCGACGAGGAGCCCGACGTGGCGCTGTCCACGCCGCTGGGCGCCGGGCGGCTGACCCGGGAGCGGCTGCATGCCGACCCGCCCCGGTCGTCCGATGTGGACGCCCTCATCGAGTACGCGGGCAAGACGCTGGACAAGCCGGCCAAGGTGCTGCGGTCCAGCAGCTGGGACCGGCCGGTCGCCACCTCGAAGACCTTCCGCACGCTGGCCCGGCTGGCCGGGGCGGCGCCCTCCGCCGAGGGACCGCTCGTCCCGCGCCGGCTCACCCTCACCGGCCTGCACCAGGTGCTGGGCTTCATCCGCCACATACCCTCGGGCAAGCTGGCGGAGATGGACGGCGTCAGCGCGAGCCGGGCCCACCAGTTGCTGGCCGGTGCCGTGGTCGCCGAGGCCGCCATGAACAAGCTGGGCATCGAGTCGCTGGAGTTCTGCCCCTGGGCGTTGCGGGAGGGCGTCATCCTCCGCCGCCTGGACATCCTGGAGAGTTAACTCGGCCGCCGCTGCTCGGGCTGCGGGCCGGGACTACGCTGGCGGGGTGACACCCGTGCTCCTCTCGACCTCCTCGGTCTTTCCCGAGCCCACGTCGGCCGCCTTCGAGATGGCCTCGACCCTCGGCTACGACGGCATCGAGGTGATGGTCTGGACCGACGCGGTGAGCCAGGACGCTGGCGCGCTGCGCGGGCTGGCCATCCATTACGGGATCAGGGTGGCCTCCATCCACGCGCCCTGCCTGCTGGTGACCCAGCGGGTGTGGAGCCCCGACCCGTGGGAGCGGCTGCGCCGCTCCGCGCGGCTCGCCGAGAACCTGGGCGCGCCGATCGTGGTGGTCCACCCGCCGTTCACGTGGCAGCGGGATTACGCGCGCGGTTTCGTCGACGGCCTGGCCCGGCTGCGCGGGGAACATCCGGGCATCCGCTTCGCGGTGGAGAACATGTTTCCGGTACGCATGGCCGGGCGCGAGTTCGTGCCCTACTCGCCCGGGTACGACCCGACCAAGGTGGGTTTCGACGCGTACACCCTGGACCTGTCGCACTGCTCGGCCGCGCGCAGCGACGCGCTGGCGATGGCCGACGCGATGGGCCGCGCGCTGGCGCACGTCCACCTCGGGGATGGCAGCGGCGAGGGGCGGGACGAGCACCTGGTGCCCGGCCGGGGTACCCAGCCCTGCGCCCGGCTGCTGGAGTCGCTGTCCGCGCGGGGCTTCACCGGCTCGGTCGCGGTCGAGGTGAACAGCAGGCGCGCGGCCAGCCGGGCGGAGCGCGAGGCCGACCTCGCCGAGTCGCTCGCCTTCGCCCGCACCCACCTCACCACCGCGTCCACAGTGGACGCCTGAGGCGGTCAGCCCACGACGGCCAGGCTGGCGGCGGGGTCCTCCACGGCGGCCCGCTTGCGGGCACGGTGCGCGGCCACGTGCGAACGCGTCGCGCACCGCTCCGAGCAGAAGCGCCGGCAGCAGTTGGACGAGGTGTCCAGGTAGACGTTGCCGCAGCGCTCGTCGGCGCAGACGCCGAAGCGGGCGCTGCCGTACTCGCACAGCCACACCGCGAGACCCCAGACCGCGCCGGCGAGGTACTCCGCGCTGACCGACGAGCCGCGGCTGGCCACGTGCATGTGCCAGTCGTCGGCGTCGTGGCCCGAGATGCGGGGCTGCACCGGGTGCACTTCGAGCAGCGCGTTGAGCGCCGCCACCGCCTCGGCGTCCCGGTTGCTGGTGCCCAGGTCGAAGACCTCCCGCAGCCGCCGCTGCGCCCGCTTGAAGAGGGTCAGGTCGCGCTCGGCGACCTCGTCGCGCATCCATGGCTCGGCGCCGAGCAGGCCCCTGAGCGCGTCGAAGTCGTCCAGCGGGGCATTGACGAGATCAACCGCCCGGTGGGCGTACGCGTCGAAGTTCACTCGACAAAGGTAGACGGTAACCGCCTGGTAAGCGATATGGCTGCCACCCGACCGGCACAGCAAGTGACAAACCGGATGGTCGAGGTGGCCTCGCCCGCCACGCCGGCACCGGTCCGTGGCGATACGCTCCGAGCATGCTCCGTACGGCCATCCTCGCCGCCTCCCGTTCGTCCCGGATCGAGCGGCTCGTCCAGACCGCTCCGGTCACCCGTGACCTGGTGACCCGGTTCGTCGCCGGTACCGGCACCGAGGACGCCCTGCGCGTGACCCGGGACCTGGTCGGCGAGGGCCTCGGGGTCACCCTCGACTATCTCGGCGAGGACACGCGCACCGCGGACCAGGCGGCGAGTACCAAGGACGAGTACCTGCACCTGCTCAAACAGCTGGCCGGCGGTCAGTTGCGGGGCAATGCCGAGGTGAGTGTGAAGCTGTCCGCCCTCGGCCAGCTCTTCGACGAGGATCTCGCGTACGAGCACGCGCACGCCATCTGCGCCGCCGCCGCGGCCGCCGGTACCGTCGTCACGCTCGACATGGAGGACCACACCGCCACGGACACGACGCTGGACGTGCTGCTGCGGCTGCGGCAGGACTTCCCGGCCACCGGTGCCGTGCTCCAGGCCTACCTGCGCCGCACCGAGGGCGACTGCCGGGAGCTGGCCACCCCCGGCTCGCGGGTCCGGCTGTGCAAGGGCGCCTACAAGGAGCCGGAGTCGGTCGCCTTCCAGTCCCCGGTCGACGTGGACCGCTCGTTCGTCCGCTGCCTGAACATCCTGATGTCCGGCCCCGGGTACCCGATGATCGCCACGCACGACCCCCGGCTGATCGCGCTCGGCCAGGACCGGGCGAAGGCCTTCGACCGCGCCAGCGACGAGTTCGAGTTCCAGATGCTCTTCGGGGTACGCCCGCAGGAGCAGCAGCGCCTGGTCGGCGAGGGGTACCAGATGCGGGTGTACGTCCCGTATGGCACGCAGTGGTACGGCTACCTCATGCGCCGGGTCGCCGAGCGCCCGGCCAACCTGGCCTTTCTCGCCCGGGCCGTGGCGTCCCGGCGGTGAGTCTTCCCGCGCGTCGATCGCGTCAGCTGTCCGACTCGCACGCCCCTGACCAGCGAAAATTCCTCCGATCGGCGGGTCGGTTGACCGAATCGATCGCGCCGGCAACACGAGTACCGGTACCGTTCTAGCTACACGCGCGTTGCCCCGCCGCAGACGTCAGTAAGTCGAGGAGAACGGGGCACGCAAGGGATGGAACCGGGGTGAGCCATGGCAGGATCACCACACTCCGACGGCAGGCTGGCGGAGGTGAGATTCCTGACCGTCGCCGAGGTCGCGGAGCTGATGCGGGTCTCGAAGATGACCGTCTACCGCCTGGTGCATTCGGGAGAGCTCACCGCGGTCAGGGTGGGACGCTCGTTCCGGGTACCGGAGCACGTGGTCCACACCTATCTCCGGGAGGCCTTCCAGGAGACGGCCTGACGGGGGAGTCTCGGGGTACCGCCCGATTTCCCTGCCGGCCCGGGGTGCGGCTAGGCTGAACGACGCCTGCTGCTGCGCCCCGGTCGCCATCCGCCACCGGCGCGGGAGCGGGAATCGACGGTAACGCAGACCGCCAACGGCGCCCGCACGCGGCGCGGACCGGCGGCCCGCTCGAGAGGAAGTACGGCGTATGGGCTCAGTGGTCAAGAAGCGGCGCAAGCGCATGGCGAAGAAGAAACACCGCAAGCTGCTGCGGAAGACCAGGGTCCAGCGTCGCCGCCTCGGTAAGTGACTGACGGCTGGGCCCGCGCGGGGCGCGGTGGCCCGGCCGCCGGATCGCACACCGGGCGACCGGCTGCTTTGATCGCCCGGCGCCCGGTGTGCCACAAAATCTGACCAGGCAGCAAGATCTGATCAGGGAGCGTTCGTCGGGAGCCGGCGTGAACACAGGCCACAGCCCGGGAGTGGTACTGGTCACGGGTGTGTCCCGGTACCTCGGCGCGCAGGTGGCCGCGAGGCTGGCCGCCGACCCGCGCATCGGTCGCGTGATCGGCCTGGACAGCGACCCGCCGCACCGTTCGGTACCGGACACCGCCGCCGGCCGGCGCCGGCATTTCGAGTTCGTCCGCGCGGACATCCGCACCGCCGAACCGGCCCGGGTGATCGCCGAGAACCGGGTGGAGGCCGTGGTCCACCTGGCCATCGCGTCCGGCGCGGACCAGCAGCCCGGCGGCCGGGCGGCGATGAAGGAACTGAACGTCATCGGCACGATGCAGTTGCTCGCCGCCGGCCAGCAGGCGCCCGATCTCCGCAAGATTGTTTTCCGGTCGTCGACCGCGGCCTACGGCGCCTCCTTCCGCGACCCCGCCGTCTTCACCGAGGAGACCGAGCCGCGCGAACTGCCGCGCGGCGGGTTCGCGCGCGACGTGCTCGACATGGAGGGGTACGTGCGCGGCTTCCGCCGCCGCCGTCCCGACGTGGACGTCACGGTCCTGCGGTTCGCACCCTTCATCGGGCAGTACGCCGCGACGAGCCTCACCCGGTACTTCGCGCAGCCCGTCGTGCCGACCGTGTTCGGCCGCGACCCGCGGCTGCAGTTCGTGCACGTCGACGACGCGCTGGAGATCCTGCGGCGCTCGGTGGTCGAGGACCACCCCGGCACCTTCAACGTCGCCGGTCCGGGCGTGATCACGCTGTCCCAGGCGGTGCGCCGGGCCGGGCGGATCGCGGTACCGGTGCTGGAGCCGGGCATGTCGGCACTGGCCGGGCTCGCGAAGGGCTTCGGGCGCCGCGACTTCAACCTGGACCAGCTCGACCTGTTCGTCCACGGCCGGGTGGTCGACACCCGCCGGCTGGTGCGCGAGTACGAGTTCGAGCCGCGCCCCACCTCCGTGGCGTTCGCCGACTTCCTTCGCGGTACCGGTGCCGGCGAGGTGCTGCCCCACGAGGCGGTACGCACCGCCGAGCGGTTGATCCTCGACCGGATCCGGCAGGCCCGCGCCGTCCTGACCAGCAAGGTGTAGCAGTGACTGAGGAATTCGACCCGGGATCGGTCTCGCCACTCGTGGCGCCGGCCGGGGCACCCGCACGCGACGCCGGCACGCGGCACGTGAAGCGGGTCGCGAAGGCGGTCCGCACCGCGCGGCCGGTACCGCCGCCGGTGCCGGTCGAGCCGGCCGCCGCGGCCGAGGTAGACGCGTGGGACCGGCGCATCGCGGGTGGCCTGTCCTTCCTGCGCCGCCGGCTCACCGGGGAGTACGAGGTCGACGAGTTCGGGTTCGACCGGGAGCTGACCGACGCGGTGTTCCATCCGCTGCTGCGCCTGATCTACCAGTCCTGGTTCCGGGTGGAGGTCCGCGGCATCGAGAACCTGCCGGCGGCCGGTCCCGGCCTCGTGGTGGCCAACCACTCCGGCACGATCGCGATGGATGCGCTGATGCTCTCGCTCGCGGTGCACGACGAGCATCCGGCCCGCCGGTACCTGCGCCTGCTCGGTGCCGATCTCGTGTTCCGGATGCCGATCCTGTCGGAGCTGACCCGCAAGGGCGGCGGCACGCTGGCCTGCAACCCGGACGCCGAGCGGCTGATGACCGCGGGCGAGCTGGTCGGGGTGTTCCCCGAGGGGTTCAAGGGCGTCGGCAAGCTCTACCGCGACCGGTACAAGCTGCAGCGCTTCGGCCGGGGCGGGTTCGTCGCGGCGGCCCTGCGCACCGGTACGCCGATCGTGCCCGTGGCGATCGTCGGCGCGGAGGAGATCTACCCGATGCTCGCCGACCTGAAGCCACTGGCCCGGCTGCTCGGCACGCCGTACTTCCCGATCACCCCGACGTTTCCCTGGCTCGGCCCGCTCGGGCTGGTACCGCTGCCGGCCAAGTGGTACATCGAGTTCGGCCAACCCATCCCCACCGGAGGGCTGGCCGAGCAGGCCGAGGATCCGCTGGTCATCTTCAACCTCGGTGACCAGGTGCGGGAGACGATCCAGCAGGCGCTGCGGGATCTGCTCAAGGTGCGGGAGTCAGCCTCGGGATGAGCGGGTGCGCCGGCGGGCCGCGAGCGTGGCCGCGACGGCGCCGATGACGATCCCGGTACCGAGCGCGGACGGTACCGCGATCTTCGCGGCCTTCCGGCCGGTGCGGAAGTCGCGCACCTCCCAGCCGCGCTTGCGGGCCTCGCGGCGCAGCGCCGGGTCGGGGTTCACCGCGACGGCGTGCCCGACCGTGGACAGCATCGGGATGTCGTTGGCCGAGTCGCTGTAGGCGGTGCACCGCGCCAGCTCCAGACCCTCGGCCCGGGCCAGCGCGTTGATCGCCGCCGCCTTGGCCGGCCCGTGCAACAGGTCGCCGACCAGCCGCCCGGTGTACGCGCCGTCGTGGATCTCGGCGACCGTACCGAGGGCGCCGGTCAGCCCGAGCCGCTCGGCGATCACCTGACCCAGCTCGACCGGCGCGGCGGTGACCAGCCAGACCCGCTGCCCGGCGTCCAGGTGCAGGCGGGCCAGGGCGTGCGTACCCGACCAGATGCGCTCGGCCATCAGCTCGTCGAAGATCTCCTCGCACAGCTCGCGCAGCTCGTCGACCGGGCGCCCCTTGACGAAGGCGAGCGCCGCCTGCCTGGCCTCCGACATGTCGCCGTGCCGCTCGGTGGCCAGCACCCGGAACTTCAGCTGGCTCCAGGCGAAGCCGACCAGGTCCTTGGTCGTGAAGTACTTGCGGGCGACCAGCCCGCGGGCGAACCAGTAGAGCGAAGCACCGTGGATCATCGTGTTGTCCACGTCGAAGAAGGCGGCGGAGCCCGGGTCGGCGGGCACCGCCAGGGCCTGCTCCAGCTCGGCGACCGCGTAGCCCGCCAGGACTTCGCGCTTCGGCAGTCGCGCCATGCTCCTCCTCCGCTCCGTACCCCTTGTGAGGGTAGTCGCTGCGCCCCGGCGTCCCGGGCCGTAACCGCTGATCACCATGATCGTTTCTTCCGGTTAGCGATGATCACGGAAGCTTGCCTGGTTGCCAGACGGCTGGCCGGCCGGCGCCGGCTCGCCGGCCTGGCCGCCGTGCTGGCCTGCGCGGCACCGGCC
>JBBWZQ010000329.1:0-5592 GCA_039649115.1 Micromonosporaceae bacterium | reverse complement strand
GCGTGGCGCCGCAGGTCGAACCCGTCCCGGGTCAGTGCCTGCACGAGCGACACCACGACGTAGCCGGGACCGGCGATCACGCCGTACCCCAGCAGGCTCCTGGTGATCCGCGCGGCCGGATCGCACGTGGCATCGCCGGTCGTGCTCATCAATTGCTGGGACATGGTCCGTCTCCCCTCGAAGTCGAGGCCGACCCGGTTCGGCAGGCCCGCTACCTACGCCTCGAACGGCCGGACGCGGAGACGACACCCACCACCAAGATTTTTTGGAAGGACCACCAGCGCGACCCCCCGGCGGCCGAGCCATTCCCCCACACCACCCCTCCGCCCCGCCGCCCCTCCGCCCCGCCGGGGCGGATGCCAGAGATCTTGGATTGCTGTTCCGCCCACAGCCGGTATTTCGTTCCAAGGTCCGCACACCAGCGTCGGGCGACGTCGGCGTCAAGGGCTTGACACGCGCGTTATCTGGGCGGAAGCTCGGCGAAACGTTGTTCGGTACAGCCGAACAGTGTTTCTCCTGCTTTCCGTCCTCGCCCGAAGGAGGTGAGGTCCACGACCCCGGGTCGCCGGGCGTTGTGGGCGGATCTATGGCCGAAGTTACCTTTTCCCGTAAGCTGGCTGCGGAGTTTGTCGGCACCGCGGCGCTGGTCATCTGCGGCCCCGGTACCGCCGCGGCGACCTTCATGGTCGCCAAGTCGACCGGCGCGCAGTTCTCGATGGCACAGCTGGGCATCATCTCGTTCGCGTTCATGATGGTGATCATCGCGATGATCTACACGATCGGGCACATCTCCGGCTGCCACATCAACCCGGCGGTGACCCTGGCGCTCGCGGCGGCGAAGAAGACACCCTGGTCGGACGTGCCCGGTTACATCGCGGCGCAGTTCCTGGGTGGGATCGCGGGCGGGTTCGCCATCTGGGGCATCCTCGGCAAGCCCGGCGTGGACGCGGGCCTGGGCGTGCTCAGCTACACGCCGGGCAACACCGGCCACGCGTTCTTCGCCGAGCTGCTCGGCACCTTCCTGCTCGTCCTGGTGGTCTTCGGCACCGCGACCGACAGCCGCGCCACCCCGGGCTGGTACGGGCTGGCCATCCCCTCGGTCGTGTTCGCGGTCATCACGGTCGTCGGTCCGGTGACCGGCGCGGCGCTCAACCCGGCCCGTTACATTGGCCCGATGATCGCCAGGGCGGCCGTCGGCGGCGGCACGGGTCTGGTGTGGGGGCAGGTACCCACGTACTTCGTCGCCACGTTCCTCGCCGGGCTGGTGGCCGCGGCCGGCTACGCCTTCCTGGGTGGGGTCAAGCCCGCCCCGACCGCCCAGCCCGCCGGCGCCGAGCGCGTCAGCGTCGCCTCCTGACCTCCGTCCCGACCGGCAAAGGAGTCTTACCGTGAAGAAGCTGATCAACGCACCGGACGACGTACTCGTCGACGCCCTCGCCGGCGTGGCGGCCGCGCACCCGTCGCTCTCGGTCAACATCGAGGACCGCTACATCGTCCGGGCCGGCGGGCCGACCGCCGGGAAGGTGGCCCTGGTGTCCGGCGGCGGATCCGGGCACGAGCCCCTGCACGGCGGCTACGTCGGGTACGGGATGCTGGACGCGGCCTGCCCGGGTGAGGTGTTCACCTCGCCCGTACCGGACCAGATCCTGGCTGCCACGAAGGCGGTCGACGGCGGCGCCGGGGTGCTGCACGTGGTGAAGAACTACACCGGCGACGTGCTCAACTTCCAGATGGCCGCCGAACTGGCCACCGACGACGGCGTACGGGTCGAGGCGGTCCTGGTCGACGACGACGTGGCGGTCGAGAACAGCACCTGGACGGCGGGACGGCGGGGTACCGGGGCCACGGTGTTCGTCGAGAAGATCGTCGGAGCGGCCACCGAGCGCGGCGCCGACCTGGCGTCGGCGGTGGCCCTGGCGCGGGAGGTCAACGACCGGTCCCGCTCGTTCGGGATCGCGTTGACTCCGTGCACCGTGCCGGCCAACGGCAAGCCCGGCTTCGAACTGGGCGAGGACGAGATCGAGCTGGGCGTCGGCATCCACGGCGAGCCCGGCCGCGCCCGGGGCAAGCTGGTACCGGCCAAGGAACTCGCCGGGATCGCGCTGGACGCCATCCATGCCGACGCGCCGCTGTCCGGCGACGTCCTGGTGATGGTCAACGGCCTCGGCGGCACCCCGCTGATCGAGCTGTACGTGCTGTTCGCCGCCGTCGCCGACTGGCTGTCCGGACACGGCGTGCGCATCGCCCGCAGCCTGGTCGGCAACTACATCACCAGCCTGGAGATGGCTGGCGCCTCGATCACGGTGTGTCGGCTGACCCCGCAGCTCGCCGAACTCTGGGACGCTCCGGTCGAAACCCCGGCGCTGCGTTGGGGCCGCTGATCGGCGAGACCACGGAGAGGATCAGATGGACGCGAGCACGTTCCGGGCCTGGATCGTCGAGGCCGCCCAGTTGGTGATCGACAACGCCGACCACCTGACCCACCTCGACGCCGCCATCGGCGACGCCGACCACGGGATCAACCTGCGCCGTGGCTTCCAGGCCGCGGTGACGATGCTGGCGGAGACCGACCCGGCCACCCCGGCGGCGGTACTCGCGACCGTCGGCCGCGCGCTGATCAGCAAGACGGGTGGCGCGTCCGGACCCCTGTACGGGACGGGGTTCCGGCAGGCCGGCAAGACCCTGGGCGAGGACGCCGACGTCAGTGCCGTCCAGCTCGGCGCCGCCCTGCGGGCCGCGCTGGACGGCATCCGGCAGTTGGGCGCCGCGAACGAGGGAGACAAGACCATGGTCGACGCGCTGGGCCCGGCGGTCCGCGCGTACCAGGCGGTCGTCGACGCCGGCGGCGACCTGGCGGACGCGACCCGCGCGGCGGCCGACGCGGCCGCGCGGGGTCTGCAGGAGACCATCGGCATGCAGGCACACAAGGGCCGGGCGAGCTACCTCGGCGCCCGGACCATCGGCCACGAGGACCCCGGTGCCGCCTCGACCGTACTCATCCTGCGCGCCCTGGCGAGCGCCACCGCCGGACTCCCGACCGAAGGCAGGGCGCCGTGACGGCGGTGGTCAACCGGTGGGCCGGCTCGGGAGTGTCTCCCGGCACGGCGGTGGCCGCGTCGTGGCGGGCCGACCGCCCCCTGCCCAGCACCCCGGGACCGGCCGATCCCAACCAGGTCGAGGGCGCATTCCGGGCCGTCGCCGCCGACCTGGAGCGGCTGGCGGGCCGGATCCGGGCGCAGGGCCGGCGCGCGGCGGCCGACATCGTCGCCGTCGGCGCGCTCATCGCCGGCGACCCTGATCTGGTCGACGCGGCCCGGCGCGCGGCGACCGCGGAAGATCCGTTGCGGGCCATCCACGATGCTGTCGAGGGGTACGCCACGATGCTGGAGTCCCTGCCCGACGACACGCTGCGCGAGCGCGCGGCCGACATCCGCCAGGTCGGTCGGCGGGTACTGGAGCGGATCGCGCGCACCGGAACCAGCGCCGACCCGCCCACCCGGTTCGTCCTGGTCGCCGCCGAGCTGGGCCCGGCCGACCTGCTCGAACACCTCGGTCAAGGACTCGTCGCCGCGGTCGGCGTACGCGGCGGCGCCAACTCCCACGCCGCGATCGTCGCGCGCTCCGTCGGGATACCGCTGGTCACCGGCGTCCACCCGCAGATCCTCGACCTGCCCGACAGCACGCCGCTGCTCGTCGACGCCGACGCCGGGGTGGTCCTGGCGGACCCGCCGGACGCCGAGGTCGCCCGTGCGGACAGGGTTGCGGCGCGCGCCGGAGCGCGGCGCGCGATCCTGCGCGCCGAGCGGGACCGGTCGCCGGTCACCGCCGACGGGCAGCCGTTCGGTCTGCTGTGCAACGTCGCGTCCGACACCGAGATCCGCGCCGGCCGCGACAGCGGCGCCACCGGGGTCGGGCTGCTGCGCACCGAGCTGCCGTTCCTGCACGCCGAGCGGTGGCCCACCGAGTCCGATCACCGGCGGGCACTGCGCCCGATCCTGGCCGAGGCGTCGGGGTGGCCGGTCACGGTACGGCTGCTCGACTTCGCCAACGACAAGATCCCGCCGTTTCTCATCGGCGGCGTGACAGGCCTGCGCGCGCTGCTGGACCACCCGGCGGCGCTGACCGCACAGTTGCTGGCCGTGGCCGACCTCGGCCGCGCCGTCCAATTGCAGATCATGGTACCGATGGTCACCGCCGCCGCCGAGCTGCGCACCGTGCGGAGCGCGATCGACGCCGTGGCGGCCGAGCTGGGCGCCGCGCCGGTACCGGTCGGGGCCATGGTCGAGACGGTGGCCGCGGTCGAGGCGATCGGCGAGCTGTGCGCGGCCGCGGACTTCCTGTCGATCGGTACCAACGACCTGACCGCCCAGCTGCTCGACCTGGACCGCACCGACCCGCGGGGCCGCCCGGAGCTGACCGCGAATCCGCGGGTACTGGCGCTGATCGCCCGGGTCGTGGCGGCCGCCACCGCAGCGGGCCGGCCGGTCAGCGTGTGCGGCGACGCCGGTACCCACCCCACCACCCTGCCGCTCCTGCTCGGCGCCGGCGTGCGCCAGTTCAGCGTGGCGTGCGCCCGCATCGACGAGACCCGCTACCGGCTGCACCGCCTCGACGCGCGCGACTGCGCGAAGGTCTTCGCCAACGCGCTGCGCCAGCCCGACGCCGCGCAGGCCGCTGCGCTCGTCCACGACCGGATCGGGGTGGCGCTGCCATGAATCAGTCGCCGGCCGCCGCGCCGTTCCGCACCGGCCGACCGCATGACCGCGGGCTCCGCTGCGCTGCCCGATCTTCGCTGGAGCAGCGGCGCGCGTCGCGCTATCCGTCCAGCGACCGGTCCGCGCGCCCGGCGCCCAGGTCCCGCGACAGCGCCCGCGCCGTCGAGCGCACCGCGTCGACCAGGCGCCCCTGCCGCTGCGCGTCCAGCAGCCGCTCGGCCGGCCCGACGATCCCCAACGCGCCCACCGCCCGACCGGACCAGCCGAACACCGGCGCCGCGAGTCCGGCGTCGCCCACCGTCGCCTCCTGGTCCTCCACCGCGTACCCCCGCTCGCGCGTCGCGGCCAGCGCCTGCCGCAGCGCCTCCGGGTCCGTCAGTGTCCGGCCGGTCAGCCGCTGCGCCGGTGCGGCCACCAGCTCCTTCTGCCGGTCGTCGTCCGTGCTCGCGACGATCGCGTGCCCCAGCGCGCACGCGTGCCACGGCACGGCCGCGCCCACCTCGAGGATCTGTACCAGGTCGTCGGGGCGCATCGCGTGGTGCACCACCACGACGTTGTGGCCCGACAGCACGCCGACCCACACCGCCTCGCCGCTCTGCCTGGCCAGCATGTCCGCCCACGACGCGGACCGCGCGCGCAGTTCCGAGCCGTCCAGGTACGCGTTGCCCAACTGGAGCACCGCCGGGCCCAGGGCATACTTGCCGCCCTCGACCTCCTGCACCACCAGGCCGTGGCGCTCCAGCGTGCGCAGCATCGAGAACACCGTCGGCTTCGGCACGTCGACCAGTTCGGAGATCTCCGAGACCCCCAGCCGCGGGGTACCCGAAGCGAGCGACAGCAACATCCGCACCGCCCGATCAACCGCACGTGTCACAGC
>JBBWZQ010000319.1:0-7954 GCA_039649115.1 Micromonosporaceae bacterium | reverse complement strand
TACCTCGGGCACGAACCCAACCCCGATACCGGGAATCTGATGCTGCCCGGCGGGGTGGCCGGACAGTACCGCCGCGCTTGCCGGCTCGACCGCGACTACCCGCACGCTGGGCTTGCGGGCTTTGAGTACCTCTCCGACCCCGGTGATGGTGCCGCCCGTGCCGACCGCGGAGACGAACACGTCCACCGCCCCGTCCGTGTCGTCCCAGATCTCCACCGCCGTCGTACGCCGGTGCAGGTCCGGGTTGGCCGGGTTCGTGAACTGGTCCAGCATTACCGAACCCGGAATCTCCTGCACCAGCCGACGGGCTTCGGTGACCGCGTCGCCCATCAGGCTGCCCGGGGTGAGCACCACCCGGGC
This sequence comes from Micromonosporaceae bacterium, assembly GCA_039649115.1. Lineage (GTDB taxonomy): Bacteria > Actinomycetota > Actinomycetes > Mycobacteriales > Micromonosporaceae > DATEJJ01. The sequence continues at coordinate 7,594 of JBBWZQ010000319.1, read as the reverse complement.
GCCCAAATGCCGCAGCAATGCGACCCGTTCGGTTGACATGCTTTGTGGCATCGTGAGCACGAGGTGGTAACCGCGCACCGCGGCGGCGAACGCCAGCCCAATGCCGGTGTTGCCGCCGGTCGCCTCGACCAGTGTCATCCCCGGCCGCAGCACCCCACGTCGCTCGGCGTCCCCGATCAGCGCCACACCGACCCGGTCCTTGACGCTGCCGCACGGGTTGCGCATTTCCAGCTTGGCTACCACCCGAGCGGGCAGGCCGTGAGCCAGGCGGCCCAACTCCACCAGCGGTGTACCACCAACGGTCGCCGTCACATCATCGAAGATCACCCTTGGGTCCCGTCCTTCCCGACACCTCCATGATCGGCCCTGGCGAGCACGATGAGCCATAGCCACATCCGACCGACTGGCATTGACTCGACATCGACTGTGCGGTGTCAGAAATCATGTCGGTTGATCATGCGATGAGCTGCGCTGCGACAAGTAGATGGAGACCAACAAGGCGGTCCTGGCTCGGGCTGTCGTATTGACGATATGCGACGTCGCTCGATGTCCCAAACGATCATGTCATCGGCCGACACCCGTGGGAAGATGGGCTCGCGGTCGTGGTGCATTGGAGTACGTGCCGTCGAAACCACCATGCCGGGTCGCGATCGAACCGCCGATGGCAGACCCATGCGAACCTACCTCGATCGATGGCACCGAACTGGCCCAACGCGCCGTGCTGTGATCGCGGGCAGGTCTTGTAGCAGGCGCAGCCCTGTGCGTGCTGTCCCATGGAGAGCTCGTCGCGACCGACAGCGCCGCACGGCTGCGCCGGGTTACCTCGCCCGCCGGAACTGGAGCACGGTGAGTGGAGCGAACAGGAGGGTGATACCGATCGTCCAGACCAGCGCCACGAGCACCCAGTAGCCGGTGGTGTGCGCCAGGCCGGCGAGTGCCGGGTCGCCGAGGGCGAGCGAGCGGACCGCGTTGCATAGGGCGGTGACCGGCTGGTGTGCGGCGACCGGCTGCATCCAGCCGGGGAGCGTGTCGACCCGGACGTAGGCGCTGGAGACGAAGATCACCGGGTACGCCAGCATGGACATGCCCTGCGCCGTCTGCGGGTTGCCGGCGGCCAGGCCGAGGGCGACGAACACCCAGGTGAAGGCGAACCCGCAGACCACACAGAGACCGAACGCGGCCAGCGCCTGGGCGATGCTGCCGTGCAGCCGGAACCCGACGACGAAGCCGAGCGCGGCGGTGAAGGCAGTGCCGAGGGCGGCGATGACGGTCTCGGCGAGCACCCGGCCGGCGATCAGGGCGAGCCGCCGCGTGGGCAGGGAGCGCAGCCGGTCGGTGAAGCCCTGGCTGAGGTCGTCGGCGACGCCGATGGCGGTACCGGTGCCGGTGATCAGGACGCTGGTGAGCACCATGCCGGGTATGAGGAAGTCGACGTAGCTGACCCCGCCGGGGGCCACGGCGCCGCCGAAGATGTACCGGAACAGCACCATGAAGGTGGCGCCGCCGACGAAGGTGGTGACCAGCAGTTGCGGCGAACGCACGAACTTGCGCACGGTACGGGCCGCGACGGCGGCGACGGTGGCGGCGAAGCCGGCCTGCCGGGCCGGCGGGCGTACGGGCAGCGCGGTCGGCGTGGCGCCGGTACGCACGGCGGATGGTGCGGTCACGGGTTTCTCCTGTCGGTCCGGTCGCCGGTGAGGGTGAGGAACACCTCGTCGAGGGTGGGACGGCGCAGCCCCAGATCGTCGATATCGACGTCGAGGCCGGTGACCGCCGCCGCGGCCGCGGTGAGGGCCGCCCGGCCGTCGCGGACCGGCACCGCGATGCGGGTGCTGGCCGGGTCGAGCCGCGGCTGGTCGCTACTCATCGGTCCCAGCGCCCGGGCCAGCGCCTCGCCGAGTGCGGGCAGGTCGGCGGCGCGGTGCGCGCGAACCTCGATGACATCCCTGCCCGCGAGGTTCTTCAGCTCGGCAGGGGTGCCGTGGGCGATGACCCGGCCCTGGTCGATGATCGCTACCTGGTGGGCGAGCTGGTCGGCCTCGTCCAGGTACTGGGTGGTCAGCAGCACATCGGTGCCCGCGGCCACCAGGGCGCGGATGGCCACCCACAGCTGGCTTCGGCTACCCGGGTCCAACCCGCTGGTTGGCTCGTCGAGCACCAGCAGCCGGGGCGATCCCACCAGGCTGGCCCCGAGATCGAGGCGGCGGCGCAGTCCGCCCGAGTACGTCTTGACCGGCCGGTCGGCCACCTCGTCCAGCCCGAGTTGGGACAGCACCGCCGCGGTGGTGGCGGCCGCCTCGTGCCGGGTCTGCCCGTACAGCCGGGCGATCATGCGCACGTTCTCCCGCCCGGTCATCGTCGGCTCGACCGCGGCGTACTGCCCGGCCAGACCGATCAACCGCCGCACCCGTTCGGGGTGGCGGGCGACGTCGATGCCGGCGACGCGCAGCCGCCCGCGGTCCGGTTTGGCCAGGGTGGCGACGGTACGCACGAATGTGGTCTTTCCGGCGCCGTTGGGTCCCAGTACCGCGGTCACCTGGCCCGCGCGGGCCACCAGGTCCAACCCGTCCAGCGCGCGTACCTTGCCGAAGCGCCGCACCAGCCCCTCGGCCTCGATGATGGGGGCCTCCATGCTCGGGTGGACCACGCCGGACTCCCTTCCACTCGTATCGGCGGTCAGTGTCATGACGGATCGCGGCGGCCGAAGGTAACGCCATGCGTTACGTGCGGCGCCTCGGCTTCGTCATAGCCGTAGGGCAGAGAGCAAGCAGAGAGCGACTGGAGGCGTCATGGCCGAACAGGACCGGCTGGCGGAGCGGTTCACCGAGCACCGCGGGCACCTGCGATCCGTGGCCTACCGGATGCTGGGTTCGCTGGAGGAGGCGGACGACGCGGTCCAGGAGACGTGGCTGCGACTCAGCCGCACCGACATCACCGACGTGGCGAACCTCCGCGGGTGGCTGACCACGGTGACCGGTCGCATCTGTCTGGACATGCTGCGCACGCGTGCCTCGCGCCGGGAGCAGCTGCTGGACTTTCACATCCCTGATCCCGTCGTCACGCCGCTGGAGCGCACGACGCCCGAGCAGGAGGCGTTGGTCGCCGAGTCGGTCGGGCTGGCGCTGCACGTCGTCCTGGAGACCCTGCCACCGGCTCAGCGGCTCGCCTTCGTGCTCCACGACATCTTCGCGGTACCCATCGACGAGATCGCCGCGGTACTGGGCAGATCGACGAAGGCGACCAAGCAGCTGGCGGCCCGCGCCCGCGCCCGGATCCGGACCGGCGGGCCACCGGCCGATGCCGATCCGGTCAGACAGTACGAGGCCGTCAGGGCGTTCTACGACGCGGCGCGCAACGGCGACTTCGACGCGCTCGTGGCGCTCCTCGCACCCGACGTCCTACTGCGCTCCGATGGCGGGGGCGTCGCCGCTCGGGCTTTCCGGATCCGCGGCGCGGCTGCCGTGGCGCACCGGGTCCTGACCTTCCTCCGGCCCGGCGCCACGGTGCATCCCGCACTGGTCAACGGCGCCGCCGGCGCGGTCGTCAGCTCGCGCAACCGCGCCGTCGCCGTCATCGGCTTCACCGTCCGCGACGCCGCCATCGTGGCGATCGACGGAATCGCGGATCCGGCACGGCTCGGCCGGATCGACCTCTCCGGGTTCGGCCTCGCACCCCCGCGGAGCCTGCCCGACTGATTCCCAGGCGGGCGGCGGTAGCTCGAACTGACCGCCTGCCCGAGCTGCGTGGCACCGCCGAAAGGGTGGCGCGTCCGTTTGTCACGCGGGACAGCGTCCGTCCCGACACTGCGGCAGGATTCCCTGGTCCGTTTCCCCGATACGAGGCCGTTCGGTGCGTCGTCCCCCTGCCAGCTCGATGCCAACCCTGTGGCGCGAGGTCTTCCGGCGGCCTGACCCGGGTCGATCCCCTCCGGCACGACGAGATCGACACCGGGCAGACCGCCGTCGACCACGTCCAGAAGCGCATCGACGACTTCGCCGCCCGGTACGGCAAGCGGTTCCCGGCCGCGGTGCGCTGCCTGCTCGATGACCGCACCGCGCTGACTGCGTACCTGCGGTTCCCGCGCGAGCACTGGCCCCGGATCCGGCACTCCAACATCATCGAGCGCAGCTTCGGCGAGACCCGCCGGCGGACCAAGGTGATCGGCCGGTTCCCCGGCGAGACCAGCTGCCTATCGCTGGTCTGGGCGGTGCTGGACCGCGCGTCGGCCGGCTGGCGCGGGTTCACCATGACCTCGGCCGGGCTGCGGCTGCTGCAGGACCTGCGCCACCAGCTCCTCGACCGGCCCACCGCATCCCGCCGACGACACGCCCCGCAACACGCCAACGCCACCCCGAGTACCGCACCGGAAACCGTCGTAGCCGCGGCATAACATGCTCAACGAGAGCGCCCACGGACGTCGTCATTTACACCACATGTGGGACGCGACCCACCCGTGGACTGGGCCTCGACAGGTGCTATGAGACGGGACGGCGCGGATTCTCGTCGAGGTTGGCGGATTCGGTGCGTCGAGCGGCTGCGATGGAGGAACCTTACTCTCACCGGGTGCATGACCATTACCTCGGTCGTGACAGTGAGTAATCAGCGCAACCCGCCAAGAACACCGCCACGCCGCGCTCGATCAGCGGCAGATCCGTATATCGGATCGTGGTCCAGGAGCGCTTTACGGTGATGGCTTGCGCCAGGCGCCGACCTCGGTGCACCGAAGGTTCCGCGTGGCACGCCGCGACCAGGTCATGTGACGTAACGCGCACGGCCGGTATGGGATCAAGCGGGTGGCTTGCCGCTGACGTTGGTGGACATGGTGTGCAGGATGCCGGGCAGTTGCCCCAACGTGTCGGCGGGTAGGCCGCGGATCGTCTCCTCCGCGAGGGTGAGCCAGAGCTGCCGGATCTGCTCGACCAGCGCCTTTCCGCCGTCGGTCAGCGCGACGACGGTGGCGCGCTTGTCGGCGGGGTCGGGTGTGCGCTTGATATGGCCGGAGGCCTCCAACTTGCGGGTCATCAGCGTGACGCTGGGTGGTTCGCAGCCGAGCGCCTCGCTGAGCTGTGCCTGGATGCGAGGGCCGGTCCGGTCGAGTTCCAACAGCAGAGCCTCTTGACCAGCGTGCAGGCCGAGCGGGGCGAGCAGCTGTGCCGCCCGGGCACGGTGACGCAGGCTGAGCAGGCGGATCGCCTGGTTGAGAGCACCGGCGTACTCGAGATCCATGGGCACTCCTTGACAACGGCATTGGTTATGCGCATAAGATTATGCGCATAACCATTACGCGCGTAACCAAATGTTACACACGTCAAGGAGCCGACATGACGGTGAAGGTCGCGGTCATCTACTACAGCTCGACAGGCACGGTGCACGCCCTCGCGCAGGCCGTTGCCGAGGGCGCCCACTCGGCCGGGGCCGAGGTCCGGCTGCGCCGGGCCGCCGAACTGGCCCCCGCCGACGCCATCGACCAGAACCCGTTGTGGCGTCGTCACGCCGACGCGACCGCGTCGGTCCCCGTGGCCGAGCTCGGCGACCTGGCCTGGGCGGACGCGTTCGCGTTCGGCACGCCCACCCGGTTCGGCACGCCGGCCGCGCAGCTCAAGCAGTTCATCGACCAAGCTGGCGGCCTGTGGCGCGAGGGCGTGTTGGCCGACAAGCCGGCGACCGCCTTCACCTCGGCCTACAACCGGCACGGCGGCAGCGAGGCCACGATTCTGGCGCTGAGCAACGTCTTCTACCACTGGGGCGCGGTGATCATTCCGCCCGGCTTCACCGACGCGACGGTGTACGCCGCTGGCGGGAACCCGTACGGCACGGTCGCGACCGGTGGCGAGGGCGCTGACGCCGCGGCGTTGGAAGCCGCTCGGTACCAGGGGCGGCGACTAGCCCAGTTCACCCTCCGGCTGCAGGGCGCTGCCCTCGTCGCAGGCGCGTCCCAGGCCGTCTAGCCGCCGGCCGGCGAAGGAGAAGAATTTGATGAGTACCCGTACCGAAAAACAGTCGGTCGAGCCGTACACCGGGCCAGCCTGGCTGGTTCTCGCGCTCGCATGCGCTTGCCAGTTCATGGTCATCCTGGACGTGTCGATCGTGAACGTCGCGCTGCCGTCGGTGCAGCGCGATCTCAAGTTCACCGACCCCGGGCTGGCCTGGGTGGTCAACGGTTACGTGCTAGCTTTCGCCGGATTCATGCTGCTGGGCGGCCGTGCGGCGGACCTGTTCGGCCACCGCCGCATGCTGGTCGCCGGGCTCGGCCTCTTCTCCCTGGCGAGCCTGGCCGCCGGCCTGGCGTCCACGCCGGAGATCCTGGTCGGCGCCCGCGCCGCGCAAGGTCTGGGTGGTGCGATGCTGGCCCCGGCCACGCTAACTGTGATCAACGCCTGCTTCCCCGAGGGACCCGAGCGGGCTCGGGCGTTCGGCGCGTGGTCCGCCTCAGGCGGCGTCGGGGGCATGGTCGGTGCGGTCGCCGGTGGCGTGCTCACCACCGAGCTTTCCTGGCGCTGGGTGTTCCTGATCAACGTGCCGATCGGCGTGGTGCTGGTCGCGGTGGCGATGACGTCGTTGACTGCGGCGCAGGCCAGCCGGCGGGAGCCGCTGGACCTTCTTGGCGCGGTCACTGCCGCAGCCGGACTGGCGTCGGCGATCTACGGCGTCATGCAGACCGCCGACCACGCGTGGGGATCTGCGCGGGTACTCGTCCCGGTCCTGGCCGGCGTGATCCTCCTGGCGGGGTTTCTGGTGGTGGAGAAGCGGTTCGCGACGGCGCCGATGATGCCGCTGCGGCTGCTGAAAAACCGGGGCGTGGCGGTCAGCAACGGGATGCTACTGCTGTTCGGTGGCATCGCCATCGCGATGTGGTTCTTCTCGTCACTGTTCATGCAGAACGTGCTCCAGTACAGCGCCCTCGACGCCGGGCTCGGACAGACGCCCGCCGCGGTCATGTTCGTCGTGGTCGCCCGGTTCGCCGCCGGCTGGCTCCCACGGACCGGTGTCCGCCCGCTCATCCTAACCGGGTGCGCATGCTTCGTGACCGGCTTCTGCTGGCTCTCGCAGGCCGATGCCAGCAGTCACTACAGTGCCGGCGTGCTCGGGCCGACGTTGCTCGTCGCGATCGGCATCGGCCTGGTGTTCCCCACCCTCATGGCCTCGGCGACCGCCGACGTCCCGCCGGGAGACGTCGGCGTCGTCGCCGGCCTGGCCAACACCGCCAGCCAGGCCGGCGGTTCGATCGCGCTCGCGGTGTACGCCACCGCGGCCGCCGCCCGGGCCGCCGCGAACGAAAGCGCGAGCGTCCTACCCGAGACCCTGGCTTCCGGATATGAGCTTGTATTCGGTCTAGCGGCCGCAGTCGCCCTGGCGCTCGCCGCAGTCAGCCTGCTGCTACCCGCACGGCAGCGGAACTGACCCACGACACCAAACGATGTCCGCGTCACCCAGGCGGTGGCCCCCAGGGCGGCCCGTCCCGGCGCAGTGATCCCGTGGGTAACGTGGCGTTCTCATCGCAGCGCGGCACGAACTTACTACTCTCGGCGGACCCGCGTAGGGACGGCTGCACAGTCGACGGCTTCCCGTTACGCAACGTCACGATCAGTAGGGA
>JBBWZQ010000317.1:0-11517 GCA_039649115.1 Micromonosporaceae bacterium | reverse complement strand
CCGGGCGGTGCGGTACCTGGTGGGCGCGGGCATCCGGCAGTTCGTGGACCTGGGCTGCGGCCTGCCGACGCAGGGCAACGTGCACGAGGTCGCCCAGGCGGCCGCGCCGGACGCGAAGGTGGCCTACGTCGACAACGACCCGGTCGTCATCGCGCACGCCCGGGCGCTGCTGGAGACCGATCCCGCGACCGCGGTCGTGCAGGCGGAACTGCGCGAGCCCGAGGCGCTGCTGGCGGAGCCGGCGCTGCGCGAGCTGATCGACTTCGACGAGCCGGTCGCGGTCCTGATGAACGCCGTGCTGCACATCATCTCCGACGACGACTTGGTGCTGCACGTCGTCCGCACGCTCCGCGACGCGGTGGCGCCGGGCAGTTACCTCGCCATCGCGCACGCCGTGTCGGACCTGCGCCCGCAGGCGACCGCCAAGCTCTCCGCGCTCTACCAGGACCGGATCGTGACGGGCGGTCCGCGCCGGCCCAACCTGCGCACCAGGGCCGAGGTGGCGCCCTACTTCGACGGGCTGGAGCTGGTCGAACCCGGCCTGGTCTACCTGGTCGAGTGGCATCCCGAGCTGGGTGACGAGCCGCCCGGCCGGCCCATCTGGTCCGTCGGCGGGGTCGCCCGCAAGGCATGACACCCGCAATATCCGTGTAACAACTCTCGGGACCGCAGCGATGTGACGGTCCAGGGAGGTGCGACGCGGTGGGCGTACAGCTGCGGGTCGAGGGGCTGACCAAGTCGTTCGGCACCCACGTCGTGTGGGCGGACGTCAGCCTGACCCTGCCCCCGGGCGAGATCTCCGTGCTGCTGGGCCCGTCCGGCACCGGCAAGTCGGTGTTCCTCAAGGCGCTCGTCGGGCTGATCCGGCCGGACCGCGGCTCGATCTGGATCAACGAGGAGGACCTGCCGCGCCTGCCCGAGCGCCGCCTGTACCAGGTCCGCAAGCTGTTCGGGGTGCTGTTCCAGGACGGCGCGCTGTTCGGCTCGATGACCGTCTACGACAACGTGGCGTTCCCGTTGCGCGAGCACACGAAGCTGTCCGAACGCCGGATCCGCGAGTTGGTGTCCGAGAAGCTGGAGATGGTCGGGCTGACCGGTGCCGAGCGCAAGCTGCCCGGGCAGATCTCCGGCGGCATGCGCAAGCGGGCCGGGCTGGCCCGTGCGCTGATGCTCAATCCGGAGATCATCCTGTTCGACGAGCCCGACTCGGGCCTCGATCCGGTCCGGACCGCCTACCTCAACCAGCTCATCGTCGACCTGAACCAGCAGACCGACGCGACGTTCCTGATCGTTACCCACGACATCAACACCGCGCGCACCGTGCCGGACAACATCGGCCTGCTCTACCACGGCCACCTGGCCATGTTCGGGCCGCGCGAGATGCTGCTGTCCAGCACCGAACCGGTGGTCCGGCAGTTCCTCAACGCGCAGCGCATCGGCCCGATCGGGATGGCCGAGGAGAAGGACGCCACGGAGCTGGAGGCGGAGGCCGCCGCGGGGGCGCAGTTGCCGCCGCTGCCGCCGATACCGCTGCAACTGCCGCCGTCCGACGGCCAGCCGCGCCGGGCGCAGCGCCCGGCGGGGCAGTGGTGCCGCGGCAACGGCGTGATCCCCCCGCCCGGGTCTTTTCTGGTACCGCCGCGCGAGCTGTCACCGAGCATCGGGGGAAGCAATGGCCTTGGCTAATCCGGTCGGCTACCTGCTGCGCGGCTCGGGCGAGTTCTTCGCGTTCAGCCTGGACACCCTGCGCGCGGTGCCCCGCCGCCCGTTCCAGGTGCGCGAGTTCGTGGCGCAGGCGTGGTTCATCAGCTCGGTGTCGATCCTGCCGGCGGCGTTGGTGTCCATCCCGTTCGGCGCGGTGATCGCGCTGCAGCTCGGCTCGCTGGTACGCCAGCTGGGCGCGCAGTCATTCACCGGGGCGGCGTCGGTCCTGGCGGTGGTACGCGAGGCGGGCCCGATCGTCACCGCGCTCATCATCGCGGGGGCGGGCGGCTCGGCGATCTGCGCGGACCTGGGTGCCCGCCGCATCCGCGAGGAGCTGGACGCGATGCAGGTGCTGGGCATCGACCCGATCCAGCGCCTCGTGGTGCCCCGGGTGGTCGCCTCGATGCTGGTCGCCGTGCTGCTCAACGGGTTGGTGAGCGTGGTCGGGGTGGCCGGTGGCTACTTCTTCAACGTGGTGCTGCAGGGCGGCACGCCGGGCGCGTACCTGGCGAGCTTCCAGGCCCTCGGGCAGCTGCCCGACCTGATGGTCGGCGAGGTCAAGGCGCTGGTGTTCGGGGCCACGGCGGCGCTGGTGGCCTCGTACAAGGGGATGACGGCCGGCGGCGGGCCGAAGGGGGTCGGCGACGCGGTCAACCAGAGCGTCGTCATCACCTTCATGCTGCTGTTCGCGCTCAACTTCTTCATCACCGCGGTGTACTTCCAGGTCGTACCGCAGAAGGGGAGCTGACGTGTCGCTGGACGATCTCGGGCGGCAACTCGCCTTCCACGCGCGGGCCACCGCGGCGGTGCCGCGCACGGTGCGCCGGTACCGGCGCGAGGTGGTCCGGCTGCTCGCCGAGGTGAGCTTCGGCTCCGGCGCGCTGGCCGTGGTGGGTGGCACCGTGGGCGTGATCTGCTTCCTCACGTTCTTCACCGGCACCGAGGTCGGGCTGCAGGGCTACCAGGCGCTCAACCAGCTCGGCAGCAGCGCGTTCACCGGCTTCATCTCCGCCTACTTCAACACCCGGGAGATCTCCCCGCTGGTCGCCGCGATCGCGCTGTCCGCGACCGTCGGCTGCGGGTTCACCGCCCAGCTCGGTGCCATGCGCATCGCCGAGGAGGTGGACGCGCTGGAGGTGATGGCGGTGCCGTCGCTGCCGTTCCTGGTGACCACCCGGATGGTGGCCGGGTTCGTCGCGATCATCCCGCTGTACGTCGTCGGGCTGCTCGCCAGCTACCTCGCCACCCGTACCATCGCGATCGTCTACTTCGGACAGTCTGCGGGCACGTACGACTACTACTTCCACCTGTTCCTGCCGCCCGGCGACGTGCTCGCCTCGTTCGGCAAGGCGCTCGTGTTCAGCGTCATCGTGGTGCTCATCCACTGCTACTACGGCTACAACGCCAGCGGCGGGCCGGCCGGCGTGGGGGTCGCGGTGGGCCGGGCGGTACGGCTGGCGATCGTCTCGATCAACGTCGTCGACTTCTTCTTCTCCCTGGCCGTCTGGGGCGCCACCACGACCGTGCGGATCGCGGGGTGAGCTGACCGTGTACAAGCTCCTCGGGCTCGCCTTCATCGCGCTGCTGGGCGCCGCGCTCACGCTGTCCGTGCTCAGCTACCGCAAGGCTTTCACGCCGGTGAGCTGGGTGACCGTGCACGCCGACCACACCGGCCTGCAGGTGCTGCCCGGTGCCGAGGTGAAGCTGCGCGGCGTCGTGGTGGGCGAGGTCCGCCAGATCACCGCGGACGGGCGGCAGGCGACGCTGCGGCTGGCCCTGCAACCGGACAGCCTGCGCGAGATGCCGGCCGACGTGACCGCACGGCTGCTGCCCAAGACGCTGTTCGGCGAGCGGTACGTCGCGCTGCAGGTGCCGCCGAACCCCGGGTCGACACGGCTGCGGCCCGGCGCGGTGATCGGCCAGGACCGCACCAGCTCCGCGGTCGAGCTCGAGCGGGTGCTCGACGACGCCCTGCCGTTGCTGCGCGCGATCGCCCCCGACAAGCTCGCCGCCACCCTGGGTGCCCTGGCCGGTGCGCTGCAGGGCCGGGGCGCGCGGCTGGGCCAGGACCTGACCCAGCTGGACAGCTACCTGGCGGCGCTGAACACCCAGCTGCCGGCCATCCGGGCCGACATCCGCAAGCTCGGCTCGGTACTGTCCACCTACGACGGTGCGCTGCCCGATCTGCTGACCATCCTGGGCAACGTCACGGTCACCGCCACGACCGTCAGCGACCAGCGCGACGAGCTGGCCGCGTTCCTCGCCGACACGACCGACCTGGCCGACTCGTCCCGGGTGTTCCTGCACCGGTACGGCGACCGGATCATCCAGCTCGGCTCCGTCGCCGCGCCGGTGCTGAGCCTGCTGGCCACCTACGCGCCGGAGTACCCGTGCCTGCTGGGCGGCCTGGTCGCGCTGCAGCCGCAGGTGGAGAAGGTCTTCGCCGGCGGCCGGATGCACATCACCCTGGAGATCACCCGCGACAACGGCCGGTACGTGCCGGGGCGCGACGACCCGCTGTACGCGGCCCGCGGCGGGCCGGACTGCCGCGGCCTGCCCCGGCCGGCGGTACCGGCCCCGCAGGTGGCCACCCCGGACGGATACGACTACGGCGCGTCCCGGCCCGCGCTGGACCCGCTGCCGCTGACCGTGGCGCCGATGGGCTACGCCGGCACCCCCGAGGAGCAGGCGCTCGTCAAGCCGCTCGTCGCCGGGGTCACCGGCACCGACCCGGCGCAGGTGCCCGACGTCGCCGACCTGCTCTGGGGCCCGCTGCTGCGCGGCACGGTGGTGAACGCCTCATGAAGCCGCTGGTGAAGCTTCTCGTGTTCGCCGCGGTCACCGTGGTGCTGACCGCACTGCTGGCACAGCAGCTCGGCTCGCTGTCCTTCGGCGACGGCAGCACCTACCGGGCCCGGTTCACCGACGTCACCGCCGTGCTGCCCGGCGACGACGTGCGCATCGCCGGCGTCAGGGTGGGCCGGGTGACCCGGGTGCGCGTGGTACAGAACACCACCGCCGAGCTGTCGTTCACTGTGGACAGTCAGGTGCCGCTGCCGGCCAGCGTGCACGCGACCATCCGGTACCGCAACCTCATCGGGCAGCGGTACGTCGCGCTGACCGAGGGAGCCGGAACCGGCCGGCTGCGCCCGGGCGCCCTGATCCCGCTCGCCCAGACCTCGCCGGCACTGGACCTGACCGCGCTGTTCAACGGCTTCCGGCCGCTGTTCACCGCGCTCACCCCGCAGGACGTCAACTCGCTGGCGTACGAGATCATCCAGGTGCTGCAGGGCGAGAGCGGTACCGTCACCAGCCTGCTCAGCCACACCGCGTCGCTGTCCACCGCGCTCGCCGACCGGGACACCGTCCTGTCCCGGGTCATCACCAACCTCAACACCGTGCTGTCCACACTGGACGGCCGGCGGGACGAGCTGTCCGACACGATCGGGCAGCTGCGCCAGTTCGTCTCTGGCCTGGCCGCCGACCGTACCGCGATCGGCGGCGCGATCAGCAACATCGGCGGGCTCACCGCGGCCACCGGCTCGCTGCTGCACGACGTGCGCCCGGACCTGTCGCACGATCTCGGCCAGCTCGGCTCGCTGGCCGGCATCCTCAACGACAACAGCGCCGTCATCGACAGCACGCTGCACAAGCTGCCCGGCCAGTACCAGGCGCTGACCCGTACCGTGTCCACCGGCTCCTGGTTCAACTTCTTCATGTGCGACTTCGACGGGCGGGTCGCGCTGCCCGGTGTGGGCTCCGTCAACCCGGCCACCTTCAGCTCCTCGGCCGCGCGCTGCAACGGAGGTGGCCGGTGAAGCCATTTCGGCAGCGCAACCCCGTCGTGGTCGGGGCGATCGGGCTGGCCCTGCTCGGTGGGCTGATGCTCGCCGCGTTCCACCTCGAAGACCTGCCGTTCATCGGCGGCGGCACCACCTACCGGGCGGCGTTCCGCGACGCGAGCGGGCTGGCGTCCGGCAACGAGGTGCGGGTGGCCGGCGTGAAGGTCGGCAAGGTGACCGGCATCGGGCTGGCGCAGGGGCCGGGCGGCGGGTACGTGCGCGTCGACTTCCGGGTGGACGACGGGGCGGTGCGGCTGGGCGCCGACACCGGCGCGACCATCCGGATCAAGACCGTGCTGGGCCAGAAGTACCTCGCGCTGGACCCGAAGGGAGGCGGCCGGCTGGCCCCGGGTTCGCAGATCCCGCTGGCGCACACCGCGTCCCCGTTCGACGTGGTGCAGGCGGTCAACGGCTTGGCCGGCACCCTCGGGCAGATCGACGCCGACCAGCTGGCACAGGCGTTCCGCGTGCTGTCCCAGGCGTTCACGGACACCCCGACGAGCGTCCACGACACGCTGTCCGGCCTGTCCCGGCTGTCCCGGTCCGTCGCCGCGCGCGACGCCGACCTGCGCCAGTTGCTCGCCCACGCGCGCGGCGTGACCGGGGTGCTCGCCCAGCGCGACGAGGACTTCCGCCAACTGGTCGCCGACGCCAACCTGCTGCTGGCCGAGGTCGGCCGCCGCCGCGACGCGATACACAACCTGCTGGTCACCACGACCACGCTGGCCAACCAGATCTCCGGGCTGGTCGCCGACAACCGCACGAAGCTGGGTTCGGCGCTGTCCCGGCTGCGCCAGGTGCTGGCGACGCTGCAGCGCGACCGGGACGACCTGTCCCGCACGATCGCGGCCATGGCGCCGTTCGTCACCGCGTTCACCAACGTGCTCGGCAACGGCCGCTGGTTCGACTCCTATCTGGACGGTCTGCTCCAGGTCTACCAGCCGAAGGTCGGTGGCCGATGAGGAAGGTGTACGCGGCGCTGGTCGCCGTCGCACTCGCCGGCGTGGTAACCGTGGCGGTGGTGCGCTCCCAGGTACCCACGCGGCGGCTGGTCGCGCACTTCACCAGCGCGGTCGGCATCCTGGCCGGCTCGGACGTGCGGATCCTCGGGGTGCGCGTCGGTGACGTCGTCGCGGTACGGCCGCAGGGCCGCACGGTCGAGGTGGAGCTGCGCTACGACGCCCGGTACCCGGTACCGGCCGACGCGCAGGCCGTCATCATCCCGCCCAGCGTGGTCAGCGACCGGTACGTGCAGCTCACCCCGGCGTACGGTGGCGGTGCCCGGTTGGCCGACGGCGCCGACCTGCCCACCTCGCGCACCGCGGTCCCGCTCGAACTCGACGACGTGTACCGCGCGCTGGACCAGTTCAACCGCGCCCTGGGCCCGGACGGCGCCAACAAGGACGGCGCCCTGTCCGGCCTGGTCGCCACCGGCCGGGCCAACCTGGAGGGCAGCGGCGCCGACCTGGCCGGCACGCTCGACGGACTGTCCAAGACCCTGGGCACGCTGGCCGACGGGCGGGACGACCTGTTCGGCAGCCTCGCCGACCTGCAGCGGTTCGTCACCGCACTGGCCGAGAGCGACCGGCAGGTGCGGCTGTTCAACGAGGAACTGGCCGGGGTCGGCGAGCAACTGGCCGCCGAGCGACAGGACCTGGCCGCGACGGTGCGCAGCCTGGCCACCGCGCTGGCCGACGTCACCGGGTTCGTGCGCGACAACCGCGCCCAGCTCAAGTCCAATGTGGAGGCTCTGACCGACATCTCCGGCGTGCTGGTACGCCAGCAGCGCGCCCTCATCGACGTGCTCACCGTCGCGCCGCTCGCGCTGTCCAACCTGCACCTGGCGTACAACGCGCGCAGCGGCACGCTCGACACCCGCGACGACGTCCTGGGTCCGTACGATCCGGCCAGCTATGTCTGCTCCCTGCTGGCCGGCCTGGTGCCCACGACGAAGGTACCCACGGAGTGCGTGGCGCTGGCCCGTGTGCTCAACGCGAACCATCTCCCTGTCACGGACCAGCTCCGCAAACTCCTGGGGTTGCCGCCCGCGCCCTCCTCGACGGGCGGCACCAAACCAGGCACACCCGGCTCCGGCGGTGTCGCGCCCGGCGGACCGGGTGTGCCTGGCCTCCCCGGTGGCTCCACGTCCACCGATCCCACCCTCGGCGGCATCCTGGGACTGCTCCCATGAGAAGACGAGACCTCGCACTGTCCACTGTGGTCATTCTTGCCCTTTCCGGGTGCCAGCTGCCCGGTGGCGCGCCCGGCGGGCCGTCCTACCAGGTGACCGCGGAGTTCAGCGACGTGCTGGACCTGGTGCCACAGGCCGCCGTGAAGGTCAACGACGTGACCGTCGGCAGCGTCGACCGGATCACGCTGTCGGGCTGGACCGCGCGGGTGCGCCTGCGGGTCAGCCGGGACGTGCGGCTGCCCGCGAACGCCACCGCCGCCATCCGGCAGAGCAGCCTGCTCGGGGAGAAGTTCGTCACCCTCGCCGCGCCGCCCGGCCAGCCGGCCGAGGGCACGCTGACCGGCGGCGCGGTCATCCCGCTCGCCCGCACCAGCCGCTCCGCCGAGGTCGAAGAGGTCCTGGCCGCGTTCGGCCTGCTGCTCAACGGGGGCGGCCTGGCCCAGCTCAAGACGATCAGCGAGGAGCTGGCCGGCGCGCTGCGCGGCCGCGAGTCCGGCGTGCACGACCTGCTGCACCAGCTCGACACGTTCCTGGCCGGACTGGACGCGCAGCGCGCCGAGATCCTGCGCACCATCGACGCGCTCGACCGGTTCTCCGCGCACCTGGCGCGGCAGCGCGACACGCTGCGCGCCGCGCTGGACGCCCTGGACCCCGGCCTGACCGTCCTGGCCGGGCAGCGCGAGCAGCTCACCCACGCGCTGACCGCGCTGTCCGACCTGGCCACCGTGGGCACCCGCGTGGTCAACGCCAGCCGGGACGACACGCTGGCCACCGTCAGGTCGTTGCGGCCGGTGCTGGACCAACTGGTACGGGCCGGCGCCAACCTGCCCAAGGCACTGGACTTCCTGCTGACCTACCCGGTCCCGCCCAACGTCACCGGCGCCATCAACGGGAACTTCGTCAACCTGCACCTCACCGTGGACCTGGACGGCGCGGCGATCCTGTCCAACCTGCTGGTGACCCCGGCGGGCAGCCCGGCCAAGCCGGCCAGGCCCGCGACGCCGGCCAGGCCCGGCCTCCCCGCGCTCCCGGCGCTGCCCGGCCTGCCCGGGCTGCTGCCCGGCGCCAGTCCCTCGCCCAGCGCGAGCCCGTCCGGCGGATCGTCCGGTGGCGGCTGCTCCCTCATCGACATCCTGACCGGGAAGTGCCTGCCATGATCACGCGTGTCGCCAAGGTGCAGGTGCTCGTGTTCGCCGTGGTGAGCCTGCTCGGCATCGCGTTCGTCGGGCTGCGCTACGTGGGCCTCGGCGACAGCCTCCTCGGCCGCGGGTACCTGCTGCACGCCGACTTCGCCGTCGCGGGCGGCATCTTCCCCAACGCGCCGGTGACCTACCGGGGAGTGCCCGTCGGCCGGGTCGGCGCGGTACGGCTGCACGCCGGCGGGGTACGGGTGGACCTGCGGATGCAGGGCGGGGTGCGGGTACCGGGTGCGCTGCACGCCGTGGTCGCCGAGCGCTCCGCCGTCGGGGAGCAGTACCTCGACCTGCGGCCGGACACCGACACCGGCCCGTACCTGCGCGACGGCGACGTGATCCCGGCCAGCCGCACCGGCACCCCGCTGCCCGCCGAGGACCTGCTCGCCGGCCTGGACGCGCTGGTCCGCTCGGTCAACCCGGACGACCTGCGGGTGCTCATCGAGGAGCTGGGCACCGCTTTCGAGAACAACGAGAGCGCGCTGCGGCGCATCCTCGACTCGTCCGACCTGCTGCTGCGCGACGCGACCCGGTTCCTGCCGGAGACGCTCGCGCTGATCCGCGACGGGCGCACCGTACTGTCCACACAGGAGGCGTCGGCGGACGCGATCCGGCGCTGGGCCGCCGCGCTCGCCGACCTGACCGGTACCCTCCGCGCGGCAGACCCGGACCTGCGCCGGCTGCTCGCCAACGGACCGCCGGCCGCGCGGCAGGTGATCGGCCTGCTGCGGGACCTGAACCCGACGATCGGCACCCTGCTGGGCAACCTCGTCACGGTGGGCGGCATCGGCGCGCGCCGGCTGCCCGGCATCGAGCAGATCCTGGTGGAGTACCCGCTCGTGGTGACCGGCGGCTTCACCGTGGCACCGGGCGACGGCACCGCGCACTTCGGTCTCGTGGTGAACCTGAACAACCCGCCGGCCTGCCAGTACCAGCAGACCGGGCAGCGGCGCTGCACGGCCGCCGAGCGGGCACGCGGATCGGGCGTGCGGGGCAGCTCCAACGCGCCGGGTGCCAGCGGCGCCGGTCCCAGCCCGGCGCCGGTACCGGGGGGACAGCCGCCGGACGCTGTGGGGCAGGGGGCCCCGGCGTCCGGCGGCGCCACGGTCGCCGGGTACGACCCCGCCACCGGCCTGGTGCTCGGGCCGGACGGGCAGCCGCTGCAGTTGGGCGGGACCGGCGGCCAGTACCAGCTGGCTGGCGAACAGTCCTGGAAGCAACTCCTGCTCGCCGGGCTGGCGTCGTAGGACGCCCGTCCGCCGGGCGCGCGACAAGGAGGCGAAGTGATGGCTGACGACGAGGGGCACACCACGACGGTGTCCCGACCGCGTGCCGGCGAGGAGTCCCGCAGCGTGCGTCGCCGCCGGGTGATCCGCACGACCACGCCCACCGGCAAAGCGACGCCGTCCACCGGCAAAGCGACGCCGTCCACCGGGAAAGCGATCACGCCCACCGGGAAAGCGACCACGCCCACCGGGAAAGCGACCACGCCGGCCGCCGGGAAGACGGTCCGCGTGCCGGCCCCCCGAAAGCCACCTCCAGCCGAGTCCCTTGTGGACAGTGCGGTACCGGGGAGCGACCCGGGCACGCTGCGCCGCTGGCGGCTGCTCGCCCTGCTGCTGCTGGTGGTACTCGCCGGTGCGCTGGTCGCCGCCGGCCTGGCCGGCCGGTCCTGGGACGACCGGCGCCAGTTGGGCGCGGCGCGGCAGCAGGCCCTCGCCGCGGCCCGGCAGACCACCGTCAACTTCGTGTCGATCAGCGCCGCGACCGTCGACGCCGACCTGCGCCGCATCTCCGACGGTGCGACCGGGCAGTTCAAGGACGAGTTCACCGGCGACATGGCGCAGATCCGCAGCGCCGTGCTGGACAACAAGGTGGACTCGCACGGCACCGTGCTGCGGGCCGCCACGGTGTCGGCGAGCCGGCGCAGCGCCGTGGTCCTGGTCGCGGTCGACGCGACGGTGAAGAACACCAGCGCCCCCGACGGGCGGCTGTCGCACTACCGGATCCAGGTGAGCATGGCCAGAGACGCCCATTCCGGCCGTTGGCTCGTCGCCCAGTTGCAGTTCGTCGGATGATGAGGGGGTACGGGATGCGCACGCGCACAGCCCGCCGGCTGACAAGCGTCACCGCACCGCTGCGGCCCAGCCGCCGGCGCGCGACACTCGTGGCGCTCGCCGCCGCCGCGGTGCTCGCCGGCACCGTCGCCGGGCTCGCCTGGTACACGGCCGACCGCGCCGGGCAGCGGGACAGTGCCGGCCGCGCCTGCATGACGGCGGCCACGGCGGCGGCACAGGCCATCTTCTCGTACGACTACCGGTCGTTCGACGCCGGCGTGACCGCCGCGAAGCCGTACACCACCGGCGACTTCGCCAAGGAGTACGCGCGCACCACGTCCAGCCTGAAGCCCACCGCCGTCAAGGAGCAGGCGGTCGTCCAGGCGCAGGTGTCCGCGGTCGGTGTCGTGCAGGCCGGTACCGGCCAGGTCGAGCTGCTGGTCTACCTGAACCAGTACCGCCGCAACGCGAACATCAGCGGCGAGAAGGTGGACCAGAACCGGGTGGTGCTCACCATGATCCGGATCGGC
>JBBWZQ010000254.1:0-20758 GCA_039649115.1 Micromonosporaceae bacterium | reverse complement strand
GTGGGCGATACTGGGATCGAACCAGTGACCTCTTCCGTGTCAGGGAAGCGCTCTCCCGCTGAGCTAATCGCCCGTCATCGTGCTGAGGTGGAGACGGGATTTGAACCCGTGTACACGGCTTTGCAGGCCGTTGCCTCGCCTCTCGGCCACTCCACCGCGGTAGACGCCTCTGGCGGCCTCCGAGCGGACGACGGGACTCGAACCCGCGACCCTCACCTTGGCAAGGTGATGCGCTACCAACTGCGCTACGTCCGCGCGCATCCCGGGACAGTTCCGGGCGCCGGAAGTGAACTCTAGCCCAGCCGCCTGCCGGCTGACAAACCAGATGGCCCGGCGCGTCGCCACCAGCAGGGCCGAGAGCGGCGCCGGAAGATCAACCGCTGCGGTAGTACCGGGCCGCACCCGGGTGCAGCGGTACCGGATCGGTCGTGGGCGCGGAGTCCCGCTGGATCCCGTTCGCCGCCGGATGTACCGCCGCCAGATCCGACTGGTACTCGAACAGCAGCTTCGTGAGCTGGTACACGAGGGCGGCCGGCATGGACTCGCCCACCACGAGCAGGCTCGACTCCGCGATCGTCGGTACGTCGGCGGGCAGCCCGTACTGGCTCTTCGGGATCGTGGCGCGGAAGTAGATCCCGGCACCGTACTTCTGCGTCAGCTGGGGCAGCACGGAGTTCAGCGGTAGGAAGCGTACGCCCCCGCCGGCGTGGGTGAACAGGTCGGTGACCCCGGGCACCGGGAGGCCGGCCGTGTAGAACATCGCATCGATCGTGCCGGCCGCCATCGCGGCGGTGCTCTGCGGGAGGGACATGGGCACGGTGGTCACGTCCTGGTCGGGAGTCAACCCGGCGGCGGCGAGTACCCGCAGCGCGGTCGTCTCGGATCCGGAGTTGTGCGGTCCGGTGGTGATGCGGTGTCCACGCAGGCCCGCGACCGACGTGATGCCGGCGTTGCTGCGCACGATGAGGTGGGTGTAGTTCAGGTACAGCCGGCCGATGGCCCGGATGGCGACCGGATGGCCGCTGAAGGCGCCTTCGCCGTGCAGCGCCTCGACAGCGTTGTTGGAGAACGTGAGGGCGAGGTCGACGTCGCCGGCCGCCATGCGCCTCAGGTTCTCGACGGAGCCGGCCGTGGCGGCGCTCATCGCCTCGTACCCGGGCAGGTGCCGGTTGATCACGTTGGCGTATCCGGCGCCGATCTCGTAGAACACGCCGGTCGTGTTGCCGGTACCGATGATCAGTTCGCCGCGGTGGTACAGGCTGGCGGTCGGGTCCGCGGTGGACACGCACCCGGCCAGCGGGGCGAGCAGGGCCACCACGGCGGCGGCGAGCCAGCGGCGTCTCATAGCTGGCCGGCGACGCGGGCGCCCGGCTCCAGCGCGTTGGCCACGCGGTGAGCCAGCAGGGCCGCCTCGTATCCGACCTGGCCGAGGTCGCAGCCCGCGGACCCGAGCACCGCGAGCTGTGCCCGGTCGCCGACGGACATGACGAGCAGGACGCCGTCGTCCATGTCCACGACCGTCTGCCGGACCCGCCCGGTCGCGAGCACCTTCGCGGCGCCCACGGTGAGGCTGGCCAGTCCGCTGGTGATCGCGGACAGCTGGTCTGACCGGTCACTGGGCAGCCCTTCGGAGGCGGCCAGCGTCAGGCCGTCCACCGAGACCGCGAGCGCGTGGGTGACCTCCGGTACCCGGCGCGCGAACGAGGTCAGCAGCCAGTTGAGGTGCCCGTCGGTGGGGTCGGTCAGGTGGTCTTGGCCGAAACTCATCATTCTCCGTCCTGTGTGTTCTGGGTTCCCACCGGTGGGTTGTCCGAACCGTGCGTCCGGCGGTCCGCGGCGGCCAGGCCGCGGGCCAGGCCGGACAGTCGCGCCCGTACGGTGTCGGGATCTGGCGTGGCTCCGCGCGGCCGCACAGAGGGCGTCAATTCGGCGGCGGTGACGGCGCTGCCGGACAGGAGCAGGTGGCCCGGCCGGCGCCTGGGCAGCGGCACCACATCGGAGCCCGGTGCGGCGGACCCAGAAGCAGCGGACCCAGAAGCAGCGGACCCAGAAGCAGCGGACCCGGAAGCAGCGGACCCAGAAGCAGCCGACACAGGAGCAGACAACCCAGAAGCAGCCGACACAGGAGCAGCCGACACAGGGGCAGCGTCAGCAAGCCCGGCCGCCGCGGCGACCGAAGCGGGCCCGAGGACCGGCAGGCTGTCAGGCACCGGCGTGGCGCGCGGGACCGGCGCGGGCACAGCGTCCGGGATCGGCACGGTAGCGGGCGCCGGCACGGCGTCCAGGATCGGCACGGTAGGCGGGTCGGGCGACGTGGCGGGGGCCGGCCCAGAAGCGCGAACCGGCGTGGTGAAGGGAACCGGCAAGGTGAGCGGGACCGCATGGGCGGGCCGGTACCCGGGGTAGCCGTTGCGGCCGGGCGGCGGCTCGATCGCGGGCGGGTCGGGGTACAGCAGCGAGTTGGTGTACCCGGTCACCGCGGGGGCCGGCGTGAGCACGGTGTTGGGCAGCGCGACCAGGGCGACCGTCCCGCCGGCGGCGGCGCTGCGCAGCTCGACGTGGATGCCGTGCCGCGCCGCGAGCCGGCCGACGACGAGCAGGCCCATGGTGCCGGCCAGCTCGGAGGTCAGCATGGTCGGTCGGGCCAGCCGGGCGTTCAGCTCGGTGACCTGCCGCTGCTGCATGCCGATCCCCTCGTCGAACACGGAGACCGTCACCGAATCGATGGACCGGCGGGCGGACACCCGCACCTTGCTGGTCGGCGGGGAGAACATCGCGGCGTTCTCCAGCAGCTCGGCGAGCAGGTGGCTGACGTCGCGGACGGCGTGCGCGGCCACGCCGACATCGGCGACCCCGACCGCCTCGACGCGATGGAAGTCCTCGATCTCGGCCGCGGCCGCCTGGACCAGCTCGACCAGCGACACCGGCGCCAGCACCCGGCGGCCGGGCTCGCCTCCCGCCAGTACCAGAAGATTTTCTTCGTTGCGCCGCATCCGCGCGGCCAGGTGGTCCAGCGCGAACAGCCGGGCCAGGGTCTGCGGGTCTGTCTCGGACCGCTCGAAGTCGTCGAGCAGGCGCAGCTGGCGCTGGATGAGTGACTGGCCGCGCCGGGACAGGGCCGCGAACAGCGCGGCCACGTCCAGCCGCAGGCTGGCCTGCTCGGCGGCCAGGTGCAGGGCCTGGCGGTGTACCGCGTTGAGCGCCGCGCCCACCTCGGAGATCTCGTCCGAACCGGTGACGACGAGGGAATCGGCCCGCGTCGCGGCGGCCTGCATCGCGGTCTGCACGGACTGCGGGTCGCCGGCCTCGGTCAGCGAGGAGATGGTGTCGGGCAGTTCCACGCCGGCCACGACGAGCGCCGAGCCGCGCAGGACCCGCAGCCGCCGGCTGGTGCGGATGGCGAGCACCAGCGCGGTGCCGAAGGCGAGCACCACGAGCCCGGCGGTGGACAGGCCGGTGACCACGGCTCGTGTCTGGGCCATCGCCTGGTCGCGGCGCGCGGTGAGGTCGAGCGCGCGGGCGAGGTCGACCTCCAGCAGGTGCAGGCGGCGCAGCGTGTTGCTCTGCGCGATGTACCAGCTGTCCGGGTCGACCTTGAGCACCGCCGGCTGCCGGTCGGCGGTCAGTGCGGCGCCGGCCATCCGGGCGGCCGTGCCGACGTCGTCGCCGCTGATCAGAGAGGTGTACTGGCTCCGCTGCGCGCTGGTGGCGTACCGGTTGAACTCGGCCAGCCGCTCGGTCTCGGCACCGGTCAGGCTGGCCAGGCTGGCCAGCTCGCCTGACTGGTAGCTGCCCCGCCGGAACACCCCGCGCAGCAGGTCGCGCTCCTGCGCGGCGAGGTGCTCCGCCGCGGCGATCGCGGCGGCGGCCCGGGCACTGGCGGCCAGGGTCACGTCGGTCATCAGCTCGGGTACGGCGTCGGCGATGGCGAGCAGGCTGCGGTTGAGATCTTCGTACGTGGGCGCGGAGAGCTGGTCGGCGTCCAGCCGGTCGGCGCTCGCCCGGACGCTCGACAGCAGCGCCACCTGGGTGTCGGTGGCGTCGAGCAGCCGGCGCAGCCCGGGCGCGGCCTGCCGGGCGACCTCGCCGGCCCGGTGGAACGCCTCGACGGCGAGGTTGGTCTGGCCGCGGGCGGCGGTCACCAGGCTGGCCCCGGCCGTACCGCCGCGCTGCCGCAGCGCGTCCTCCTCGGTGATCTCGGTCTCCAGTTGGTGCGCCAGCCGCACCGTCGTGGTGGCGGTCGCGGCCATGGTGGCGGCCTGGCTGGACTCGCGGGCCAGGCGGGCGGCCGACATCGCCTGCACGGTGCCGAGGGCGACCAGGCCGACGGTGGCGACCGCGACCGGCAACAGCAGGCGGACCCGGATCGAGTGCAGACCTCCTCCGGGCGGACCCAGCCGGAGGTGGCTGGTGACACCACGGACACCCTCCGTGTGCGATGTCGACGATCGGTGCCCCCCGCCGATGTCGCCCGCAACGGATCCAGCTGTCCCCCGCGGATCGTGCGAGAGCTTGCCAGCCGCCGCCATACGCGTCTCTCCCCACAGCGAAGCGGCCACACCTAAGGGCGGCCATTCATGCAGGGTTCCTGCCGATTGACCTGCACCGCAACCCGCCACCCGTCGGCCTACCACTCGACCGGACGGTCTTTTTTTCCGGTATCCGCCTCGCGTTCCACCAGGATTTCCGCCACCATCGAGCGACCGGGCACGTCACCGCTCACCCGGTCGTTCGACCCATGAGCATCCACCGATCGCCCGGTCGCCGCAACCCGTCGCTCACTGTCCGCTTGCCGACCCGCCGGCTGACTCGCCGGATCATCCAGGACACCATGCAGGGTTCTCCGTCATCGCGCGCCGGCAGCAGCCGTCCACTGAGGACGAGAATCGTCCTTGTTCCGACAGTTGCGCTGGCGGGGTCGCGATACGTGCCTGGTCACAGCGTTCCTTACTGACTCCCGAGTCAGCCTAACAAGCGCTAGACACAGGATGAGCAGCATGAATACGCTACCGTATCGGCCGTGACCGGACGGACGGCCGACGTGCGACTCGACGCCCTGCTGAGCACCGCCTGTGAGGTGATCGCCCGGCGGGGCCTGGCGAACACCCGGACCGCTGACGTGGCCGCGGCGGCCGGCGTCAGCCAGGCCCTGGTCTTCTACCACTTCGAGACAAAGGACAATCTGCTCGTCCGCGCGTTCGCGTATGCCGCGGATCAGGAACTGGCCCGCGTGGAGACCGTGGTCCGGTCGCCGGGCGCGCCGCTGGACAAGGTCCGCCGGATCCTGAAGCTGTACGGCCCGAACACCACGAAGGCGTGGGAGATGTGGATCGACGGCTGGGCCGAGTCGATCCGCGTACCGGAGCTGGAGAAGGTCTCGCGCCGGCTGGACGTGCGCTGGAAGGAGGCGCTGGCCGAGGTGATCAGGGCCGGCGTGGCGGCCGGGGACTTCCGGTGCGCCGACCCGCACGGTGCCGCCTGGCGCATCACCGCGCTCGCCGACGGCCTCACCGTGCAGGCGACGGTGCACGACCGGATCATCTCGCGGCGCCAGCTGGCCGAGTGGATCCGCCTGGCCACCGCCCGCGAACTGGCCGTCCGCCCCGAGCAGCTGGTCTGAAACAAAGCCCGTCAGCGCCAGTGCGGCGGCGGGAGGTGGATCGCGTCCGCCAGGAGGATGTCGGCGTCGGCCTGCCCGAACAGCGTCGGGGTCAGCCAGCGCGGCGCGGCCGCCCGGAACCGGTCCGGCGGAAGCGACCCGGCGCCCTCCGGCAGTACGCCCGCCAGGTTGGTGAGGTCGGCAAGGTTGGTCCAGTGCACCAGCTCCGGCTCGGCCGGCCAGGAGCCGAGCACGAGCCAGCCGGGGATGCCGCGGTGCGCCATCGCCTCGAAGGTCAGCGCGATGTGGTTGAGGGTACCGAGGCCGGAGCGCGCCACCACGACGGCGGGGATCCGCAGTGCCACGGCCAGATCGGCAATGGTCCAGCCGCCCTCCCCCATCGGTACCAGCAGCCCGCCGCTGCCTTCGATGAGCACCAGCTCGTGCCCGGTGCCGGCCACCTCCACCGCTTCGATGACGTCGCCGATGGCCAGCTCCGGCAGGCCCGACTGGCGGGCGGCGGTCAGCGGCGCCAGCGGGTCCGGGTAGCTCACCAGCGTCGGTGCCGACTGCGCACCGGACAGGCGAGCCACGGTGTCCACATCGGACTCGTCACCGGTACCGGCGACCACACCGCTCTGCGCCGGCTTGAGTACGGCCACCGAATAGTCGACCGCCCGCGCCGCCGCCGCGATCGCTGCGGTGACGACGGTCTTGCCCACGCCGGTGTCGGTACCCGTCACCAGGAGGACGTCGGTCACGGCGCGCACTTCGCGACAACGTCCAGGGCTGCCTCGAAGTCCGCCCGCGGCACGCCCACGTTGATCGTCAGCCGCAGCCGGGAGCGACTGTCCGGTGTGGACGGTGGGCGGAAGCAACCGACGGCGACGCCGTTGGCGCGGCAGGCGTCGGCCCATGCGACGGCGGCCTCGGGACCGGGCGCGGTCACGGACACCACCCCGGCTGCCGGCCCCGGCACCGGAGTCCCGGACAGCCGATCGACCGCCAGCGCGGCTCGTGCGGCCAGCTCGGCGCGCAGGTCGTCGCCGGCCCGGATGAGGTCGAGCGCGGCCAGCGCGCCCGCCGCGACCGCGGGCGCAAGAGCCGTGTCGTAGATGAAGGTGCGACCGGTGTCGACGAGGTGCGCCGCGAGTCCGGCCGGCCCGGCGACCACGCCACCGGACGCGCCGAACGACTTCGACAGGGTCACCGTCACCACCACGTCGGGCTCGCCGGCCAGGCCCGCGTCCGCGACCGCACCGGCTCCGGACGGCCCGAGTACGCCGGCGGCGTGCGCGTCGTCCACCAGCAGCACGGCACCGTACCGGCGGCAGGCCGCGTGCAGTTCCTGGAGTGGGGCCAGGTCGCCGTCGACGGAGAATACGGACTCGGTCACCACGACGGCCGGCCGGTCCCCACGCTCCGCCAGGAGCCGGGCGACCGCGACCGGATCGGCGTGCGGTGCGACGGCGACCTCGACCCGCGCGGTCCGACAACCGTCCACAATGGACGCGTGGTTGTGCGCGTCGGAGACGAGCAGGGCACCCGGCCCGGCGAGGGCGCGTACCGCGGCGACGTTGGCCAGGTACCCGGACGAGAACACGAGCGTGGACTCGGTACCGAGCCACCCGGCCAGTGACCGCTCCAGCGTCGCGTGCACCTCGGTCGACCCGCGTACCAGCCGCGAGCCGGTCGCACCCAGCCCGTACCGGGCCAGTGCCTCGCCTGCCGCCGCGAGTACCGCCGGATGCCGGGACAGCCCGAGGTAGTCGTTGCCGGCCAGGTCGACCGTCTCGTCCCCGGCCGGGCGCGGCCGCAGCGTCCGGTGCAGCCCGGCCCGTTCCCGCGCGGCGGCCTGCCGGTCGAGGGCGCGCAGCCATGCCCGGGGATCGCCGGTCCCGCTGGGCCGCATGCTCCTCCTCCGGGAAAGGGTGCCGGTGGTGCTTGTAGGGTACGTGCATGCTTGAGCTGTCCGATCCCGCCCTGGCCACGGCCGCCCGAACGGTGCTGGAGACCGGTGTGGGCCTCACCGAGACCGACGTGCTGGGTGTGCTGAGCCTGACCGACGATGACATCCCGGCCGCGCTGGCGATCGCACACCAGGTGCGCATGCGGTGGTGCGGACCGGAGGTCGAGGTCGAGGGGATCGTGTCGGTGAAGACCGGCGGCTGCCCGGAGGACTGCCACTTCTGTTCTCAGTCGGGGCTTTTCACCTCGCCGGTACGGTCGGTGTGGCTCGACATTCCCGCGCTCGTCGAGGCGGCCCGCCAGACCGCCGCCACCGGGGCCACCGAGTTCTGCATCGTGGCCGCGGTACGGGGACCGGACGCCAAGCTCATGGCGCAGTTGCGCGAGGGCGTGGCGGCGATCCGGGCGGCCGTGCCGATCCAGATCGCCGCGTCGCTGGGCATGCTGACCCAGGCACAGGTGGACGAACTGGTGGAGCTGGGCATCCACCGGTACAACCACAATCTGGAGACGGCCCGCTCGTACTTCCCGAACGTGGTGACCACGCACACCTGGGACGAGCGGTGGGACACCCTGCGGATGGTGCGGGAATCGGGCATGGAGGTCTGCTGCGGCGGCATCCTGGGGCTGGGCGAGACCGTCGAGCAGCGCGCCGAGTTCGCCGCGCAGTTGGCGCGGCTGCGGCCCGACGAGGTGCCGCTGAACTTCCTCAACCCCCGCCCGGGCACCCCGCTGGCCGACCAACCGGTGCTGGATCCGCGCGACGCGCTGCGCGCGATCGCCGCGTTCCGCCTGGCCCTGCCGCGCACCATCCTGCGGTACGCGGGCGGGCGGGAGATCACCCTCGGCGACCTCGGTACCCGCGACGGGCTGCTGGGTGGGATCAACGCGGTCATCGTCGGCAACTACCTGACGACGCTGGGCCGCCCGGCAGACGCCGACCTGGCCCTGCTCGACGAGCTGAAGATGCCGGTCAAGGCGCTCACGTCCGCGCTGTGACGTACTGCGACCGGTGTGGCGAGCCGGATCACGCGGGTGACCACCGCGCGTGCGAGAAGGCCCGCGCCCTGGAGCCGCCGCGCTTCTGCCCCACCTGCCGGCGCCGGATGAAGGTACAGGTACTGCCGGCGGGCTGGCGCGCCGAATGCGCCGAGCACGGAGTAAGCGAACTGTAAGTGAGCTCACCCGGCTCCCAGGGTTGTGCTTCCGCCTGGCGAAAGGCGAGGATCCGGTATGACTCTGCGACTGGCCGCCGGTACGTCATGGCATGAGACCCTCACCCGCGCCGTCGCGACCGCCCCGGAGGCGTTCGTAGACGGCCGGCTGCGCAACCTCATCGAAGGTCGCTGGCAGGACATCGGCACCCCGTCACCGCTGCACACCCCGGTCGACGGCAGCGTACTGACCGATCTGGCCCGGCTGGACGGGGCCAGCGCGCAGCGCGCCGTGGCAGGGGCCGCCCGGGAGCACCGGGGCTGGGCCGCCACCCCGCTGGCGCAGCGCCGGGAGCGGGTGACGGAGGCGCTGGACGCGCTCACCGAGCACCGCGACCTGCTCGCCATGCTGCTGGTCTGGGAGATCGGCAAGCCGTGGCGCCTGGCGTGTGCCGACGTGGACCGGGCGCTGTCCGGCGTGCGCTGGTACGTCGAGGAGATCGAGCGGCAGGTCACCGGCCGGGAGCCGCTGCCCGGGCCGGTCTCGAACATCGCGAGCTGGAACTACCCGATGAGCGTGCTCGTCCACGCTGAACTGGTACAACTCCTCGCCGGCAATGCCGTGATAGCGAAGACGCCGTCGCAGGGCGGCGCGGTGTGCCTCACGGTGGCGCACGCGCTGATGCGCCGGGCCGGGCTGCCCGTCACCCTGCTCTCGGGCAGCGGCGAGGAGCTGTCCGAGGTGCTGGTGCGCGCGCCCGAGATCGGCGCGGTGGCGTTCGTGGGCGGCCGGTCCAACGGGGGCAAGGTGGCCGCCGCGCTGCTGGACACCGACAAGCGGCACATGATCGAGCAGGAGGGCCTCAACGCCTGGGGCATCTGGGAGTTCTCCCAGTGGGACCTGCTGGCCGCGCACATCCGCAAGGGCTTCGAGTACGGCAAGCAGCGGTGCACCGCGTACCCGCGCTTCGTCGTGCAGCGCGACATCGTGGACAAGTTCCTCGACATGTACCTGCCGGTGGTCAAGTCGGTGCGCTTCGGCCACCCGCTCGCCGTCGGGCCGGACGGTGACCCGCTGCCCGACCTCGACTTCGGTCCGCTGATCAGCGCGGCCAAGGCGGCGGAGCTGCATCGCAAGATCGAGGAGACGGTCAAGGGCGGCGCCATCCCGCTGCACCGCGGCGGCCTCGCGGATGCCGTCGGCTTCCTCGACGGCCAGGACACCGGCGCCTACGTGGCGCCGGCCGCGCTGCTCGCCCCGCCGGGACGGTCGGTGCTCATGCACGCCGAGCCGTTCGGGCCGGTGGACACGATCGTCGTGGTGGACACCGAGGAGGAGCTGCTCGCCGCGATGAATGCCTCGAACGGCGCGCTGGTCGCGAGCCTCGCCTGCGACGACCCGGAGAAGGCCGGCAAGCTGGCCAAGGACCTGCACGCGTTCAAGGTCGGCATCAACAAGCCCCGCTCCCGGGGCGACCGGGAGGAGCCGTTCGGCGGGCGGGGCGCCAGCTGGAAGGGTGCGTTCGTCGGCGGCGACCTGCTGGTGCAGGCGGTGACCGTGGGCGAGGCGGGCGAGCGGCTGTACGGCAACTTCCCCGACTACAGCAGCTACCCGTCAACGTAACGGCACCGCCGGGCGCAGGATGACCCGCTGCGCCTGCCGGGGGATGCGCGGCCGGTGCGAGACCACCCGGCCGAGCGTGCCCAGCTCGTCCGCGTCGCGGTCGAGGTAGAAGTTCGGGCGCAGGTCCGCCTCGTCGTAGTACCGGTGGAACACCGCGGTCGCCCCGCCGGACAGCGGCGGCACGATCCAGGTCCAGTCGGCCGGGGTGCACCGCCCGGCCCGCCGCTCGCGCTCGACGTGGGTGAGGAAGCGCAGCGACTCGGTGTGGTGGTCGCTGATGCGCACGCCGGCGCGGGCGAAGGACCAGAGCACGGCGCGGTTGAGCTCCACCAGCGCGCGGTCACGCCACAGCGTGCACTCGGTCGACCTGTCCAGGCCGAGCCGGTCCGCGACCACCGGCAGCAGGTTGTACCGGTCCTCGTCGGCCAGGTTCCGGGAGCCGATCTCGGTGCCCAGGTACCAGCCGTTGAACGGGGCCAGCGGGTAGTGCACGCCGCCGATGGTCAGCCGCATGTTGGAGATCGCGGGTACCGCGTGCCAGCGCAGCCCCATGCCGGCGACGAAGCGGTGTTCGGGGTGCGCCAGCGGCACCTCCAGCACCGCGTCCTCGGGCAGGTCGAACAGGCGCACGCCCTCCTCCGGCGTCTCCAGCACGACGGGCAGCACGTCGAACGCCTCCCCCTTGCCGACCCAGCCGAGCCGCCGCGCCTCGGCGGTGAACTCCAGGTACCGCGGATCCCCGACCACCTCGCCGGTCGCCGAGCGGTACCCCGCGTACCGGATGAGCTGTTCATTCCAGACGCGCGCGAACCGCCGGCGCGGCGCGGCCTGGCCGAAGACGGAGATCACCGGCCGGATCTGGCCGACACGGCGGGCGGCCACCCGGTTGGCGTCGTCGCCGGCGGCGGCCAGGCCGCCGGCCGCGATCCGCAGGTGGGTCACGAGGTCGTCGAATATCCGGGTACCGGTGTCCGAGCCGCGCCGGTCCAGCACGAGCAGGCTGCGCCAGTACAGCCGGCCGATGCAGCGGCTGGAGTTGCGCCAGGCGACCTGGGCGCCGAAGGTGAGCTCGTGTCGCGTATGGACGTACGTACCCGTCTGGGCGATCTCCGCCCGCACCTGGCGCAGTCTCGGTCCGACCGGCCCCGCGTGTGGCCGCTCGGCGTGGAACAGCCGCAGGAACTCCTCGGCCTCGGCGACATCGGCCGGGACGTCGGAGTCCCACTCGGGCGACGGCGCACCGCGGTACCCCGGAACTGCGTGCATGACCACCTCGTATGGTTACCGTTTCGTGCCCGAGAGTGACGAGAGTGGCATGGTGTCCGGTTCGGCGACGGACAGCCTGTCCGTCGTCATCCGCCCGGGTGATCTTCGCGCGATGCCCGCCGTTGGTGCCCGCGGATGCTCACCCGTAGACTCGCTACACATGAAGGCCGACGCGCTGCGCGGGCACCTCGACGCACTCCTGCTCGCCGTGCTCGACGACGAGCCGCGGCACGGGTACGCGATCATCGAGGCCCTGCAGGAGCGCACGGGTGGCGTGCTGAGCCTGCCGACCGGGACGGTCTACCCGGCCCTGCGCCGGCTGGAGCGCGCCGGGCTGGTGCGCAGTTCCTGGAGCACGGTCGGCGGCCGCGAGCGGCGCACCTACCAGCTGACCTCCGCCGGCCGGCACGCGCTGTCCGACGAGCGCTCCGCGTGGCAGGAGTTCACCAGCGCCATCGGCGCCGTCCTCGCGCCGCCGGGAGTCATGCCGGGCGGCTGACCGCAAGCCTCGTCACGGACAGGCAGCGCCAGGCGCACAGGGTCGCGTAGCCGAAGGCGAGCGCCATCGGCGCGCTCGCCACCCAGACGAGCGGCGAGGACGGCGCGCCCGGCCAACTCGCCAGCCGCCACAGGTACACGGCGAGGCCGGCCAGGCCGTGCAGCGCGAGGAAGGCCAGGGCGGCCCGGCCGAGGCAGCGGGTGAGCCCGACCCCGTCGGGCACGAACCGGCTGCCCCAGCCGAAGCCGAGCCACACCAGCAACGCGACCGTGGCACCGGCGAGGCACAGCCCGCGGAACCCGGTGGTGAGCCACCCGCCATACCCGGACCCGCCATACCCGGACCCGCCATACCCCGACCCGCCATACCCGGACCAGGCCAGCGACGTGCAGACGTACACCCCGACGAGGCCGGCCGCGATGAGCAGCGCGGTCCGCCGGCCCTGCGCGATGGCCAGTTCGGCCTGGTAGGCCGGCGCGATCTCGGCGTGGTCGCCGAAGTCGGCCACCGCGCGCCGCTGCGCCGCCGCGGCGGTCAGACCCATTTTCTGGTACGCGTCGGCCGCGTCGTACAGGCTGTCCCGCGCCTCGGCGAGCAGGTCGGCCTTGACCCGGCGCGGCCCGCGCAGCGCGGCGGCGAGCCCCGCTAGGTAACCGTCGATCGCCACGTCTGCAAGTCTCCCCCGCGGGCCCAGTCGGCGTACCACCCCGGCTCGGTCAGCAGGTCGGCGTGCCGGCCGCGCTGCGCCACCCGCCCGTCCGCGAGCACCAGCACCTCGTCGAACGCGGACAGGTCGGCCAGCCGGTGCGTGACCAGCACCACGGTGTGCCCGGGTACCGCCGCGAGCGCCTGGCCCAGCACCTCGTCCGCGGCGGCCGGGTCGAGCCCCTCGGTCGGCTCGTCCAGCAGCAGCACCGGTGGCGGGGCCAGCAGCGCCCGGGCCAGCAGCAGCCGCTGCCGCTGGCCGCCGGAGACCTGCGCGCCGTCCTCGCCCAGCGTCCGGTCCAGGTCTTCCGGGGCGCTGCGCAGGCCCGCCGTGCGCAGGGCGTCGAGCAACTGCCCGTCGGGCAGGCCGGGCCGGCCCAGCGTGAGGTTCTCGCGCATCGTCGCGTGGAACACGTACCCGTCGGCGAGCACCCCGCCGGCGATCCGC
The DNA here is from genome assembly GCA_039649115.1 of Micromonosporaceae bacterium. Taxonomy (GTDB): domain Bacteria; phylum Actinomycetota; class Actinomycetes; order Mycobacteriales; family Micromonosporaceae; genus DATEJJ01. The sequence goes on along the minus strand of JBBWZQ010000254.1, from coordinate 7,495 downwards.
CAGCGCTGCGCCGGCTCCTCGGTGCGTGCGTTCACCGCCACGGTGCCGGCGGCCGGCGGTACCGTTCCGGCGAGCACCCCCAGCAGCGTGGACTTTCCGGCGCCGCTCGGCCCGACCACGGCCACCCGGCGGCCGGCCGGCAGGTCCAGGTCGAGCCGGTCCAGCGCCAGCTCCCGGTCGTCGGCGTACCGCGCGCTGACGCCGTCCAGCCGGATGTCCACCGGTCCACTCAGGACACTCGCCTCCACCGGACCGTCCACAGTGATGCCGTCGCGGACCCGCAGGCTCCCCGCGGGAGCGGACCCCTGGCGCAGCAGCGCCCGTACCCGCTCCAGCGAGCCGCGCAGGTCCGCCAGGCGTACGGCCGCCCCGGTCAGCGGCAGTACCGCCTCCACGGCGGCCAGCGCGACGAGGGACAGCACGGCCACCATCACCGGGTTGAGGCCGGGTGCCCGGGTCGCGAGCAGGCAGACACCCACGGCGGTGAGCGCGGGCACCGGTACGCTCACGGCACCCACCGCGGACCCGGCGGTACCGGCGGCACGGGTCAGCCTGGCCAGCCCGGTCGACTCGTCCCGCGCGCGGGCCAGCGCGGTACCCGTGGCGCCGAAGGCGGCGAGGTCGGCGGCGCCGTGCAGGACGTCCACCGACGCGGCGAGGTACCCGCCGCGCACCGTGGCGGTGCGGCGGGCGGCACCGGCGGCGATCGCGTAGGCGGCGACCGGCAGCACCAGCCCGGCCAGCAGCATGCCGGTCGCGAGCACCAGCGCGGCGGCGGGCAGGTACGCCGCGGTGAAGCCGACCGTGGCGACCGCGACCAGCACCGCGACTCCGGCCGGGATGGCGCACCGCAGCAGCGCGTCCTGCACACCGTCCACATCGGACACCAGGCGGGCCAGGAGATCCCCGTGCGGCAGGCTCGTCCCGCCCGCGCTCAGCGTCGCGTACACCCGGGTGCGCAGTTTGGCCAGCACCCGCAGCGCCGCGTCGTGGCCGACCAGCCGCTCGACGTAGCGCAGCGTGCCCTTGCCGATCGCCAGGGTGCGCACCGCGACGATCGCGACGGACAGCGCGATGAGCGGTGGCCGCTCGGCGGCCCGGGCGATCAACCAGGCGGCGGTGGCGAGCAGGCCGACCCCGGCGAGATCGGTGAGGGCCGCCAGGAACGCGGCGAACACCAGTCTCCTCATGCCCGCACCCCCGCGGGTGCCTCGCGCACCGTGCCGTCGGCGACGCGCAGCACCCGGTCGGCGACCGCCACCAGCGCCGGCCGGTGTGCGACCAGCAGCGCGGTGCGCCCGGCGACCAGTTCCGCGCTGCCGGCCAGCACCGCGGCCTCGCTCTGCGCGTCCAGCCGCGCGGTCGGCTCGTCCAGCAGCACCAGGGCATGCGGTACCGCGCCGATGCGCAGGAACGCGCGGGCCAGGGCGACGCGCTGGCGCTGGCCGCTGGACAGGCCGTACCCGCGCTCGCCGAGCACCGTCTCGTACCCGCCGGGCAGCCCCTGGATGAACCCGTCCGCGTGGGCCGCCCGGGCGGCGTCCCGCACCTCGGCGAGCGCGGCGTCCGGCGCGCCGAGGCGGATGTTCGCCGCCACCGTCGCGGCGAACAGGTGCGGCCGCTGCGGTACCCACGCCAGCCGCGCCCGCCACTCCGCCAGATCCACTGTGGACAGATCGGCGCCGCCGGCCAGCACGCGACCCCCGGCGGGCGCGAGGAACCCGAGCACCAGGGCGAGCAGGGTGCTCTTCCCGCCGCCGCTGGGCCCGGTGAGCGCGACCCGCTCGCCCGGCCGCACGGTGAACGAGACGCCGGTGAGGCAGCGCGCGGTCACCCCGTCGAAGACCAGCTCGGCGGTTGCCGGGTCGGGCAGCCGCGCGGCGGCCAGGGCACGGGTCGGCGCGACCGGCGACTCGATGACGGCGAAGACGTCGGCCGCCGCGGACAGTCCCTCCTGGCTCGCGTGGAACTGGGCACCGGCGGCGCGCAACGGCGCGTACGCCTCCGGTGCGAGCAGGAGCACGACCAGCGCGACCGGCAGGGTGAGCGAGCCGCCGACCAGGCGCAGCCCGACGGGCACCGCGACCAGCGCGACCGAGACGGTCGCGACCAGTTCCAGCACGAGTGCGGACAGGAACGCGAGGCGCAGGGTACGCATGGTGGCGCCGCGGTACCGGTCGGCCATCACGCGGACCACCTCGACCTGGGCCCGGGCCCGGCCGAACGAGCGCAGCGTGGCCATCCCGCCCAGCATGTCCAGGAAGTGCCCGCCGAGCCGGGACAGCAGGCGCCACTGCCGCTCGGTGCGCGACCGCGTCTGCCAGCCCACGAGGATCGCGAAGATCGGCAGGAGCGGCAGCGTGACGCCGACGATGACCGCGGAGGCGGGGTCGGCCCAGGCGATGCGCACGAGCACGGCGACCGGGACGGTCATGCCGAGCACCAGTTGGGGCAGGTACCCGGTGAGGTACGCGTCCATCGCGTCCACCCCGCGCCCGACGAGGGTGGCGAGTTCACCCGCCCGCTGCCCGGCGAGCCACTCCGGTCCCCGGCCGGTCGCCTCCGCCAGTACCGCGTCCCGCAGATCGGCCTTGACCGCCGCGGCCGTGCGGGCGGCCACGATGCCGGATGCCACGTGCAGTGCGGCGCGCAGCGCGACGGCCGCGACCACGGCGACCAGCGCGGCGCGGTCCAGCCGCCCGGCCACGCCGGCCGCGACGACCTGGGCCAGCGCGCTCGCCTGCGCCACCACCAGCAGCGCGGCGAGTACGCCCGAGCAGACCACCGCGACCAGGTACCGGCGCAGTCGCGGCAACCGCAGCAGGCGCGGGTCCACCGGGCGCATGTCCACCTCATCGTCAGTTGACGTCCGCAGACTAGCCCTGCCGCCGCCGGAGCTGAACGACGCTCACCATGGATGTGAGGCAGGGCCTGGGGTAAGTAGTAATTGCAAACTCTTTGCAACTACCGGGCCAGCCGTTTAGGGTGAGGAAATGCCTGCAACAGCGACCGCACCGGCCGTGTCCGCGCCACCCTCCCCCGGCGGCCAGCTCACCCGCGAGGAGCGCGCACGGCTCGGCGGCATGGGCCTGTTCGTCCTGCTCCTGCACGTGGTCGGCTTCGTCAGCCTGTTCGCGGTCATCGCGCCGCACCACTTCAACATCGGCAAGCAGGGCATCTTCGGCATCGGGCTGGGCTTCACCGCGTACATCTTCGGCATGCGGCACGCCTTCGACGCCGATCACATCGCGGCCATCGACAACACCACGCGGAAGCTGATGGCCGACGGGAAGCGCCCGCTGTCCGTGGGCTTCTGGTTCTCGCTGGGCCACTCGTCGGTCGTGTTCGGGCTGTGCCTGCTGCTGTCGATCGGCGTCCGCACGCTGGCCGGCCAGGTGGAGAACGACCAGTCCGCCCTGCAGACCGTCACCGGCCTGATCGGCACGCTGGTCTCCGGCGTGTTCCTGATGATCATCGGGATCCTCAACCTGGTGGTGCTGCGCTCGATCCTGGCGGTGTTCCGCCGGATGCGCGGCGGCGAGTACGACGAGGCCGCGCTGGAGGAGCAGCTCAACAAGCGCGGCCTGATGAACCGCATCCTGGGCGGGGCGACCCGGGCGGTCACCAAGCCGTGGCACATGTACCCGGTCGGCCTGCTGTTCGGCCTCGGCTTCGACACCGCCACCGAGGTCTCGCTGCTGGTACTCGCCGGCGGCGCGGCCGCGTTCAACCTCCCCTGGTACGCGATCCTGACCCTGCCGGTGCTCTTCGCGGCCGGCATGTCCCTGCTGGACACGATCGACGGCTGCTTCATGAACTTCGCGTACGAGTGGGCCTTCTCCAAGCCGGTACGCAAGGTCTACTACAACATCACGATCACCGGCCTGTCCGTGGCGGTCGCGATGATCATCGGGGTGGTGGAGCTGGTCGGGCTGCTCGCGGAGAAGCTGGGCATCGACTCCGGCCCGCTCGGGGTGGTCCGCCACCTCGACCTCAACGTCGTCGGGTACGCGATCGTCGGGCTGTTCGTGCTGACCTGGATCGTCGCGCTGGCGGTCTGGCGGTACGGGCGCATCGAGGAGAAGTGGTCGTCAGGGATGCGTCAAGAAGTCGACGCGTAACGCTAAGGCACCGTAAGGGCCCGTTACGCGGCCCGGCGGACGCGCTTACCTGGAGGCGTGCTCGAAATCGCGAAACGGCTCCTGGTCGGCCGGCCGCTGGGCAGCGACCGGCTCGGCGACACCCTGCTGCCCAAGCGCCTGGCCCTGCCGGTCTTCTGCTCCGACCCGCTGTCCAGCGTCGCGTACGCCACCCAGGAGATCCTGCTCGTGCTGAGCCTGGGCGGGCTGTCCCTGCTGTGGCTGTCCTGGTGGGTGGCCCTCGGCGTGGTGGTGCTGCTGGTTCTCGTGGTCCTCTCCTACCGGCAGACCTGCTACGCGTACCCCACCGGCGGCGGCGCGTACGCGGTGTCCCGGGCCAACCTGGGTTCCCGGGCCGCCCTGGTCGCGGCGAGCGCCCTGCTGGTCGACTACGTGCTGACGGTCGCGGTGAGCGTGGCGGCCGGGGTGGACAACATCGTCTCCGCGTTCCCGCGGCTGGCCGGCGGCAAGGTGCTCATCAATGTGGCGCTGATCGCGCTGCTGGCGCTGATCAACCTGCGTGGGGTCAAGGAGTCGGGCACCGCCTTCGCCATACCCACGTACGGTTTTGTCATCATCGTCGGCTCGCTGCTGGTCCTCGGCTTTGGCAAGATCGTCAGCGGCGGGCACCTGGCCGCCGAGACGGCGCACTACCCGATCGCCCCGACCATGTCGCACACCGGCGGCCTGATCCTGCTGATGCTCGCGCTGCGCGCCTTCGCCTCCGGCTGCACCGCGCTGACCGGCGTGGAGGCCGTCAGCAACGGGGTACCCAGCTTCCGCAAGCCGAAGAGCAGGAACGCCGCGGACACGCTGGGCATCATGGGCATCCTCGCGATCACCATGTTCGCCGGCGTCACCGCGCTCGCCCTGCTCGGCCACGTGCACGTCACCAACGACAACGCGCAGCTGATCGGCTTCCCGTCGGGTGGCGAGCAGAAGACCGTCATCGCGCAGCTGGGCGATGCCGTGTTCGGCGGCAGCTCGGTCGGCTTCTACCTGCTGCAGGCGTTCACCGCCGCGATCCTCGTGCTGGCCGCGAACACCGCGTTCAACGGCTTCCCGATCCTCGCCTCCATCCTCAGCGAGGACGGCTACCTGCCGCGCCAGTTCTCCCGCCGCGGCGACCGGCTGGTCTTCTCCAACGGCGTGGTGCTGCTGGCGCTGCTCGCCGCCGGCCTGATCTGGGCGTTCGGCGCCAGCACCACGCGCCTGATCCAGCTGTACATCATCGGCGTGTTCGTCTCGTTCACGCTGTCGCAGGCGGGCATGGTGCGGCACTGGAACCGCCGGCTGGCCGCCTCGCGGGATGCCCCGGCGCGCCGCAGGATGCACCGGTCGCGGGCGATCAACCTGGTCGGCGCGCTGGCTACCGCCCTGGTACTGGTGATCGTGCTGGTCACCAAGTTCACCCACGGCGCGTGGCTGGTGGTGATCGCGATGCCCACGCTGTACCTGCTCATGACGGCGGTCAACCGGCACTACGAGCGGGTGGCCCGGGAGCTGGCCCCGGATCCGGCCGGCATGGTGCTGCCCGCCCGGATCCACGCCGTGGTGCTCGTCTCCAAGCTGCACAAGCCGGCGCTGCGCGCGCTCGCGTACGCCCGGGCCACCCACCCGGACACGCTGACCGCGCTGACCGTGGCCACCAACGAGGACGAGGTACGGGAGCTGCAGCGGCAGTGGGCCGACCGCGGAATACCGGTACCGCTGACCGTGGTCGAGTCCCGGTACCGCGACATCACCGGACCCGTGCTGGACTACGTGACCGGCGTGCGGAAGTCCGGCTCGCGCGACCTGATCGTCGTCTACCTGCCCGAGTACGTGGTGCGCCGCTGGTGGGAGCAGGTGCTGCACAACCAGAGCGCGCTGCGCCTCAAGGCGAGGCTGCTGTTCCAGCCCGGCGTGATGGTCACCAGCGTGCCGTGGCAACTGGACCTTGACGTTTCGCCGGCGCCGGCGCCACAACCGGTGGAGGCCGCCGTATAACAGGAGGGTGACCTCGCTCCTGACCACGCCCCGCTCGCACGCCCGGGCCTGGTCCGCCGTGGGCGTGGGCGTGGCCGGACTGGTGATCGTCACCGCCCTCCTCACGCCGCACCGGTCGCTGACCAATGCCGCCCTGCTCTACCTGGTACCGGTCGTGGCCGTGGCCGTGCTGGGCGGCGTCCGGCTGGGCCTGGCCACGGCGGTCGCGTCGGACCTGCTGCTCAACTGGTTCTTCGTGCCCCCGTACCACACCTTCGCCGTGGAGCGCCGGGACAACCTGCTCGCCCTGCTGGTGTACGTGCTGGTCGCGGTCACCGTCAGCGTCGCGGTGGACCTCGCCGCCCGGCAGCGCGCGGCCGCGGTGCGCAGCGGCATCGAGGCCCGGCTGCTGGCCCGGATCACCGCCACGCCCGCTGCCGAGCAGTCCCTGACCCAGCTGCTCGGGCACGTCCGCGACACGTTCGGCATGCGCTGGGTCGCGCTGCTGGAGGACGCCGAGGTGGTCGCCTCGGTCGGCTCGCCCACGGGCGAGACGCCGTCGCTCCGCGTGCCGGCGGCACCCAACCTCACGATGGTGGCGGCCGGCCCGGAGCTGTTCGGGGAGGACCGGCGGCTGCTGGGCCGGCTGGCCGCGGCGGCGGCCCGCACCCTGGAGGGGCAGCGCCTGGCGCGCGGCGCGGCCCGCGCCGAGCAACTGGCCGAGATCGACCGGCTGCGCACCGCCATCCTCGCCGCCGTCGGCCACGACCTGCGCACCCCGCTGGCCAGCATCAAGGCGTCCGCGTCCAGCCTGCGCGCGGCCGACGTCGCATTCTCCGCGGAAGACTCCGACGAGCTGCTGGCCACCATCGAGGAGTCCGGCGACCGGCTGTCCGACCTGGTGGAGAACCTGCTCGCGATGAGCCGGCTGCAGGCCGGGGTACTGTCCGTGCAGTTGCGGCCACTCGCCCTGGACGAGGTGGTCGCCCGGGCGCTGTTGCACGGCCGGGACACCCAGGCGGTCGAGGTGGCGGTCGCCGACGACCTGCCACTGGTACAGGCCGATCCGGGCTTGCTGGAGAGGGTGGTGGCCAACCTGGTGAGCAACGCCGTCCAGGCCGCCCCCGGCGGTGCGGTCACCGTCCGCGCGGAAGCCGCCGGGTCGCAGGTGCTGTTAAAGATCATTGATCATGGTACGGGCATCCCGGTCGCCGATCGCGAACGCGTCTTCGCGCCGTTCCAGCGCCTGGACGACCGCACGGCGGACGGTGGCCTGGGCCTCGGTCTGGCGATCGCCCGCGGCTTCACCGAGGCCATGGCCGGCACCGTCACCCCCCACGACACCCCCGGCGGCGGCCTGACCATGACCGTAACCCTCCCCACCCCAC
>JBBWZQ010000211.1:0-10801 GCA_039649115.1 Micromonosporaceae bacterium | reverse complement strand
CGCAGTAGCAGTGCGCGTTCACCCCGGCGAACTCGTTGTGCAGGTGCCACAGGGCCAGGGCCGGGTGGCTGGCGTAGCGCTGGCCGAGCTCCTGCGTGATGCGTACCGCGGCGCGGGCGTACTCCGGCGAGCTGGGGCAGAAGCTCTGCCGCCCGCCGCTGCCCAGCACCCGGCCCTCCCGGTCGACCAGCCGCGAGCCGGGGTACGCGCGGGTGAACCAGGCTGGCGGAGCCGCGGTGGGCGTGGCCAGGTCGACCCGGATGCCCGCGCCGTGCAGCAGGTCGAGCACCCGGTCCAGCCAGTCGAAGGTGAAGCTGCCCTCGGTCGGCTCCAGCAGCGCCCAGGCGAAGATGCCGACACTGACCAGGTTGACCCCGGCCTCGCGCATCAGCTCGACGTCCTCGTGCCAGACCTCTTCCGGCCACTGTTCGGGGTTGTAGTCACCGCCGTAGGCGATCGCGTCCAGCCCGCGCAGCCACACCGGTCCGCCGCGCCTGTCCGTGCCACCCATATGAGCTCCTAGCTGTGAACGCTCCCAACCATGTGGCTTTGAGTATGCCACGGTAACGGAACGGCTTTAACAGCGTCGTAACCTATTGACACTCTGCCGAGATGGACTCGAAACTGGGAGCGCTCACGGCGTCAGCCCGGATCCATCGTCCACGGGAACGGTGGCCATGAGGTGGGAGAGCATATGAAGATCCATACGACTGCGAAGCTGTTGGCGGCGGCGCTGGGCGTCAGCCTGCTGGCCGCCGGCTGCAGTTCGAGTTCACCTAGTAGTTCCAGCACGGCCAACAGCAACCAGAAGGTCGAGCTGAGCTTCTGGACCTGGGTACCGAACATCGACAAGGTCGTCGCGCTGTGGAACACCGCGCACCCGAACATCCACGTGACGGCGAGCAAGCAGGCACAGGGCGACGAAGAGGTCACGAAGGTCCTCACCGCCGCGAAGGCGGGCAATCCCCCCGACCTCTTCCAGGCCGAGTACCAGGCCCTGCCGACGCTGGTGAGCAACGACGTGGCGGCCGACATCAAGAAGCAGACCACCGCGGTGAAGTCGCACTTCGCCGACGGCGTCTGGCAGCAGGTGACGCTGGGCACCGACGCGGTCTACGGGCTCCCGCAGGACTCCGGGCCGATGATGCTGTACTACCGCAGCGACCTGTTCACCAGGTACGGCCTCGCCGTGCCGAAGACCTGGGACGAGTTCGCGGCACTCGCGAAGACTGTCCGGCAGAAGGCGCCGAAGTCCTACCTGACCACGTTCTCCTCGGCCGACCCGGGCTGGTTCGCGGGCCTCACCGAGCAGGCCGGGTCGGCATGGTGGAGCGTCAACGGCAGCACCTGGAAGGTCAACGTCAACGACGCCGCCACCAAGAAGGTCGCGGACTACTGGGGCAACCTGGTCAACACCGGTGTCATCGACAAGCAGCCGATGTACACGCCGGCCTGGAACAAGGCGCTCAACGACGGCACCCTGCTCGCCTGGCCCAGCGCGGTCTGGGGGCCCGGGGTGCTGGCCGGCAACGCGGCCGACACCAAGGGCAAGTGGACGATGGCCCCGCTGCCGCAGTGGACCGCGGGCGAGAACAAGACCGGCAACTGGGGTGGCTCGTCCACCGCGATCGCGGCGAAGTCCAAGCACATCGACGCCGCCGTCCAGTTCGCCACCTGGCTGAACACCGACCCGCAGGCGACCTCCGGCCTGGTGACCCAGGGCGGCCTGTACCCGGCCGACCGCGACGCGCAGTCCGGCCCGGCGCTGGCCTCCCCGCCCGAGTTCTTCGCCCAGCAGACCGACTTCTACCAGCTGGCCAAGCAGATCGCGGACACCGCGGCCGGGGTGACCTGGGGCCCCAACGTCAACGTCACCTACGCGACGTACAAGGATGCGTTCGGCAAGGTGATCACGAGCAAGGGCGCGTTCACCTCGGCGGTGGACACCATGCAACAGGCCACGGTCGATGACATGAAGAAGAACGGCTTCACGGTCGCGACCGGCTGAGGGAGATTCGATGAGTACGGCTGCCACCCGCGCGGGCGGCCGGCGGCGCGGGCGTACGGCACCCAGACGGGTGCCGTACGTCTTCCTCGCCCCCGCCGTCGTCATGTTCGTCCTGTTCCTCCTGGTGCCGATCGGGTACACGGTGTACCTGAGCCTGCGCCGGGTGCACATCAGCGGGCTGGGCCTGGGTCGGGGCGCCCGCGCCGAAGCCTTCGTCGGGCTCGCCAACTACCGGGCGGTCATGCACGACGGCGAGTTCTGGCACGGTGCCCTGCGGGTGCTCGGCTACGGCGCGATGCTGGTGCCGGCGATGCTCCTGCTGGCGCTGCTGTTCGCCCTGCTGCTGGACGTGCCCCGGGTACGCCTGGCGCGGTTCGCCCGCATCGCCATCTTCCTGCCGTACGCGGTGCCCGCGGTCATCGCCAGCCTGGTGTGGGGCTTCCTGTACCTGCCCTCGGTCGGCCCCGGCCAGTACCTGCTGCAGAAGCTGGGCGGGTCGCCGGTCGACCTGCTCAGCCCGACGACGATCTACTTCTCCCTGATCAACATCGCGATCTGGGGCGGCGTCGGCTTCAACATGATCGTCATGTACACCGCCCTGCGCGCGGTACCTCAGGAGATCTACGAGTCGGCCCGCCTGGACGGCGCCAGCGAGACCCAGATCGCGCTGCGGATCAAGGTACCGATGATCACTCCGGCGCTCATCATGACCGCGGTCTTCTCCACCATCGCCACGCTGCAGGTGTTCAGCGAGCCGTTCGCCCTGCGGCCGCTGACCAACTCGATGTCCAGCACCTGGACCCCGCTCATGAAGATCTACCAGGACGCGTTCGCCCACGACGACATCTACACCGCCGCCGCCGCCTCCGTCGTGCTCGCGGCGGTCACGCTGGTGCTGTCGTTCGGGTTCCTGCGCCTGGTCCAGAAGCGCGCATTTGGACAGGAACGATGAGCACCACTCTCTCGACCAGCCCGGCCCGCCGCACGGGCACCCGTACCCGCACCGCGGCCAGCCGCTCCCCGAGGCCCCGTCCGGCGCTCGTGCCCACCGCCGTGCTCCTGCTGGGCGCGCTGTACTGCCTGTTCCCGGTGGTCTGGGTGCTGATCGCCTCGACCAAGAGCCGGGCCGAGCTGTTCAGCACGTTCACCCTCACGCCGGGCGGCTCGCTGGTCGACAACGTGCGCAACCTGTCCGCGTACTACAGCGGCCTGTACTGGCGGTGGATGCTCAACACCGCGCTGTACGCCGGGGTCGGCGCGCTGCTGTCCGCCGCGCTGTCCGGGCTGTCCGGCTACACCCTGGCCAAGTACCGGTTCCGCGGCCGGGCGTTGCTGTTCAACGTGCTGCTGGCCGGCGTGCTGGTACCCGGCATCACGCTGGCGATCCCGCAGTACCTGCTGATGGCCAAGGTCGGGCTGACCGACTCGTACCTGTCGGTGCTGCTGCCGAGCATCATCAGCCCGTACGGCATCTACCTCGCCCGCATCTACGCCGCCGCGGCGATCCCCGACTCGCTGATCGAGGCGGCCCGCGCCGACGGTGCCAGCGAATGGCGGATCTTCCGCAGCGTCGCCGTGCCGTCGATGGTGCCGGGGCTGGTGACCGTGTTCCTCTTCCAGTTCGTGGCGATCTGGAACAACTTCCTGCTGCCGTTCATCATGTTGAGCGACGACCACAAGTTCCCGGTCACCGTCGGCCTGTACACGATGCTCAGCCAGGGCAACACCACGCCCGCGCTGTACACCCTGGTGCTCACCGGCGCGCTGCTGTCCGTCGCCCCCCTCGTGGCGCTGTTCCTGGCACTCCAGCGGTACTGGCGGGTGGACCTGCTGACGGGCGCGGTCAAGGGCTAGGTGAGCAGAGTAGAGAATGGGGCCGTGACAGCAGCACCTCGATCCCGCGGGCGCCCGCAGCGCCAGCGCCCGACGATCAACGACGTGGCGGCCGCCGCCGGCGTGTCCCGGGGCACCGTCTCCCGCGTGCTCAACGGCGGCCACGACGTCAGCAACACCGCGCTGGAGGCCGTGCAGAAGGCGATGCGGCAGACCGGGTACGTGGTGAATCAGCACGCGCGCAGCCTCGTCACGCAGCGCTCCCAGTCGGTGGCCTTCATCCTGTCCGAGGCGCAGGACCGGCTGTTCGAGGACCCCAACTTCAACGTGCTGCTGCACGGATGCACCCAGGCGCTGGCCGAGCACGACATCACCCTGCTGCTCACCCTGGCCGGCAGCCAGGACGACCGCAAGCGGGTGGTCCGCTACCTCACCGCCGGGCACGTGGACGGCGCGCTGCTGGTGTCCACCCACTCCGGCAACCCGCTCGTCGCCGAGCTGATCGCCCGGGACCTGCCCGTGGTCGCGTGCGGAAAACCGCTCGGGTACGAGCGCTCGGTGGCCTACGTGGCGGCCGACGAGCGCGACGGGGCCGCCCAGATGGTCGGGTACCTGCGCTCGATCGGGCGCCGGCGGATCGCCACCATCACCGGGCCGCTGGACACCGGGGGCGGCATCGGCCGGCTGGACGGGTACCGCGACGTGCTCGGCGAGAACGACCCGCGCCTGATCGCGAGCGGCGACTACTCCCGGCGGGGCGGCGAGGCGGCGATGGACCAGCTGCTCGTGTCCGCACCCGACCTGGACGCCGTGTTCGTCGCGTCCGACCTGATGGCGGCCGGCGCGCTGACCGCGCTGCACCGGGCCGGCCGGCGGGTGCCCGAGGACGTGGCGGTGGGCGGCTTCGACGACTCCAGCATCGCGACCGCCTCGCACCCGCACCTGACCACGATCCGCCAGTCGTACGCCCGGATCAGCGCGGAGATGGTCCGGCTGCTGCTCGGGCTCATCGACGGGGACAGCCCGTCCGCGGTGATCGTGCCCACCGAACTGGTGGTGCGCGACTCCACCTGACCCCGGCTGCGGGCTACCCCGGCCGGCGACCCGGGTCGTGCAGCCGGCGGCGCAGGATCTCGACCATGGCGTTCGCGGCGGCCAGCTGGTACTCCAGGCGCACGATCCGCACCGCGGCGTCCAGGCGCATCCCGTCGTCGACCAGGTGCCGGGCCCGGTCGGCGCGCCGCAGGTCCTCGCGGCTGTACCGGCGGTGCCCGCCGTCGCTGCGGTGCGCCTCGAACAGCCCGGCGGTCTCCACCGCGCGCAGGAACGCCGGGGTGACCCCGATCGCGTCGGCGGCCGCGCCCATCGCGTATCCCGGATAGCTCGCATCGTCGAGCGGAGACGCCATGATGCTCCTCCCGCCGGACGGGCAGGGCCCCGTCACGAGGACAGGGCCCTGGTCCTACCCCGGACTAACCCGAGATCACCTTGTGGCCCTCGCGCGCGCCGATCGCGGCGTCTCCGCCCCGGTCGATCTCGATCCTGCGCGGCTTGGCCTGCTCGGCCACGGGAATGCTCAGGCTCAGCACCCCGTCGCGGTACTCGGCGTGGATGTCCTCGACGTTGAGCCCGTCACCGAGGACCAGTTGCCGGCTGTAGCTGCCCGACGGGCGCTCCGACACCAGGTAGGTGGCGTCCTCGGGGTCGCGGCGGCGGCGCTCGGCGCGCACCGTCAGCGTGTTGTTCTCCGCCGAGACGTCCAGCGAGTCGGCGTCGATGCCGGGCAGGTCGAAACGCACGACGACGGTGTCTCCCGTGCGCAGGCAGTCCATCGGCATCAGGGCCGGCGTGCGTGCCGCGCCCAGCACCTCACCGGCGAGGCGGTCGAAGTCGCGGAACGGATCGAAACGCATCAGCATGACCAACACACCTCCAGGGTTGGGTCAACCAGTGCACGTATTCTATCGCGGCTGATGCAGATTTCAACCCCGTCGGGTCACGCCGGCGATGCCGTGCCGCAGCGCACCGGCCACGTCCTCGATGAGCTGGTGGCGGCCGTCCCGTACCACGAACCGGCCGCCGACCAGCACGTGCCGCACGTCGGCCGCGGTCGCCGCGAAGACCGCGGACTCGGCCGCCGTGGCGGGCTCGAATCCGGCCGTGCGCGGCGTGTCCAGCGCGACGGTCACCAGGTCGGCCAGGCAGCCCGGCTCGATCCGGCCCGCCGCCGGCCAGCCCAGCGCCGCGTGACCGTCCACTGTGGCCGCGCGCAGCAGGTCGGCGGCGGGCCAGTGGCCGCGGGCCCCGGTGCGCAGCCGCTCGTCCAGCTCGACCGCGCGCGCCTCCTCGAACAGGTCGATGACCGCGTGGCTGTCGCTGCCGAGCGCCAGCGGCGAGCCCGCGCCGGCCAGCGCGCGCGCCGGCCCGATGCCGTCGGCCAGGTCGCGCTCCGTCGTGGGACACATGCAGATTCGGGTACGGGAGGAGCCGAGCGCGTCGATGTCCGCCGCGGTCAGGTGGGTGGCGTGGACCGCGGTGGTGCGCTGCGCCAGCGCGCCCGCGTCCGCCAGTACCCGGGTCGGCGTGGCACCGTAGGCGGCCAGGCACGCCTCGTTCTCGGCCGGCTGCTCCGACAGGTGCAGGTGCAGCGGTGCACCGCGCTGCGCCGCCCACGCCACCACGACCGGCATCTGCTCGGGCGGCACCGCCCGTACCGAATGCAGCGCGGCGCCGACCCGCGCGTGCCCCTCGGCCCGCACCGCGTCCTCCACTGTGGACGCGCGCGCCGCCCAGCGCTCCGCGTCCCCGTCGCCGAAGCGCGCCTGCGGCCCGGCCAGTGGCTGCCCGACGCCGCCGGCGAGGTAGCACGTGTCGAGCAGGGTGATCCGGATGCCGGCCTGTCCGGCGGCGGCCACCAGCGCCGCGGCCATGACGGTGGGGTCGCGGTAGGGGGTGCCGCCGGGCGCGTGGTGCACGTAGTGGAACTCACCGACGCAGGTGATGCCGGCCAGTGCCATCTCCGCGTAGACCGCGCGGGCCAGTGCCAGGTACCGGTCGGGGTCGAGGGTGCCGGCGACGGTGTACATGAGGTCGCGCCAGGTCCAGAAGGTGCCGCGGCCGGCCTGGGCGCGGGCGCGCAGGGCGCGGTGGAAGGCGTGGGAGTGCGCGTTGGCGAGGCCGGGCAGGGTCAGCCCGGCCAGCCGCACGGCGCCGGCCGGTGCGGGGGAGTCCGGCCGCACCGCCGCGATCCGCTCGCCGTCGACCTCGACGAGCACGCCGGACGCCAGACCGGCGGGCAGCCACGCGTACTCGGCCCACCAGGTGGTCAGGGCTGGCACGCGAGGTCCTCCAGCACGTCGGCCAGGGCGTCCACGCCGGCGAGGCAGTCCGCCAGGCTGGCGTGCTCGCCCGGCGCGTGCGAGACGCCGGTCGGGTTGCGCACGAACAGCATCGCGGTCGGTACCCGCGCCGCGAGCACCGCCGCGTCGTGCCCCGCGCCGGTCGGCAGCACCGGTACCCCGCCCAGCCGCCCGCTGATCCGGTCGCGCAGCCCGCTCGCGAACTCCACCGCCGGCGTGTACGACTCGCACGTGCCCCGCACGGCCGTACCATCGCGTGCGGCGCGCTCGGCCGCGGCCCGCAGGATCTCCTCGGTGGTCGCGTCGAGCGTCTGCTCGTCCGGCGCCCGCGCGTCCAGCCACGCGCGCACCGCGGACGGGATCGCGTTGGTGGCGCCCGGCTCCACCACCACCTTGCCGATCGTGGCGAGCGCGCCGGCCAGCCGCGCCTTCTTCCGCGCGGAGAGCACCGTGTTCGCGAAGGTGAGCATCGGGTCGCGCCGGTCGGTGAGCTGCGTGGTGCCGGCGTGGTTGGCCTCGCCGGTGAAGTCCAGCCGCCACCGGCCGTGCGGCCAGATCGCGCTGGCCACGCCCACCGGCGCGTCCCGGTGCACCAGCGCGCGGCCCTGCTCCACGTGCAGTTCGACGAACGCGCCGGCCTGGCCGAGCAGCGCGTCGTCCGCGCCGATCGCGTCCGGGTCGAGCCCCGCGGCGGCCATCGCGGCGGCCCAGGTGACCCCGTCCGCGTCGCGCAGGTCCCGGGCCCGGGCGGCCGGGACGGCGCCGGTGAGCAGCCGCGAACCCAGGCACGGCACGCCGAACCGGGCACCCTCCTCCTCGACGAACACGGCGAGCGCGACCGGCCGCACCGGACGGGCGCCGCGCGCACGCAGCCGGTCCACCGCGGCCAGCGCGCTGACGATCCCCAGTGGACCGTCGAACGCGCCGCCGTCCGGCACCGAGTCCAGGTGCGAACCGGTGACGACGGCGTCCGGGCCGGGCGGACCCCACCAGGCCCACAGGTTGCCGTTGCGGTCGGTGTGCACGTCCAGGTCGCGTACCCGGGCCTGCCCGGTGAACCAGTCCCGGGCGGCCAGGTCGGCGTCGCCCCACGAGAACCGCTGGTACCCGCCGGTCGCCGCGTCCCGCCCGATCGGCAGCAGCTCGGCCCACAGGTCGGCGAACGTCATGCTGTGCCAGCCTCGGTCCTGGCTGTGCCAGCTTCGGCCATGTCCTCGTGGCCCTCGCTTCGCTCGGTGCGCTCGGTCACGGCTCTCGCATGGGCACGCGCACGCCCTCGCGCGCCGCCACCTCGGCCGCGCGCTCGTAGCCCGCGTCCGCGTGCCGGATGACACCCGTGCCGGGATCGTTGGTCAGCACCCGCTCCAGCTTCTGCGCGGCCAGCGCGGTGCCGTCCGCCACGCTGACCTGCCCGGCGTGGATGGAGCGGCCGATGCCCACCCCGCCGCCGTGGTGGATGGACACCCAGGACGCGCCGGACGCCGTGTTCACCAGCGCGTTGAGCAGCGGCCAGTCCGCGATCGCGTCGGACCCGTCGGCCATCGCCTCGGTCTCCCGGTACGGGCTCGCGACCGAGCCGCAGTCGAGGTGGTCGCGGCCGATGACGATCGGTGCCGCCAGCTCGCCCGAGGCGACCATCTCGTTGAAGCGCAGCCCGGCCTTGTCCCGCTCGCCGTACCCGAGCCAGCAGATGCGCGCCGGCAGCCCCTGGAAGGCCACCTTCTCCCCGGCCAGCCGGATCCAGCGGGCCAGCGGCTCGTTGTCCGGGAACAGGTCGAGCACCGCCCGGTCGGTCGCGGCGATGTCGGCCGGGTCGCCGGACAGTGCGGCCCACCGGAACGGGCCCTTGCCCTCGCAGACCAGCGGCCGGATGTAGGCCGGTACGAAGCCGGGGAAGGCGAACGCCCGGCCGTACCCGGCGAGTTGCGCCTCGCCGCGGATCGAGTTGCCGTAGTCGAACACCTCGGCACCGGCGTCCTGGAAGCCGACCATCGCCGCCACGTGCCGCGCCATCGAGGTGCGGGCCCGGTCGGTGAACTCCTCCGGCTTGTCCCGCGCGTACTGCGCCATGTCCGGGAAGTCGACACCCACCGGCAGGTACGCGAGCGGGTCGTGCGCCGAGGTCTGGTCGGTGACGATGTCGATCGGGGCACCCCGGGCCAGCAGTGCGGGCAGCACCTCGGCGGCATTGCCCAGCACGCCGATGGACAGCGGTACCCGCCGCGCCTTCGCGTCCCCGGCGAGGCGCAGCGCCTCGTCCACAGTGGACGCATGCCGGTCCAGGTACCGGTGCTCGATGCGGCGGGCGATGCGCGACGGGTCGCACTCGACGCAGATCGCGACGCCACCGTTCATGGTGACCGCGAGCGGCTGCGCGCCGCCCATCCCGCCCAGCCCGGCGGTGAGCGTGACGGTGCCGGCGAGCGAGCCGCCGAAGCGCTTGGCCGCCACGGCCGCGAACGTCTCGTACGTGCCCTGCAGGATGCCCTGGGTGCCGATGTAGATCCAGGAGCCGGCGGTCATCTGGCCGTACATGGTCAGGCCGAGCTTCTCCAGCCGGCGGAACTCCGGCCAGGTGGCCCAGTCGCCGACCAGGTTGGAGTTGGCTATCAGTACCCGCGGCGCCCACTCGTGCGTGCGGAACACGCCCACCGGCCGGCCCGACTGCACGAGCATCGTCTCGTCGTCGGCGAGCGTGCCGAGCGTACGCACGATCGCGTCGAACGAGGCCCAGTCGCGGGCCGCCTTGCCGGTGCCCCCGTACACGATGAGTTGTTCGGGGTGTTCGGCCACCTCGGGGTCGAGGTTGTTGTGCAGCATCCGCAGCGCGGCCTCCTGGCCCCAGCCGCGTGCCGTACGCCGCGGGCCGCGCGGGGCCCGCAGCGTCCGTGACTCACTCATCCGCGAGTCCTCCTCTCCTGGCTGTGGCCCTTGTCCTTGCAGTGACTCTCTAGGCCCGGGATCCTGGCTGTGGATCACCGCAGCGGGCCGTCCCCGGGGCCGTCGGGATCGTCGACCACGTGGATCGCGGCCTCCTCCGCGCTGGCGCCGCCCGCGTCCACCCCGGCGTCCCGCGCCACGGCGCCGGACTCGTCGTCCTCGCCGAAGCCCTCGTCACTGGCGACCAACCGCCCCGCCCGCGCCTCCGGCTCGTACCCGCGCCGGGTCAGCTCGTCCTCGTCGTCGCCCCCGTCGGCGTACGGGTCGACGTCCGGCTCCTCCTCGGCGAGCAACTGCTCCAGCGACTCCCCGGCCCGCGCCTCCGCGGCCGTGGTGCCGAAGCGGTTGGCCCCCGACCAGCGGTCCGCCGCCACGATGCCGGTGTCGAGCGGATCCTTGACCGCGTCGTCGTCGAGCGTGTCGGAGGCGTCGAGCACCCCGTCATCCTCGACCTCGTCCCACTCGTCCGTCCCCTCGCCCTGCCGATCCATCAGCCGCCCCCTCATCCTGGTCACGCTTGCCTGGTCACGCCTGCCTGGTCACGCCTGCCTGGTCACGCCTGCCTGGTCACGCCTGCCTGGTCACGCCTGCCTGGTCACGCTGCCGGGTTGCCAGCGTAGACGTGCCTCACGTGTGCTTCCACCACGTGACACCTTCGCCG
>JBBWZQ010000029.1:0-14101 GCA_039649115.1 Micromonosporaceae bacterium | reverse complement strand
TCGAGGACACCACGCTGCAGCTGACCCGCGGGATGAACGTGATCACCGGCGAGACCGGGGCCGGCAAGACAATGGTCGTGACCGGGCTGGGACTGCTCTTCGGCGGGCGGGCCGACGCGGCGCGGGTGCGGGCCGATCCCGGGCGGGCGGTCGTGGAGGGCCGGCTGCGGCTGTCCGGCAACTCGGCGGCCGTGGTGGCCGGCCGGGTCGCCGAGGCGGGGGCCGAGCCGGACGACGACGGAAGCCTGTTGCTGTCGCGCACCGTGACCGCGGAGGGGCGGTCCCGGGCTCACGTCGGTGGCCGCGCCGTACCGGTTTCCGTGCTCGGTGAGGTCGGCGACCAGGTCGTCGCGGTGCACGGGCAGTCCGACCAGTTGCGGCTGCTGCGCCCGGGCGAGCAGCGCGCCGCGCTGGACCGGTTCGCGGCGGGCGCCACCGGCGGCGGGCACGACAAGCTGCTCGCCCAGGTACGTGAGCGCTACACGCAGTGGCGCGCGGTCGAGGAGGACCTGGCCGACCGCCGGCGCAACGCGCGCGAGCGCAACCAGGAGGCCGATCTGCTGCGCCTGGGCCTCGACGAGATCACCCGGGTGGACCCGCAGCCCGCCGAGGACAACGAGTTGCGCGCTGAGGCGCAGCGGCTGGAGCACGCGGAGGGCCTGCGCACCGCCGCCCAGGTGGCCTACCAGGCGGTGGCCGGCGGGGCGGAGTCCGGCGACGACGTACCCGACGCGTCCGCCCTGCTCGGCTCCGCCCGCCGTACCCTGGAAGCACAGTCCACTGTGGACCGGAAGCTGGGCGAGCTGGCCGGCCGCCTCGAGGAGGCGGCGACCCTCGTCGCCGACGCCGCCGCCGAGCTGTCCAGCTACCTCGACATCCTGGATGCCGATCCGGCGCGGCTGTCCGCGGTCCACGAGCGGCGCGCCGCGCTGCGCGGGCTGACCCGCAAGTACGCCGACGACGTGGACGGGGTCATCGCCTGGGCCGACCGGGCCCGCACCCGCCTGGCCGAGCTGGACACCTCGGACGACCTGCTGGAGGAGCTGGACCGGGAGCGGCACCGGCTGGCCGGCGAGGTGGCCGAGCTGGCCGCCGCCGTCTCGGCCGCGCGCCGGGAGGCGGGGGACCGCTTCGCGGCGGCGGTCAGCGTCGAGCTGGCCGGGCTGGCGATGCCGCACGCCCGGATCGAGGTGGTGGTGCTGCCCCGGCAGGGCGGGCGCGGCGAGCCGGTGCTGACCGTCGGTGGCGTGCAGTGCGCGGTGGGGCCGGACGGCGCCGACGACGTCGAGCTGCGGCTGCACGCGCATCCCGGCGCGCCCGCGCTGCCGCTGCAGAAGGGCGCCTCCGGCGGCGAGCTTTCCCGGGTCATGCTCGCGATCGAGGTCGTCTTCGCCGGCGCGGGCGGCCCGCCGACCCTGGTGTTCGACGAGGTCGACGCCGGGGTGGGTGGCCAGGCGGCGGTGGAGATCGGCCGGCGGCTGGCACGGCTGGCCCGGGCGCACCAGGTGCTGGTGGTCACGCACCTGCCCCAGGTCGCCGCGTTCGCCGACCGGCACCTGGTGGTGGCGAAGGACACCTCCGGTGCGGTGACGACCAGCGGGGTGCGCCAGGTCGAAGACACGGAACGGGCCCGCGAGTTGGCACGAATGCTCGCCGGCCTGCCAGACTCGGACCTGGGGATCGCGCATGCCGAGGAGCTGCTCGCGGTGGCTGATCGGGAAAAGCACTACTAATCCCCACAAGCGGGGCGAGACAGGCGAGTCGTCTGCGACTTACCTGCCGCGACGTGTCAGGATGGGTCACGATGCGTCTACCAACCTTGCGCCGGGCCCGGAGCGCCGATCCGGGCGCCATCACCGGCACGGTGCGGCTGGACCGGCGTACCAAGCGCCTGGTGGGACGGTTGCGCCCGGGTGACATCGCCGTGATCGACCACGTGGACCTGGACCGGGTGGCGGCCGACTCGCTCGTCGCTGTGGGTGTTGCCGCGGTACTCAACGCGAAGCCGTCGATCTCCGGCCGGTACCCCAATCTGGGGCCGGAGGTGTTGATCGAGGCGGGCATCCCGCTGATCGACGATCTCGGCGAGGAGCTTTTCCAGGGGCTGCGCGAGGGCGACACGGTGCGCGTCGAGGTCGACACTGTCTACCGGGGCACCGAGGTGGTCGCGGCCGGTCACCGGCTGGACGCCGAGTCCGTGGGCAAGGCGATGGCCGAGGCGCGCGAGGGGCTGTCGGTCCAGCTCGAAGCGTTCGCCGCGAACACCATGGAGTACCTGCGGCAGGAGCGCGACCTGCTGCTGGACGGGGTGGGCGTACCCGACATCGAGACGGCGATCGCCGGCCGGCACGTGCTGATCGTGGTCCGCGGCTACGACTACCAGGCCGACCTCGAGGTTCTCCGGCCGTACATCCGCGAGTTCAAGCCGGTGCTCATCGGCGTGGACGGGGGCGCCGACGCGCTGGTCGAGGCGGGGTACAGCCCGGACATGATCATTGGCGACATGGATTCGGTCACCGACGACGTGCTGCGCTGCGGCGCCGAGGTGATCGTGCACGCCTACCGGGACGGGCGCGCGCCGGGCCTGGCCCGGGTACACCAGCTCGGGCTCGCCGCCCAGCTGTTCCCGGCCGCGGCCACGAGTGAGGACCTCGCGATGCTGCTCGCCGACGAGAAGGGCGCCTCGCTGATCGTCGCCGTCGGTACCCACGCGACGCTGGTCGAGTTCCTGGACAAGGGGCGCGGTGGCATGGCCTCCACGTTCCTGACCCGGCTCAAGGTGGGCGGCAAGCTGGTCGACGCCAAGGGGGTGAGCCGGCTGTACCGGCAGACCATCTCGGGCTCGTCCCTGCTGCTGCTGATCCTCTCCGCGCTGGCCGCGATGGCCTCCGCGGTCGCCGTCTCCACGGTGGGCAAGGCCTATCTGGGACTGGTGGCCGAATGGTGGGACAACCTGATCTTCTCGGTGCAGCGGCTGTTCTAGCGTTCGACTAGCGAGGAATTCGACTAGCGAGGAAGAGGCATTCGTTGTGATCAACTTTCGGTACCACGTGGTATCGCTCACCGCCGTCTTCCTCGCACTCGCGATCGGACTGGTGATGGGGACCGCCGCGCTCAACGGCCCGGCCGCCGACGAGCTGAACAACAAGGTCAACGCGCTGTCCGGCCAAAACCAGGTGTACCGTGCCCAGGTCAACCAGCTGGAGGCCGACGCCAGCAAGCAGGAGCAGTTCGCCAGCCAGATCGCGCCGATCGCGCTGCCGGACAAGCTGCTCGGGCACTCGGTCGTGGTGGTGTCCATGCACAGCACCAACTCGTATGTCTCGAGCGTGATGCAGATGCTGGGCCTCGCGGGTGCCAAGGTGACCGGGCAGGTGGAGCTGGCGGACACCCTCGCCGATCCGAACAACAGCGACCGCCTGCTGGACCTGGCCAACCGTACGGCACCGGCGGGTCTGGCCGGGCTGCCGGCCAACAGCAACGGCGTGGAGACCGCCAGCTACCTGCTGGGTACCGTGCTGCTCACGCACACCCCGGCGCTCAGCGCGGACACCGTACGGACCGTGTTCAAGGCATTCACCGAGGCGCAGTTCATCAAGGTCAACGGGGACGCGGTGACCGGGCCCGCCGAGGCCATGGTCCTGATCGCGGCCCAGCCGTACACCGATCGCCAGGGGGATGGTAAGAACGCCTCCATGCTCACCATGGCGGACCAGTTCGACAAGGTCGGCCCGCTCGTCGTGACCGCCAACGGCGCGGCCGGTACCGGCAACATCATCGCCGCGCTGCGCGGCGACCCGACGCTCTCGAAGACGATCTCCACGGTCGACAACCTGGCCACTCCGCAGGGGCAGATCAGCACGGTTCTCGCGCTCGCCGAGCAGGTGCTGCAGCACAA
Organism: Micromonosporaceae bacterium; assembly: GCA_039649115.1. Taxonomy (GTDB): domain Bacteria; phylum Actinomycetota; class Actinomycetes; order Mycobacteriales; family Micromonosporaceae; genus DATEJJ01. The sequence continues at coordinate 10,203 of JBBWZQ010000029.1, read as the reverse complement.
GGCGGGGCACTACGGCCTGGACTCCGGAGCCACCGCGCTGGTGCCGCCGAAACCGGCCACCTGATGCCCGCCCCCCTCCAGCCCGCCCCCGTCCAGCCCGCTTCCGTCCAGCCCGCTCCCCCCCGACCGGCCGTCCTCTGGCTCGGCCGCGTCTGGCCTGCCCGCGTCTGGCCCGGCCGCGTCTGGCCCGGCCGCTTCCGGTCGGCCCCCCTCCGGCCAGGCCGGGTTCGGCTGGATCTTGGCGGCAAAGGCACCGGATCCGGTGCCATTGCCGCCAAGATCTCGCCTGGACGCGCTGCACTGGCCGTGGTGGGGGGGGTGGCTGCGCGCGGGGCTCTTGCGGGGGTACGGGGGGTGCCGGGCGCGGCCGCGCTGGAGCGGACCAACTTCCGCGGTCGCACGGTGACCCTGGCCGCGGGGCCGGCCCTGGCACTCGCCGCCTCGACTGCGGCTGCCCTGGGCGCGGCCAGCGTGCCCGTTGCCGCCGCCGCGCTGACGGCGGGGCTGGGCTCGGGTGCGGTCGGGCTCTATGACGACGTGGTGGGTGCTCGGCCGGAGCAGAAGTCGGCCGCCCCGGGGAGCTCGCCGATTCACGCAGATCCCAAGGGGTTCGGGGGACACCTGTCCGCGCTGCGGGAGGGCCGGGTGACCAGCGGCTTAGTCAAGATTGGCGGCGTGGGTGCCGCTGCGCTGGCCGCATCGGCACTGCTGGCCGCGGCGCAGCGCCGGGATGAGCGCGGTTCGCGGCCGGGTGGAACGTCGCGGGGGCGCGGGGGAGCGGTGGCTGAGGTGCTGTCCGGCCCGGCTGCCGACCGCCGGGGTGACCAGCGCCGGGGTGACCAGCGCCGGGGGCCGGGTGGGTTGTCGCGGGGTCGTGCGGGTGCGGTGGTTGACGTGCTGTTGGGCGCGGGCGTCATCGCGGGTACCGCCAACCTTGTCAACCTGCTCGACCTGCGCCCCGGGCGCGCGCTGAAGGCGGGCGGGGCGCTGGGCCTCGCGCTGGCCGGCACCCGGTCCGGTGGCATCGTCGCCGGCCCGGTCGGTGCCGCTGCCGCGCTGCTGCCGGCTGACCTCGGTGAGGAGGTCATGCTCGGCGACGCCGGGGCCAACGCGCTCGGTGCGCTGCTCGGCGTGGCGCTCGTCGCCGATGCCGGTCGAGCACGCCGCGCCGCCCTGCTGGCCGTGCTCGCCGGGCTCACCGCCGCGAGCGAGAAGGTCAGCTTCACCAAGGTCATCGAGAGCACGCCGGTCCTCCGCGAGCTCGATGCCCTGGGCCGATCGCGGCCGGGAGCGCAGGTGTCGGAAGCGGCGCGGTCGGGGGCGGCACCGTCGGGCCCGTCGGGGTCGGGGGCGTCTGAGTCGGGGGCGTCTGGGTCAGATGCGCCGGCGTCGGGGGTGTCGCGGGCGGGAGCGTCAAGGTCGGGAGTGCCGGGGGCGGGAGCGGCGCCGTCGGGAGCGGAGTGTCCGTAATGCCCGGCCGGCCGAGCACCCTGATCATCACGAGGGGCGAGGTGATCGCGACTTGCCGGAGGTTTGTGCGGTGGAAGTGTACGGACCTCCGGCAAGTACCGATCTTTGAGCCGCTTGGAGATCCGCCGCGGGGGAGTTTGTGAACGTGACGGAGCGGGTCGCCACCGGTGGACGGATCGCGGGCGCGGCCGCCCTGATCGCGGTACTCACGATGGCCAGCCGGCTGGTCGGCTTCGGGCGGATCTTCGTGTTCAGCAAGGCGGTCGGCGCGACCGAGCTGGGCGACGTGTACCAGGCCGCGAACACCGTACCCAACATCATCTTCGAGATCGTGGCCGGCGGTGCGCTGGCCGCGCTGGTGGTACCGCTGCTGGCCGGTCCGATCGCCCGCGCCGACCGGGACAGCGTGGGCGCGACCGCGTCCGCCCTGCTCACGTGGGTACTCGTGCTGCTGGTACCGCTGGCGATCGTGGTCGCGGTCGGCGCGTACCCGATCATGTGGTTGCTCAAGCACAACGCCTCGCCGCAGGCGCTGGACACCGGCGCGACGATGCTGCGCGTCTTCGCGCCGCAACTGCCCCTCTACGGCGTGGGGATCGTGCTGACCGGGGTGCTGCAGGCCTACCACCGGTTCGCCTGGCCGGTGCTGGCCCCGCTGCTGTCCAGCCTCACGGTGATCGGCGCCTACCTCACGTTCTTCTGGACGCAGCCCGGCAACCCGGACATCCCGCACGTCAGTACCGGCGGCCAGTTGATCCTCTCGGTGGGTACCACACTGGGCGTGGTGGTGCTCTCGCTGTGCCTGATCGTCCCGGTGCGCCGGCTGGGCCTGCGCTGGCGCCCGACCCTCGACGTACCGGCGGCGCAGCGGGGCCAGGTGCGCTCGCTCGCGGCGGTGGGCGCGCTCACGGTGGTGGCGCAGCAACTCGCCCTGGCGACGGCGGTCGTGCTGGTGCAGTGGCACACGGTACCCGGCTCGCTGGTGCTGTTCACCCAGGCGCAGACCGTGTACCTGCTGCCCTGGGCCGTGCTCGCGGTGCCGGTGGCCACCTCCGCCTACCCGGTGCTGGCGCGCGCGTTCGCGACCGGGGAGGCCGGGCTGTTCCAGCGCACCCTGGCCGGTACGTCGCGCAGCGTGCTGCTGTTGTCCGGGCTGGGCGCGGCCGGCCTGGTCGCCCTGGCGCAGCCGGTGGCGCGGCTGCTGGCGCAGGTGACCCGGGGGGTGCCCAATGTGCCCACGCTGGCCGCGGCGATCGTGGGCTTCGCGCCGGGCCTGCTCGGGTACGGGCTGTTCGCGCTGCACTCGCGGGCCCTGTACGCGCGCGGGCGCAACCGCTCGGTGGCGCTCGCCACGCTGATCGGCTGGGGTGGCGTGACGCTCGCCTCCGTGGCGCTCGCGCTGGCCCTGCCCGACCGGTACCGGGTGACCGCGGTGACCCTCGGCAACTCGCTGGGCATGCTGGCGCTCGGTGCCACGCTGGTGGTTCTGGTCGCGCGCCGGGCCGGCCGGCCGGCGGTGCAGGGGCTGGCCCGCACCGCCCTGGCCACGCTTGGCGCCGGCGCGCTGGCGGCACTGGCCGGGCTCGCCGTACGGTTGCCCCTGCCGCCGCATCCCGGGGTTTCCGGTACGGCGGCCCAGGGGATGCTGTCCGGGGTCGCGGTCGTCGCGGTGTTCGCCGGGGTGGCTCTGCTGGCCGACCGGCGGGACGTCGGGCCCACGCTCGACTCGCTGGCCCGCCGGCTCGCCCGCCGCCGCAAGGCCCGGACGCGACAGGGAGGGGCGGGATGACGCGACATGTGGCCCTGGTGCTCGCGTCGAGTACGGGCGGGATCGGGCGGCACGTGGCGTCGCTGGCCGAGGGCCTGGCTCGCGGCGGGTGGGAGGTCACCGTGTTCGGGCCGGCCCCGACCGGGGCACTTTTCGACTTCACCGGCCGGGGCGCGCGCTTCTCGCCGGTCGACATGCCGGGCGCCGAGGGTTCCCGGGCGGGTACCCCCGCGGCGGTGCGGGCGCTGCGCCGGGCCCTGCTCGCCAAGGTCCCCGACATCGTGCACGCGCATGGGCTGCGCGCCGGCCTGGTGGCCGATCTGGCGCTGCGCCCGCTGCCGGTCACCCGGCCCCCGCTGGCGTCCGTTCCGCTGGTGGTGACCTGGCACAACGCGGTGCTCGCCGAGGGGTTGCGCGGCGGGGTGCTGCGGCTGGCGGAGCGGCGGGTGGCCCGGGTCGCCGACATCACCCTGGGTGCCTCCGCCGACCTGGTCACCCGCGCCCGCGACCTGGGCGCCCGGGACGCGCGGCTCGGCGAGATCGCCGCGCCGGCCCTGCCGGCTCCCGGGCGCGACCGTGAGGAGGTGCGCGAGGAGTTCGGGCTGGTCCCGGGGCAGCCGCTGGTGCTGTCCGTCGGCCGGCTGCACCCGCAGAAGGGGTACCACGTCCTGATCGAGGCAGCGGCCCGGTGGCGGCGGCGGACGCCACCGCCCGTGGTGGTCATCGCCGGCAGCGGCCCGGCGTATCTCGCGCTGGCGGCGCAGGCGTCGACGGCCCGCGCGCCGGTCGCGCTGGTCGGCCACCGCGCCGACGTCGCGGACCTGCTCGCCGCCGCCGACGTGGCCGTGGTGACCAGCGTCTGGGAGGCGCGGCAGCTGTTCGCGCAGGAGGCGCTGCGCGCGGGGGTACCGCTGGTGGCGACCGCCGTCGGTGGCCTGACCGAGCTGGTCGGCGACGGCGCCGTGCTGGTACCGCCGGGCAGCGTGGACGAGGTCGACGTGGCCGTCACGAAGCTGCTCGACGACGAGGCGCTGCGCCGGGATCTCGCCGCGCGGGGCCGCGCCCGGGTCCGGCACTGGCCCACCGAGGAGCAGACCGTGCAGCGGGTGGACGAGGTCTACGCCGAGCTGGTCGCCCGGCGGGAACCCGCGGCAGGCGTGTGATGCGCCTGGGCGCGGCCGTGGTGGGCGGGTGGGTCCGCGGCCCCCGGCTGCGGCGCGCCGGACCGTACCTGGTGGCGGTCCTGATCGCGGTGAGCAGCATCTTCGGGCTGGTGGCCCGGCCGGCGACCGGCACGCCGACGCAGCAGGCGGACTACGTGGTGATCGCCGGCGCGGCCGGCCTGCGCTGGGACGACGTGAACCCGACGGACACGCCGGCCATGTGGAGCCTGGCACAGCACGGCTCGATCGGCGCGCTGTCGGTGCGCTCCGCGCACGCGCCGACCTGCCCGGTCGACGGCTGGCTCACGCTCGGCGCGGGCAACCTGGCCCGCACCGAGCGGCGTGCGGCCGGCGCCTGCCAGGCGACGAGCGTCAACGTGCAGAGCCCCGACGGGATCGGCGGCAACCTGGGTGACGAGCAGCAGCGGGTGGTCCAGCTCAACCGGACGCTGACACACGGGGCGCAGCCCGGTGCGCTGGCCGAGGCGGTTCGCTGCACGACCGCGGTCGGCCAGGGTGCGGCGGTGGCGGCGGCCCGACCGTTCGGCCGGGTCGACCGCTACGCGGCTGCGCTGCCGCAGGACCCGGCGAGCCTGCTCGCCACGTGCGTGCTGTCCATTGTGGACATCGGTACCGTGTCGGGCTCCGACCCGTCGACGCGGCGTACCCAGGCGCGTGCCGCGGACGCCACGCTGGCCGCCGTGCTCGCCGCCCGGCCGGCCGACTCCCTGGTCATGGTCGCCGGGCTGGCCGACACCGACCAGGTGGCCCGGCTGCACGTGGCGATCGCGGACGGGCCCGGCTTCGCCGGCGGCTGGCTCACCTCCTCCAGCACCTCCCGCCCCGGGTACGTGCAGCTGACCGACCTCGCGCCCACCGCGTTGAACGTGCTCGGCAAGTCGCTGCCCAGCAAGCTGTTCACCGGCCAGCCGGCGGCCAGCCTCACCAGCCGGCCGGCGAACCTGGCATCCGCGGTGTCCGCACTGTCCGACGCCGACCGGGAGGCCGGCGCGCAGACCGGGGTCGCCAGCCGGTTCTACCTCGCCCTGATCATCGTGGAGCTGCTGCTGTTCGGCGCGGCGGTACCGCTGCTGCGCCGGGCCCGTCGGCATGCCGGGCCGCGCGGGGTGCGGCCGGCGCCGGGCTGGCTGGTGCGGGCCGAGGAGGTGGCGCTGGTCGCCGCGGCGCTGAGCCTGCCGGCCGCGCTGCTCGCCGACGCCGTTCCGTGGTGGCGCTCGGCCGCGCCGGGGCTGCTGTTCAGCGCCGTGACGCTCGCGGTCACCGCGGCGCTGACCGCGAGCGTGGTGGCCGGACCCTGGTGGCAGGGCGCGGTGGGACCGGTGGGCGCGGTCGGCGGCATCACCGCCGCGATCGTCGGCCTGGACGTGCTGACCGGCTCGCGGCTGCAGCTCAACGGCGTGGCCGGGTACTCCACGCTGTCCGGCAACCGGTACGCGGGCGTCGGTACCGTCGGATTGGGTCTGGTCATCGCGGGCGTCCTGCTCATCGCGGGCTGGCTGGCGCAGCGGGCGGCCCGGCCCTGGCGCCCGGCGGTCATGGCGGTCGTGGGTGCGGTGGGTGTGGTCCTGGTCGGCAGCCCCTACCTGGGCGCCGACGTGGGCGGCGCGGTGGCGCTGACCGCGGGCGTGTGCGTGGCGGCCGTGCTGTGCACCGGCGGGTGGTTGACCTTCTCCCGGCTGGCGTGGGCGACCCTGGCCGGGCTCGCGGTGACCGTGGGGTTCGCCGCGCTGGACCTGCGGCGGCCGGCGGCGGACCGGGGGAGCCTGGGCCACCTGCTGACCGAGGCGCGCGACGGCACCGCCAATGCCATGGCCCACCGGGTCGCGGCGGCGAACGCCGCCAGCCTGCTGGACAGCCCGCTGACCGTGCTGGCCCTCGGCGGCGCGGCGCTGGCCGCGTTCGCGCTGATCCGGCCGTGGGGCGGCCTGAAGCGGCTGTTCGGGCTGTACCCCGCGGTGCGGGCCGCGCTGATCGGCGGCACCACCGCGGCCCTGCTGGCCGGCGTGCTGGACGGGACGGCGCTGGATGTCGCGGGCGCGGCGACGGCGATCGGGGTACCGCTGGCCGCGCTGGCCGCGCTGCGCGTGCTCGACCACGCGGATGACCGCACCGTGGCCGAGGCGGTACGCGCGGCGATCGCCGAACCGGTATCCGCCGTGCACACGCCGGATCGTCCAACGGGTGCTGCGGCCGGTGAGGTGTTACTGTGAAATCCCGTGGGTCGCACGATCGTTCGAGCGTTTCCACCTGGTCAGTGGCCCCGCTGATCAGCCAGGAGACGACCACGGGAGCAGGCGGTGGGTTCTACGCGAACGGCAACCGGTTCGCCCAAGCACATCTTCGTCACCGGAGGCGTGGCCTCCTCACTCGGCAAGGGGCTGACCGCCTCGAGCCTCGGTAACCTGCTGACAGCGCGCGGCCTGCGGGTTGTCATGCAGAAGCTCGACCCGTACCTGAACGTGGACCCGGGCACGATGAACCCGTTCCAGCACGGCGAGGTGTTCGTCACCGAGGACGGCGCCGAGACCGACCTGGACGTGGGCCACTACGAGCGCTTCCTCGACCGCGACCTGTCCCGCAAGGCCAACGTGACCACCGGGCAGATCTACTCGGAAGTGATCGCGAAGGAGCGGCGCGGCGAGTACCTTGGCGACACCGTCCAGGTCATCCCGCACGTGACCAACGAGATCAAGGCGCGCATCCTGGCCATGTCGGCGGCGGAGGAGAACGACCCGCAGGCGCGCGTCGCCGACGTCGTCATCACCGAGGTGGGCGGCACCGTGGGCGACATCGAGTCGCTGCCGTTCCTGGAGGCGATCCGCCAGGTACGCCACGACATCGGCCGGGACAACTGCTTCTACCTCCACGTGTCGCTGGTGCCCTACCTCGCGCCGTCCGGCGAGCTGAAGACCAAGCCGACGCAGCACTCGGTCGCGTCGCTGCGCAACATCGGCATCCAGCCCGACGCGCTGGTCTGCCGCTCCGACCGGGAGCTCCCGGAGAAGCTCAAGCACAAGCTGGCGCTGTACTGCGACGTGGACCGGGAGGCCGTGGTCTCGGCACCGGACGCGCCGAGCATCTACGACATCCCCAAGGTGCTGCACCGGGAGGGGCTGGACGCCTACGTGGTGCGCCGGCTCGGGCTGTCCTTCCGCGACGTGGACTGGAGCAGCTGGGACGACCTGCTGGTGCGGGTACACCACCCGAAGCAGACGGTGACCGTGGCGATCGTCGGCAAGTACGTGGACCTGCCCGACGCGTACCTGTCGGTCTCCGAGGCGGTACGGGCGGCCGGCTTCGCCCACCGCTCCCGGGTGGACCTGCGCTGGGTGCCCAGTGACGACTGCCAGACGCCGGCCGGTGCCGCGGCTGCCCTGGCGGGAGTGCACGGCGTCGTGGTGCCGGGCGGGTTCGGGGTCCGCGGGATCGAGGGCAAGATCGGTGCGGTGCGGTACGCCCGGGAGAACGGGATCCCGACCCTGGGCCTGTGCCTGGGCCTGCAGTGCATGACGATCGAGGTGGCCCGGCATTTGGCCAACCTGCCCGGCGCCAACTCCCGCGAGTTCGACGAGAACGCGACGCACCCGGTGATCGCCACGATGGCGGAGCAGACGGACATCGTGGCCGGCCGGGGAGACCTGGGCGGCACGATGCGGCTCGGCTCGTACCCGGCCCACCTCGCCGAGGGCTCGCTGGCCGCCAAGGCGTACGGGACCAACGAGGTCAGCGAGCGGCACCGGCACCGGTACGAGGTGAACAACGCGTACCGGGACGCGCTGGTCAGGGCGGGCCTGCAGATCTCCGGTACCTCGCCGGACGGGAAGCTGGTCGAGTTCGTGGAGCTGGACCCGCTGCTGCACCCGTTCTTCGTGGGGACGCAGGCCCATCCGGAGCTGAAGAGCCGGCCGACCCGGCCGCACCCGCTGTTCGCCGGCTTCATCGGCGCGGCGCTGACCTATGCCGACGCCGAGCGGCTCCCGGTGGAGCTGCCCGCATGAGTCATCCGGTGCTCACCTCGCGGGAGCAGTTCGCCGGGCGGATCTTCTCGGTGGTCACCGACGAGGTCGAGATGCCCGGCGGCGGGCATGCGCGGCGCGACTACGTGCGGCACGTGGGCGCCGTCGGGGTGCTGGCCCTCGACGACGCCGACCGGGTCGTGCTGGTCCAGCAGTACCGGCACCCGGTCGGCGCCCGGCTGTGGGAGCTGCCGGCCGGGCTGGTCGACGTGGCGGGTGAGTCGCTGGTGGCCGCGGCCGCGCGGGAGCTGGCGGAGGAGGCGGACCTGGTCGCCGGCCGGTGGGAGCTGCTGGTCGACGCGTACACGTCGCCGGGGTACTCCAACGAGATCATCCGGCTGTTCCTGGCCCGGGACCTCACGCCGGTACCCGACGGGCAGCGGCACGAGCGGCAGGACGAGGAGGCCGACCTGGTGACCCGGCTGGTCGGCCTGGACGAGGCGGTCGGCATGGCGCTGCGCGGGGAGATCCTCAACGCGAGCTGCCTGATCGGCGTGTTCGCCGCCGCCCACCTCCGCGCGCAGGGCTGGCCGCCGCTGCGGCCGGTGGACACCCCGCTGCCCCGGACCTGACACTTCGTCAATGAGAACCGTTCCCGGCTGTCAGCTTGCGCACGGCCGGACCCGGTCGCGCGATCTAGACTCACGGCGCGGAGCCTGCCGCGCCGGCGGCCCCGGACAGGAGGGTCCACGGTGAAGGTCGGAATTCCGCGTGAGGTCAAGAACCACGAGTACCGGGTGGCGATCACACCGGCCGGCGTGCACGAGTTCGTCCGCGCCAACCACGAGGTGGTCATCGAGGCGGGCGCCGGCGACGGGTCGTCGATCACCGACGACGAGTACGTCGCGGCCGGTGCCACGATCGTGGCCGGCGCGGACGAGGTGTGGGGCGAGGGCGAGCTGATCCTCAAGGTCAAGGAGCCGATCGCCGAGGAGTACCACCGCATGCGCGAGGGGCAGGTGCTGTTCACCTACCTGCACCTGGCCGCCTCCCGCGACTGCACGGACGCGCTGCTGGACCGGCGGGTCACCGGCATCGCCTACGAGACCGTGGAGGGTACCGACGGCTCGCTGCCCCTGCTCGCGCCGATGTCCGAGGTGGCCGGGCGGCTCGCGCCGCAGGTGGGCGCGTACCACCTGATGCGCTCGGGCGGCGGCCGCGGCGTGCTGATGGGCGGCGTCTCCGGCGTGTACGCGGCGAAGGTCGTGGTCATCGGCGCCGGTGTCTCCGGCACCAACGCCGCGGCGATCGCGCTCGGCATGCAGGCCGAGGTGCTGCTGCTCGACAAGAACATCAACAAGCTGCGCCAGTCCGACGCGATCTACCAGGGGCACCTGCAGACGGTCGCGTCCAACGCGTACGAGGTCGAGCGCGCGGTCATCGACGCCGACCTGGTGATCGGCGCGGTGTTGGTACCCGGTGCCAAGGCGCCCACCCTGGTCTCCAACGAGCTGGTCTCCCGGATGAAGCCGGGCAGCGTGCTCGTCGACATCGCGATCGACCAGGGCGGCTGCTTCGAGGACTCGCACCCCACCACGCACGCCGACCCGGTCTACCAGGTGCACAACTCGATCTTCTACTGCGTCGCGAACATGCCCGGCGCGGTGCCGCACACCAGCACGTACGCGCTGACGAACGTGACCCTGCCGTACGCGCTCGACCTGGCCAACCGCGGCTGGCGCGAGGCGCTGCGCGGCGACCGGGGGCTGGCGCTGGGCCTCAACACCCACGACGGGAGCCTCACCTACGGGCCGGTGGCCCAGGC